>NZ_JAILXP010000214.1 GCF_020740895.1 Streptomyces sp. UNOB3_S3 | reverse complement strand
GTCCGGGGAGGGCAGTCATGGCAGCCACCGTAGGCGGCCGGACGGGCCGTCGCCCAGCCTCCCCGCACCGCCCGGTCCGCCACTGGTCACACTTCTGTCACAGTGACCCCGAGGGGGTTTGCGCCGAATTCCCTCACCCCCACGGGGTGTTCCTTTTCCCTCGCGACGCCTCCACAAAAACTCGCCGGTGAATTCACCACACCTTCCCGGAAGACCCTCCGGCAACTCCCCCGGAGCCCCACCGAATTCCCGGGCCGCACCCCGTCCCCGGCATTGATCCACGGGAATTGGCGGAGGCCCGGGCCTATCGGCACGGAGACCCTCGGAATTCCATGTTCCGGAACGCCCCGTCGGCGAGGCACCCTCGCGCGCGCCGCGCCGCGGGAGCATCATGGCGGGTGCCCGCGAGGACACACGCGTATCCGACAGCACCACAAGCGAGGGGGCACGGATGGGGACCGACACCGCGCAGGCCGCCGCGGCCGGACCGGCCGGGCCAGCCGGGCAGCGCAGCCCCGGCCGGATCATCGTGGACTGGCTGACGACCACCGACCACAAGAAGATCGGGAACCTCTACCTGATCACATCGTTCGGCTTCTTCCTCATCGGCGGGCTGCTCGCCATGCTGATGCGCGCCGAGCTGGCCCGCCCCGGGCTCCAGTTCATGAGCAACGAGCAGTTCAACGAGGCGTTCACCGCGCATGGCACGATCATGCTGCTGCTGTTCGCCACCCCGGCCTTCGCCGGCTTCGCCAACGCGATCATGCCGCTCCAGATCGGCTCGCCGGACGTGGCCTTCCCCCGGCTCAACATGTTCGCCTACTGGCTCTACCTCTTCGGCGGCATCATCGTGGTCTCCAGCCTGCTGATGCCCGAGGGCGGCGCCTCGTTCGGCTGGACCGCCTACGCCCCGCTGAACAGCGGGGCCCGCTCCCCGGGCCTGGGCGGCGACATGTGGATCATGGGGCTGGCGCTCGCCGGCTTCGGCACCATCCTCGGCGCGGTGAACTTCCTGACCACCATCATCGGGATGCGCGCCCCCGGGATGACGATGTTCCGGATGCCGGTCTTCACCTGGAACGTGCTCTTCACCTCGATCCTCGTCCTGCTCGCCTTCCCCGTGCTGGCGGCGGCGCTGCTCAGCCTGGAGGCGGACCGGCGGTTCGGGGCCCTGGTCTTCGAGCCCCAGTGGGGCGGAGCGCTGCTGTGGCAGCATCTGTTCTGGTTCTTCGGCCACCCCGAGGTCTACATCATCGCGCTGCCGTTCTTCGGCATCATCACCGAGATCATCCCGGTGTTCTCCCGCAAGCCGATCTTCGGCTATGTGATGCTGATCGGCGCCACGATGGCCATCACGGCCCTGTCGGTGGTGGTCTGGGCCCACCACATGTTCGCGACCGGCGCGGTGCTGCTGCCGTTCTTCTCGTTGCTGTCGTTCCTGATCGCGGTGCCGACCGGGGTGAAGTTCTTCAACTGGATCGGCACGATGTGGCAGGGCTCGCTGTCCTTCGAGACGCCCATGCTGTGGGCGGTGGGCTTCCTGGTGAGCTTCCTCTTCGGCGGCCTGACCGGGGTGATCCTCGCCTCGCCGCCGCTGGACTTCCACGTCACCGACACCTACTTCGTCGTGGCGCACTTCCACTACGTGGTCTTCGGGACGGTCGTCTTCGCGACGTTCGCCGGCTTCTACTTCTGGTGGCCCAAACTCACCGGGAAGATGCTGGAGGAGCGGCTGGGGAAGATCCACTTCTGGACCCTCTTCACCGGCTTCCACCTCACCTTCCTCGTCCAGCACTGGCTGGGCGCCGAGGGGATGCCCCGCCGCTACGCCGACTACCTGGCGGCCGACGGCTTCACCGCGCTCAACACCGTCTCCTCGATCGGGGCGTTCCTGCTGGGCCTGTCCAACCTGCCGTTCTTCTACAACGTCTGGAAGACCGCCAGGTACGGGAAGAAGGTCGAGATGGACGACCCCTGGGGGTACGGGCGCTCACTGGAGTGGGCGACCTCCTGCCCGCCGCCCCGGCACAACTTCACCAGCATCCCGCGCATCCGCTCCGAGTCCCCGGCCTTCGACCTCCACCACCCGGAGAGCGGCGAGCGGGAACAGCCGCACGCCGCGGCCGGGTCCGCCGGCTGAGCCCGGCCGCTACCGGCCGGCCGCCGCCGGCCGCTCGCCGATCCGCACCGAAAGGTCGTTGTCCACGGTGTAGTACGGGCCCGCCTGGGCAGGGGCATACGGGGCGGCCACGTCCCGCGCCGGGTAGACGAAGACGTGCTTCTTGTCGGCGACGTCGTCCAGGATGCGGGCCAGGCGGACCGGGGTCCCCTCCGGTCCGCGCAGCCACAGGTCCCACACCTCGGGGCCGCCGCGCCACGGCGCGCACAGCCCGGCGAAGGGAAGAGTGAAGGTGAAGTCCTGTCCCCCGGCGGCGGTGAGCGGGACCGTGACGGTCAGCTCCGCCCGTCTGCGGCGGGCCTCCACGACCGCGTCCGCCAGCCAGGCCCCGGGGTCCTCCACCCGGTAGAGCGTGCCCCGGACGGTTATGCCCCCGGGTTCGACGAGCACGTCCCCGGCCTCCGCGTGCGGGGCGCGCTGCCAGCTGCGCAGCGAGAGGTTGCCGTGCTTGGTGGCGTAGGGGATGCGCACGGCCAGCGGCGAGGTGCTGGGGCCGGGCCGGCGGTCGACCAGGGAGCGCAGGTCGGCGAGGCCGGGCAGCAGCCGTCGCGGGGTGCCCTCGCCGCAGGCCAGATGGACGTCCCAGCGCCCCTCGGGCAGGGCGACGGTGCTGGGCAGCACGGCCCGCAGCCGGCCGTCGCCGTTGGGGGTGAGCGGCAGCCGGACCTCCTCCTCGTCCTCCTCACGGCCCCGCAGGCGCAGCACGAGGGCGGCGGACCAGTGGGCGTCGGCGGCACGGCCGGGCGCGTCGAGGTCGAAGGTGAGCCCGCCCGCGGAGTCCGCGATGCAGTCGGCACTGGGGTTCCCCGCGCCTGCGGCCAGGGGAGGGGCAGACACGTTGACGCACTCCTCGGAGGTGGTGGTCGGGGGCGGCGGGGCGGCCGCCGCGGACGGGCGGTCCCCCTCCCGCCCGGGCACGGTGGGCCGGTTCGGCGTCATGCGGCTCGTACCTTCCGCAGGGCGGAGCGGCCCCGGTCCTTGGCCTGGAAGGCCGTGCTGAGCAGGGCGCCCCGGGTGCGGTGCAGCCCGCCGCGGAGGCCGCCGCGCGTGCGCAGGCCGGCGAAGAGGGTCTCGTAACGGGCGGCGACGGCCGCGGGGTCGAAGCGCGCCGAACTCACCAGCGCCGCCGCGCCCATGCGCCGGCGCAGCTCGTCGTCGTTGATCAGCCGCAGCAGCCCCGCGGCGATGGCCTCGGCCTTCCCGACGGGCACCAGCAGGCCGTCCGCGCCATCGGTGATGATCTCGCCGGGCCCGTGCGGGCAGTCGGTGGCGACCACCGGCAGCCCGCAGCGCATCGCCTCGACGATGGTCATGCCGAAGGACTCCAGGCTGGAGGTGACCGCGCCGATGGACCCCTTGACCCACTCGGGCTCCAGGGGGCTCACGGGGCCCATGAGGTAGACGTGGTTGTAGAGGCCGAGCTTCTCGATCAGTGCCCGTAGCGTGGCCCGTTCGGCACCGGCGCCGTAGATCCGCAGCCGCCAGTCGGGGCGCTCGGCCACGACCCGGGCGAAGGCGCGGACGAGGACGTCGTAGCGCTTGACGGGGGTCAGCCGCCCGGCCGCGATCACCCATTTGCCGCCGCCGTCGGCGGGCGCGACCCCCGGGACGGGCACCCCGTTGGGCACCGCCTCGACGCGCACGCCGGGCAGCCGCATCAGCCGCCGGTAGGCGCTCGCGTCCGCCTCGGTCACGGTGGTGACGGCGTCGAGGCGCGGATAGTGCGCCCGCAGCACCCGCTTGAGCTGCGCGGAGTGGGTGCCGAGCGTCAGGTGCTCCTGGCCGACGCGGACCGGGCCGCGCCGGGCCTGCTGGGCGATGTGGACATTGAGGCCGGGCCGGGTGCCGACGACCACGTCGCAGTCCAGGCGGCGCAGATGCTCGGCGATCCGGCGGTCCGTCAGGACGCTGTACTGCCCGTGGCGTCCCTCGGCGGCGGGGAAGACGACGGCGGGGCGCCGGTGGTCCGGGTCCTCGCCCTCGTAGCCGGGGCCTCCTCTGCGCAGGTCCACCAGGTGCCGCAGCCGCACCTTGCCACCGGGGGTGAAGACGGGCTCCTCCCGGTGCCGGAAGACGGAGACGATCTCCACGTCGTGCTGCTCGGCGAGGGTGCCGGCGAGGGTGTGGGTGGTCCGGATCGTGCCGCCGATCCCGTACGCGTTGTGGATCAGGAATGAGATGCGCATTCGTCCCCATGCCGCCGTAAGCCGCGGATCCGTCCCGGGCCCGCCTCTACCGAGAGGTTAGACCGTGGGAGGGGGCGGGGGGTTGGCCTTGATCGCCAAGTCGTGCCGTAAGCGTTGCCCCATCGGTAGCCGCGCCCGGGAACTTTTCCGGAGCGTGACCCATGCCATGGATCATCCGTTGTCTCCTTACGAACCGGGAACCACCCGGCTCGACCGCGCCCTGCGACGAGAACAACCGACCTACCAGGTTTCGAGGAGCCCCCGTGCCGCGCATGCTCGCTGTCAGCGACGAGGTACGTGCCGAGATCGGCGACGAAGAGGCGGAGCGACTGCTCGGCGGCGAGAACGCCCCGGATGTGTACGACTGCACCTCCTGCCGTACCCCCGGCCACACCGGCCAGGTGCCCACCAGCACCGTGCTGTTCATCGGCGAGGAGACGGCCGTGCTGGCCTTCGCCCACGCCAGCTGCATCCCTTCCCAGGTCGTCCCGGTCTCCGAGGCGCAGCTCCAGGGCGCCGTCGCCTCGATCGCGGCCGAGGGCAGCGGGGTGACCGGCGTACGGCGCGAGGTGCCGCTCCAGGCCGAGCTCGGGGTGACGAGCGGGCTGGTGCTGGTCGGCGGCGAGGTGCAGCCGGCGCTGGTGGTCGAGCCGCTGGGGCCGATCGCCCGCCCGGGCACCACCGGGCCGGTGGACGTCTTCCTGGAGCTCCTCACCGAGCAGGGCTTCGCCCCGGTCACCGATGTCGGCCAGGCCCCGGCACCGCTTCCGGGCTGGTCGGTGCTGCTCGCCATGGGCCGGCTGCACGCGGTCCTCCAGCCGCCGGCCGGCGGTGGCGCGCCCCAGGCGTGGTGGCAGGCGCACCAGGCGATGCAGGTCGCCGACGGCTGGCGGGCCGCCGTCAACAAGACGCGCAAGGTGCTGGTCTACTGCGCCCCGGTGGGGACGATCGGCGCCCAGCCCCGGGAGGACCTGCTGCGGGAGGCACTGGACCGGGCCGCGGCGAACGGGCGTCTGGTGGGGGCGGCCATGCCGCTCGCGGGCACATGAACGGGGGGCGTGTGAACGGGTACGGGGCGGACGAGCCGGAGTCGCGCTCCTCGGCGAACCAGGACTTTTACCCTGTTGTCCACCCGGGCGGAATGCTCCCCGCCATCCATTCGCCGCGTGGACCGCATCCGACGGGCCTTGAGGTCGTTGGCAGGGATGTGTACTCATACGAACCCGCCCGGACCTCGTACCCGAACCACATCCCCGGCATGCGGCCACCCCGCGACGCCTCCTCGGAGAGTCACCCCGCCTCGGTCACCCCGATCTTCGACGCCCTCTGCTCCGAATACCGGCGGGCCTTCCGGGCCCTGCCCGGTGACCGCTCCGGCGAGGAGGAGCTGACCTTCAAGGCCTTCGGCCACCGCGGTACCTACGGCTACGCCGGTCAGCTCACCGGCCCGGCCGCGTACCCCGCACCCTCGGGGTACAACGCGGTCTGGGATTCGTACTACGGAAGGCAGCGGGGCGGCCAGCTGCCCGCGCTGCCCCCGGGACAGCGGGACGGCCGCGGCCGGGGGTTCTGACTCCTCCCCGGGCCCCGAGCCGCCCCGGCGTGCCCCGCGTTACTTCTTCTTGCCGCGCTTCTCGCGGACGCGCACCGAGATGTGGATCGGCGTGCCCTCGAAGCCGAACTCCTCACGCAGTCGGCGCTCGACGAAGCGGCGGTAACCGGCCTCCAGGAAGCCGGAGGCGAAGAGCACGAAGCGCGGCGGCTTGGTGCCCGCCTGCGTACCGAACAGGATGCGCGGCTGCTTGCCGCCCCGGATCGGGTGCGGGTGGGCCGCCACCAGCTCACCGAGGAAGGCGTTCAGCCGACCGGTGGGGATCCGGGTCTCCCAGCCCGCCAGCGCGGTCTCGATCGCCGGGACGAGCTTCTCCATGTGCCGGCCGGTGCGCGCCGAGACATTGACCCGCGGCGCCCAGGCGATCTGCTGGAGCTCGGTCTCGATCTCCCGCTCCAGGTAGTAGCGGCGCTCCTCGTCGAGGGTGTCCCACTTGTTGAAGGCGATGACCATGGCGCGGCCGGCCTCGACGGCCATGGTGATGATGCGCTGGTCCTGGACGCTGATGGTCTCGCTGGCGTCGATCAGGATGACCGCGACCTCGGCCTTCTCCACCGCGGCGGCGGTGCGCAGGGAGGCGTAGTAGTCGGCGCCCTCCTGGAGGTGGACGCGCTTGCGGATGCCCGCGGTGTCCACGAACTTCCAGGTGGTGCCGCCCAGCTCGATCAGCTCGTCGACCGGGTCACGGGTGGTGCCGGCCAGCTCGTTGACGACGACCCGCTCCTCGCCCGCGACCTTGTTCAGCAGGGAGGACTTGCCGACGTTCGGACGGCCGATCAGCGCGATGCGGCGCGGACCGCCGAGCGCGGCGCCGAAGGTCTGGGCCGGGGCCTCGGGCAGCGCCTTGAGGACCTCGTCGAGCATGTCGCCGGTGCCGCGGCCGTGGAGCGCGGAGACGGGCATCGGCTCGCCCAGGCCCAGCGACCACAGCATGGCGGCGTCGGCCTCGCCGGAGGGGCCGTCGACCTTGTTGGCGCACAGCACGACGGGCTTGCCGGCCCGGCGCAGCAGCTTGACCACGGCCTCGTCGGTGTCGGTGGCGCCGACGGCGGAGTCCACCACGAAGACCACGGCGTCGGCGGCCTCGATCGCGTACTCCGCCTGGGCGGCGACGGACGCGTCGATGCCGAGCACGTCCTGCTCCCAGCCGCCGGTGTCGACGACCTTGAAGCGGCGGCCGGCCCACTCGGCCTCGTAGGTGACGCGGTCACGGGTGACGCCGGGGCGGTCCTCGACCACGGCCTCGCGGCGGCCGATGATGCGGTTCACCAGCGTCGACTTGCCGACGTTGGGGCGGCCGACGACGGCGAGCACGGGCAGCGGGCCGTGGCCGGCCTCGCCGAGGGCGCCCTCGACCTCCTCGGCGTCGAAGCCCTCCTGCGCCGCGAGCTCCATGAACTCCGCGTACTCGGCGTCGCCAAGCTCACCGTGCTCGTCGCCGGTGTGGATCTGGTCGTCCATGAAGTCCGTTCCTCGTTCTTCTGTATCGTCGGCGGACCCTTACGGCCCGCTACTTCAAGTCTCGGTCAGCGGCCGGTCAGCCGCTTGGCGTCCGCCAGGTGCGCGCCCAGGCGCTCCTGGATGCGCGTGGTCGCCTCGTCCAGCGCCTTGCGCGTGCGCCTGCCGCTGCCGTCACCGGCCTCGAACGGGTCTCCGAAGACCACGTCGACGCGGCCGCGCAGCGGCGGCAACCCCGGCACGGCCCGGCTCTTCCGCTCGCCACTGCCCAGTACCGCCACCGGCACGATCGGCGCGCCCGACCGTACGGCGAAGTAGGCCAGGCCCGCGCGGAGCGAGGCGAAGTCGCCCTCGCCCCGGGTGCCCTCCGGGAAGATGCCCAGCACGCCGCCGTCCTCCAGGACCTTCAGCGCGCCGGAGATGGCCGTGCGGTCGGTGCCCGAGCGGTCGACCTCCAGCTGGCCGATGCCGCGCAGGAAGGGACCGAGCGGGCCCACGAACGCTTCCTTCTTGATCAGGAAGTGCACGGGCCGGGGGGCGGTGCCCATGATCATCGGGCCGTCGATGTTGTGGGTGTGGTTGACGGCCAGTATGCAGGGCCCGTCGGCGGGCATCCGCCAGGCGCCCAGCACCCTGGGCTTCCACAGCCCGTACATCAGGCCGATGCCGATCCGCCGCCCGACGGCGGCACCGGAGGACGAGGTCACGCCGACCGCTTCTCCTCTACCAGCGTGATCACACACTCGACGACCTGCTCCAGCGTCAGCTCGGTGGTGTCCACCTCGACGGCGTCGGCGGCCTTGGCCAGCGGGGAGGTCTTCCGGCCGGAGTCGGCCGCGTCCCGCTTGACCAGGGCGGCCTGGGTGGCGGCCAGGTCGCCGGCCTCCTTGCCCTTGAGCTCACCGCTGCGGCGGGCGGCACGCGCCTCCGGGGAGGCGGTGAGGAAGATCTTGACGTCGGCGTCCGGGAGCACGGTGGTGCCGATGTCCCGGCCCTCGACGACGATGCCGTACGGCGCCTCGGCGGCGATGGCGCGCTGGAGCTCGGTCATCCGGGTGCGCACCTCCGGCACGGCGCTGACCGCGCTGACGGCCGAGGTGACCGCCTGGGTGCGGATGGGACCCGAGGCGTCCGCGCCGTCGACCGTGATCGTGGGTGCGGACGGGTCGGTGCCGGAGACGATCTCCGGCTTGCCCGCGGCGTCCGCGACGGCGGCCGGGTCGTTCACATCGATGCCGTTGCTCAGCATCCACCAGGTGATCGCCCGGTACTGGGCGCCGGTGTCCAGGTAGCACAGGCCCAGCTTGGCCGCCACGGCCTTGGAGGTGCTGGACTTACCCGTGCCGGAGGGGCCGTCGATGCCGACGACGACTGCTGCCGGAGCGGTCCGGGCGGCGGTTTCCACGGTGTAGGGCACCTTCCTCGTACACGGGGCGTTTCCTGGCGGATCGCCTTGATGGCTCACTCAAGGTTACTGGCTCGCCGGACCGGCCCGCGCCGCCGTACGCCCCCGGGGCCGTACGGGCCCTACTGGCGGATCGCCCAGCCCCGGTCGCGCAGCGTCGCGGCCAGGCCCGTCGCGGCGGCCGGCTCGACCATCAGCTGGATCAGACCCGACTGCTGGCCCGTGGCGTGCTCGATGCGGACGTCCTCGATGTTGACGCCCGCGCGGCCGGCGTCCGAGAAGATCCGGGCCAGCTCGCCCGGCTGGTCGCCGATGAGGACGGTCACCGTCTCGTACGTGGCCGGGGCCGCGCCGTGCTTGCCCGGCACCCGGGCCCGGCCGTCGTTGCCGCGCCGCAGCACGTCCTCGACGCCGGCCGCGCCGCCCTGGCGCTTGTCCTCGTCGGCGGACTCCAGGGCGCGCAGCGCCCGTACGGTCTCGTCGAGGTCGGCGGCGACGCCCGCGAGGACGTCGGCCACCGGGCCGGGGTTCGCGGAGAGGATGTCGAGCCACATCCGGGGGTCGGAGGCGGCGATCCGGGTGACGTCGCGGATGCCCTGGCCGCACAGCCGCACGGCCGTCTCGTCGGCGTCCCGCAGCCGGGCGGCGACCATGCTGGAGAGCAGCTGCGGGGTGTGGGAGACCAGTGCGACGGCCCGGTCGTGGGCGTCGGCGTCCATCACCACGGGCACCGCCCGGCACAGGGCGACGAGCTCGAGGGCGAGGTTGAGGACCTCGGTGTCGGTCTCATGGGTCGGGGTGAGCACCCAGGGCCGGCCCTCGAAGAGGTCGGCCGTGGCTGCCATGGGCCCGGAGCGCTCCCGGCCGGCCATCGGGTGGGTGCCCAGATAGCCCCTGAGGTCGCAGCCGAGCGCCTCCAGCTCGCGGCGCGGGCCGCCCTTGACGCTGGCGACGTCGAGATAGCCGCGGGCGCGGCCGCCCCGGATCGCCTCGGCGAGGGTCGCCGCGACGTGCGCGGGGGGCACGGCCACGATGGCGAGGTCCACGGGCCCGTCGGGCGCCTGGTCCGTGCCGGCGCCGCGCGCCGCGGCCGTACGGGCCTGGGCGGGGTCGTGGTCCATCAGGTGCACCCGCACACCGCGGCCCGCGAGGGCGAGGGCGGCGGACGTGCCGATCAGTCCGGTTCCGATGACGAGGGCGGTTCTCACGCCCCACAGCCTAGTGGGGCGGCCGGGGCGGCATGATCGGGACGGTCCCGTCGGGTAGAACGATGTCCATGATCTATCACGTGGTGTCCCTGGACGACTGGCTGGCCGTGCCCGACCGCCCCTACTCCCCCGCCTCCCTCTCCGAGGAGGGCTTCGTCCACTGCTCGCCCGACGAGGAGACCACGCTGGCCGTGGCGACGGCGTTCTACCGCGACGTCCCGGGGCCGCTGATGGTGCTGCTGATCGACGAGCACAAGCTGGACGTGATGGTCCGCTGGGAGGCCGCCGACCCCGCCCCGCCGCCGGGCGTGTCCCCCGGCACCCTTTTCCCGCACGTCTTCGGCCGGATCACACGTGACGCGGTCGAGGGGATGATGGAGATCCAGCGCGACGAGGAGGGCCGGGCGACGGGGCTGGCGGTGTGGTCGTGACCTCGGTTCGACCCGGACGACGGGCGGGTTGACCGGGTGACGGCGGGCCGCGCGCCGACGACAATCACCCGCATGCACGTCACGCCTCCCCCGGCCCACCACGCCCTGGTGACCGAGCACACGATCTACTCCTGCGTCATGGGTTCCCGGGCCTTCGGCCTGGCCACGGAGGCCAGCGACACCGACCGGCGCGGCGTGTTCGTGGCGCCGACGGCGCTCTTCTGGGGCTTCGACAAGCCCCCCACGCATGTCGAGGGCCCGGAGGAGGAGCGCTTCTCCTGGGAGCTGGAGCGCTTCTGCGAGCTGGCCCTGCGGAGCAACCCCAACGCCCTGGAGATCCTCCACTCCCCGCTGGTCGAGCACGTGGACGCGACGGGGCTCGAGCTGCTGGAGCTGCGCGGGGCGTTCCTCTCCCGCCGGGCCCACCAGAGCCACGTCGGCTACGCCAGGGCCCAGTACCGGCGCTTCCGCCAGGAGGCGCCGCGCTGGAAGCACGTCATGCACATGCTGCGGCTGCTCACCTCGTGCCGCGATCTGCTGCGCACGGGCGCGCTGACGCTCGACGTCGGCACTCAGCGGGACCGTTTCCTGGCCGTGCGCCACGGCGAGGTGCCGTGGGACCGGGTCGAGGCGTGGACGGCACGACTGTTCGAGGAGTGCGAGGAGGCGCTGCGGGGCACGCCGCTGCCGGAGGAGCCGGACACGGCCCGGGTGGAGGACTTCCTCATACGCGTCCGCCGGACGAGCTGAGAGCGGCTCGTCCGGCGTTCGAGGACCGGGGTCCGGGGGCGGAGCCCCCGGAAGCGGCTGCTACAGCTCGACCTCGCGCATCAGCATGCCGACCTCGGTGTTGGTCAGGCGGCGCAGCCAGCCCGACTTCTGGTCGCCCAGGGAGATGGGGCCGAACGCGGTGCGCACCAGCTTCTCCACCGGGAAGCCCGCCTCGGCGAGCATGCGGCGGACGATGTGCTTGCGGCCCTCGTGGAGGGTGACCTCGACGAGGTAGTTCTTGCCGGTCTGCTGGATCACGCGGAAGTTGTCCGCGCGCGCCCAGCCGTCCTCCAGCTGGATGCCGCTCTTGAGCTGCTTGCCGATGTCGCGCGGCAGCGGGCCCGTGATGGCGGCCAGGTAGGTCTTCTGCACGCCGTAGCGGGGGTGCGTCAGCCGGTGGGCGAGCTCGCCGTGGTTGGTGAGCAGGATGATGCCCTCGGTCTCCGTGTCGAGCCGGCCCACGTGGAAGAGGCGGGTCTCACGGTTGGTGACGTAGTCGCCGAGGCACTGGCGGCCGTCCGGGTCCTCCATGGTGGAGACGACGCCGGCCGGCTTGTTCAGCGCGAAGAACAGGTACGACTGGGTGGCGACCGTCAGGCCGTCGACCTTGATCTCGTCCTTCTCCGGGTCGACGCGCAGGCCCTGCTCGGTGACGATCCGGCCGTTGACCTCGACGCGGGCCATCTCGATCAGCTCTTCGCAGGCACGGCGCGAGCCCATGCCGGCACGGGCCAGCACCTTCTGCAGACGCTCGCCCTCCTGCTCGGCGCCGGGGAAGGTCTTGGGCGTCTTCACCTGCGGCTTGTTGTGCCGCTCCCGGTTGCGCTCCTCGATCTTGGCGTCGAGCTCACGCGGGCGGGCGGGGGCGTACCCGTGGCCGCGGGCGGGCCCGCTGCTGCGGCCGCCGGAGCCTGCCGTGGAGCTCTTGCGGGGGCCGCCCTTGGCGCCACCGCGGGCCGCCGCGCCGCGGCCGCTGGTGGGGCCACTGGTACGACCGCTGGTGGGGCCGCTGCGGGTGCGCTCGGCGTCGGGGCCCACGTCGTAGCGGCGCTCCTCGGGGCGCGGACGGCGCGGACGCTCCTGCGGCCTGTCGTCACGCCGGGGCCTGTCGTCACGCCGGTCCCCGGAGCGACCGCCGTCGTAACGACCGCCCTCGGAACGGCCGCCGCCGTAGCTCCCGCTACCGGAGCGACCGCCCTCGGAACGCCCGCCGCCATAGCTCCCCGCGGGCCGCCGCGCCGCGGCCGCTGGTGGGGCCACTGGTA
>NZ_JAILXP010000213.1 GCF_020740895.1 Streptomyces sp. UNOB3_S3 | reverse complement strand
GGAACTCCTCGTCCAGCAGCGCCGCCACCTCCACCGCCTCCGGCGCGCCACGCCGCGCCAGCACGTCGTACGCCTCCCGCAGCGCGCCCTCGGCGAGCCGGGGTTCGCCGAGCGCCAGCTGGGCCCGCCCGCGGGCGGCCAGGGCCAGCCCCCGGACGCGCTGGTCCCCGGGCCCGGCCTCCAGCGCCAGCGCGCGGTCCGCGGCCGCGACGGCCTCACGGTGCCGGAGCTGGGCGAGCCGGCAGTGCGCCAGCCACGCCCACACCAGGGCCTCCCGGCGCGGATCCGTCCCCTCCGGTTCCACGGCCAGGGCCTCCCGCAGCCGGTCGGCGGCCGCCGACGTCCGGTCGGCCCGCAGATGGGCGCGGCCCGTCTGGAGGAGCACCAGCGCGAGAGCCCGGCCGTGCCCGGGCTCCCGGGCGCGCTCGGTCGCCGCGTCGGCGGCGGCGAGGGACTCCTCGGCCCGGCCCAGCGCGATGTACGCGCGTGCCGCGTGGGCCAGCGCCTCCGCGGCGGCGCCCGGCGCGCCCTCCCGGCCGAGCCCCTCCTCGGCCCGGACGAGCAGGGGCAGCGCCTCGTCGGCGCGGTCCAGCTCCAGCAGGACGACGCCGAGTTCGTGCGCGGCGAGGAGGGCCGTGAGCGGATCGTGGGCCTCCTCGGCCAGGCGCAGGGCCTCCCGCAGATCGTGCTCGGCGCGCCCGGGGGTGTCCGGGCCGGGGCGGGGCGCGGCGAGGAGGCGCAGCGCACGGGCGGCGGCGGTGTCGTCGCCCTGTTCCCGGGCCCGGTCCAGGGCCTGCCGGGCGGGCGGCTCAAGGTCCTGGCGGCGCGCGGTGCCGGCGGCGAGGGCGGCCCAGACGGTCAGCAGGTCGACGGCGGGGCGCAGGGCTTCGGGGACGTCCTGCGCCAGGACCTGCCGCACGGTGGCGAGCACGCTCGGGTGGGCGTCGTGCGTCCAGGCGCGGGCGGCGCCGGCGTCGGCCAGGGGGAGGCCCGCGGTGGCGAGGTGGTGGAGGAGGTGGCGCGGCAGGGGGCTGTCGGGGGTCAGGCGCAGGAGCGCGGTGACGGCGGTGGCCAGTTGGTGGTCCAGGAGGCGCAGCAGCGCCGCGTCGCGGACAGGCGGGCTGTCGGTGCGTTCGCTCTGCCGCCGGGCGAACAGCCGCACCAGGGCGTGGTGGCCGTGGCGGCCCGGGGCGGGGGACTCCAGCAGCCCGGCGCGGGTGAGCTCGCCGGTGACGGCCTCGGCCCGCGCGGTCTCCGGGAGGTCGAGGACGGCGGCGGCCGAGGCGGCGTCGAGCGGCCCGGCGTCGGGGAGGGCCAGCAGCCGGAAGGCGCGGGCCGCCTCGGGGTCCAGGGCGTCGTGGGCGACGCGGCAGACGGTTTCCAGGGCGAGGGCGAGGGCGCCGGTGCGGGGTTCGCCGACGTGCGAGTCGGCGTGCGAGTCGGCGTGCGGATCGGCGTGCGGATCGACGTGCAGCGTGTCGAGCCGGTGCCGTTCCTCCGCGAGCCGGGCCGCGAGGTCGGCCGGGTTCCAGGCAGGGCTCGCGGTGAGGCGGGCGCCGACGATACGCAGGGCGAGCGGAAGCCGTTCGCAGGCGGCGACGACGGACCGGGCGGCGTCGCCCCCGGCGACGGCCGAGGCGGCGACGCGGCCGCCGCCGGCCGCCGTCAGCATGGCCAGTGCCTCCTTCTCCTCCATGGCGTCCACCTCCACCGTCCGGGCGTCCGGCAGCACGAGGTCCCGGTCGCGGGTGGTGACGAGCGCCGCGCAGCCGGGCGCGCCGGGCAGCAGGGGGAGCACCCGCGCGGCGTCGTGGGCGTCGTCGAGGACGACGAGCACGCGCCGGTCGGCGAGCAGGGAGCGGTAGAGCGCGGCCCGGCGCTCCACGTCGTCGGGCAGGGCGGCGTCGGTGACGCCGAGCGCGTACAGCAGGTCCGCGAGGGCCGCGCCCGTGTCGACCGGCTCGGGGCCGGTGCCGCGCAGGTCGAGGTGGAGGAGGCCGTCGGGGTAGCCGGTGCGGACGGCGTGGGCGGTGTGCACGGCCAGCGCGGTCTTGCCGGTGCCGCCGGGGCCGGTGAGGACGACGACGGCCCCGGCGGCGACGGCTCCGGCGGCGACGGCCCCGGCGGTGAGGGCCGTGCGCACCTCGGCGGTGAGGGTCTCGCGGCCGGTGAAGCCGGCGGGGTCCGGCGGCAGCAGGTCGGGTGAGGGGCGCGCGGGTACGGGCTCCACCACGTCCCGCGTGTCGGCGGCCGGGGCGACCGGGGCGACCGGGGCGGCCGGAGCCGCGAGCCCGGGATCGCCCGAGAGGATCCGTTCGCGCAGCCGGACGAGTTCGGGACCGGGCCCCTCGGGAAGCAGCCGCCGCGTCTCGCTGAACACCGCGAGGGCCTCGGCCTGCCGCCCGGCGCGGTGGAGGGCCAGCATCAGCAGGGCGCGCGGCTTCTCGCGCGGGGGCTGTTCGGCGGTCAGGGCGCGCAGCCCGGCCACCGATTCGGCGTGCCGGCCCAGCGCGAGGGCGCACTCGAAGTGGTCTTCGCGGGCGGTGGCGCGCAGTTCGGTGAGCCGCGCGCGCTCCGCCTCGGCGTACGGGCCGGTCAGCCCGGCCAGCGCGGTGCCCTCCCACAGGGCCAGGGCGGCGGTCAGCCGCGCGTACGCCCCGGCGGGGTCGCCGCTCGCGCGGGCGGTGGCGGCGGCCGCGAGGTGGTCCTCGAACACGGTCGCGTCCAGGCTTCCGGGCGGCACCCGCACGGCGTAGCCGCCGCCGGTGGAGACGAGCACCTTCGCGCGGCCCCGGAAGGGCCGGCCGGGCTCCAGGACGGCGCGCAGCCGGGTGACGTAGGCGCGCAGGGTGTCCGTGGCGCGGTGGGGCGGGTCGTCGCCCCAGAGGGCGTCGACGAGTTCGGAGGTGGTGAGGGAGCGGCCGTCGCGCAGCAGCAGGATCGCGAGGGCCGCGCGCTCCTGCGGGGAGCCGAGCGGCAGCGGCTGCCCGCCGCGGTCGGCCCGTACGGGGCCGAGCACATGGAACCGGAGGGGCTGCTGTTCCGGCTGGGGCTCCTCGTCACCGGGCACGGGCGGTCCGCTCCTCGCTGAGATCCGGTCATCCCTGGTCAAATCATCCTAAATACTGCGAAATAAACAGTACGCGTGCCGCTCCCGCCCGGCGCGGAATCGCGGCGATCAGGGTGACGGCGACCAGGGGCCCGGGGCTCAGCGGCGCAGCGCGGTCTCCCGCCCCATGTGCGACAGCTTCTCGGGGTTGCGCACGGCGTAGAGCCCGGTGATGAGGCCGTCGTCGAAGCGCACCGTCAGGACGCTGTCGAGCTCGCCGCCGAGCCGGAGGACCAGCGCCGGGTGGCCGTTGACCCGCGCCGGCCGCAGCGAGACCGCCGCCGCGGCGACCTTGGCGAGCCCGCCGATCACCAGGCGGGCCACCTTGTCGGCGCCCACGATCGGCCGCAGGACGGCTTGCTTGACGCCGCCGCCGTCACCCAGGAGGACGACGTCCGGCGCGAGGACGTCGAGCAGGCCCTGGATGTCGCCCGTCTCGGCCGCCCGCCGGAACGCGTCGAGCGCGTTCCGGGTCTGGGCCGGGGAGACGGCCCCGCGCGGCCGGCGCGCCGCGACGTGCGCCCGCGCCCGGTGCGCGATCTGCCGTACCGCCGCCGGGGACTTGCCGACGGCTTCGGCGATCTCGTCGTACCCGAGGGCGAACACCTCGCGCAGCACGAAGACCGCACGCTCGGTCGGCGCGAGCGTCTCCAGCACCAGCAGCATCGCCGTGGAGACGCTGTCGGCCAGCTCGACGTCCTCGGCCACGTCCGGGGCGGTGAGCAGCGGCTCGGGCAGCCAGGTGCCGACGTAGGACTCCTTGCGGCGGCCGAGCGCGCGCAGCCGGCCCAGCGCCTGGCGCGTGGTGATCCGGACCAGGTAGGCGCGCCGGTCCCGCACCACGCCGAGATCGACGCCCGACCAGCGCAGCCAGGTCTCCTGGAGGACGTCCTCCGCGTCGGCGGCCGAGCCGAGCATCTCGTAGGCGACGGTGAAGAGCAGATTGCGATGGGCGACGAACGCCTCGGTGGCGGGATCCGTGGCGGGATCCGTGCGCCCGCTGTCCTCGTGCTTCCCGCTCTCCACCGGCTGCTCCCACCTGTTCGCTGTCGACGCGTCCACGCGCACAAGACGCCGGTCCCCGCGGTTTTGTGACACCCCGGGGCGATGGTTCACATCACACAGCCGTCCCGTCACAGGGGGCGTGGCGCCGGCATCTCATGTTCGTTCCGTACGACACGACGAGTGACGAGTGAGGACGAAGCCATGGACACCCGGTTCAACCTGTTCGAGAACGAGACCAGCGTGAAGTTCGGCAAGCGGTTCGCCAACGCCGGCATGGTGATCCAGCAGTCGACGCTGCCCAGGTCCACGCAGGAGCTGGTGTCGCTGCGCGCCAGCCAGATCAACGGCTGCGGCTGGTGCGTCGACATGCACACCAAGGACGCCGCGGCCGCCGGTGAGACCGCGGTCCGGCTCCACCTGGTCGCCACCTGGCGCGAGTCCACCGTGTTCACCGAGGCCGAGCGGGCGGCGCTGGCGCTCGCCGAGGAGGGCACCCGGCTCGCCGACGCGCATGAGGGCGTGT
This sequence comes from Streptomyces sp. UNOB3_S3, assembly GCF_020740895.1. Taxonomy (GTDB): domain Bacteria; phylum Actinomycetota; class Actinomycetes; order Streptomycetales; family Streptomycetaceae; genus Streptomyces. The sequence goes on along the minus strand of NZ_JAILXP010000213.1, from coordinate 7,882 downwards.
CCGACGGGACCTGGGAGCGGGTGCGCGAGCACTACGACGACGACCAGATCGCCGCGCTGGTCTCCCTGGTCGCCCTGATCAACGCGGCCAACCGGCTCGCCGTGATCGTCCACCAGCGGGGCGGCTCCTACGAGCCCGGCATGTTCGCCGCCATGCTCGACGCCTGAGGGGACACCGGGCCCGCGCTCCACGGGGGAACGCGGGCCCGGGCGTCCGCTACCGGCCGGGGGCGTCGCCTCCGGCTGTCATCCGCAGCAGGGACGCGACCAGCCGGTCGACGTCCTCCCGCGTGTTGTAGAGCGCCAGCGAGGCCCGCGCCGCGCTCTCCACGCCGTAGTGGCGCAGCGAGGGCTGGGCGCAGTGGTGCCCCGCGCGGACGGCGATGCCGTCCTGGTCGAGCGAGCGGGCGACGTCGACCGGGTCGTGCCCGGCCAGGGTGAACGTCAGCGTCGCGATCTTCTCGGGTGCCGAGCCCAGGATGGCGATCCCCGGCACCTGGGCCATGGCCTGCTCGGCGTAGGCCAGCAGCCCGTGCTCGTAGGCGGCGACGGCCTCACGGTCGAAGCCGGTCAGCCAGTTGATCGCCGCCAGCAGCCCGGCGACCCCGGAGATGTGCCCGGTGCCGGCCTCGAAGCGGTGCGGCACGGGCGCGTAGGTGCTGGCCGGGAAGTCGACCTGGTCGATCATGTTGCCGCCGCCCTGCCAGGGCGGCATGGCGGCGAGCAGCTCCGGCTTGCCGTAGAGCGCGCCGATGCCCGTCGGGGCGAACAGCTTGTGCCCGGAGAAGACGTAGAAGTCCGCGTCCAGGTCCTGGACGTCGACGGGGAAGTGCGCCACCGCCTGGGCCCCGTCGACCAGCACCTTCGCCTGGTAGCGGTGCGCCAGCGCGGTCATCTCCTTCACGGGCGGCACGGTGCCCAGCACGTTCGACGCCTGGCTGACGGCGACGAGCTGGGTGCGGAAGGAGAGCAGGTCCGCGAAGGCGGCCTGGTCGATGCTGCCGTCCGGGAGGAGCGGGATGGGCACGAGCCGGGCGTGCTTCTCCTTGGCGAGCAACTGCCAGGGCACGATGTTGGAGTGGTGCTCCAGCGTGGCGACGAGGATCTCGTCGCCGGGCCCGATGTTCGCCCGTCCCCAGGTCTGGGCCACGAGGTTGATGGCCTCGGTGGTGCCCCGGGTGAAGACGATGTCGTCCGGGGAGGCGGCGCCCAGCAGGTCGGCGACGGCCGCCCGCCCCGCCTCGTACGTCTCCGTGGCCTCGCGGGCCATGGTGTGGGCGCCTCGGTGGATGTTGGAGTTGGCGGCGCCGTAGTAGGCGGTGAGCGCCTCGATCACCTGGCGCGGCTTCTGGGTGGTCGCGCCGTTGTCCAGCCAGACGAGCGGATGGCCGTTGACGGTGCGGTGCAGCACGGGGACGTCCGCCCGGGCCACCAGGGGGTCGAAGCCGCTGCCGCCGCGCGGCGGGGTGGACTGCGGGGCCGTGGAGGGAACCGCCGGAGCGGCGGCCGCCGCCGGCTGCTCGTACGGGCGCGGGTCCGTGCCGGCGGAAAGCGCACCGGCCGGTAACGGCTGCCCGTACGTCCGAACGTCAGGAATAGTCATGGTACTTGGACACCTCGACGTTCTGGAGGACGGCGAGGGCGTCCTCCACGAGCACCGCGGCGTTGAAGTACGCCGTCAGCAGGTACGAGGTGATGGCCTTCTGGTCCGTGCCCATGTTCCGCATCGACAGGCCCGGCTCGACCTCGTCCGGCACCCCGGCCGGGCGCAGCCCGATGACGCCCTGCTCGGCCTCGCCCACGCGCATCAGCAGGATCTCGGTGGTCGCGGCGCCGCCGTTGCCCTTGAAGCGCACCTTGTCGGACGGGAGCAGCGGCACGCCGCGCCAGGTGATCAGCGGGCTGCCGAAGCGGGTGTCGATGACCGGCGGGACGCCCCGGCGGGTGCACTCGCGGCCGAAGGCGGCGATGGCCTTGGGGTGGGCGAGGAAGAAGCTGGGCTGCTTCCAGACCTTCGACAGCAGCTCGTCGAGGTCGTCGGGGGTCGGCGCGCCGGTGCGCGGCTGGACGCGCTGGCCCGGGGCGACGTTGTTGAACAGGCCGAACTCGGGGTGGTTGAGGATCATCGCCTCCTGGCGCTCGCGCAGCGCCTGGATGGTGAGGTCGGCCTGGACCCGGGTCTGGTCCATGGGCGCGTTGTACAGGTCGGAGACGCGGGTGTGGACGCGCAGCACGGTCTGGGCGAGCGTCATGTGGTACTCGCGGGGCGTGTCCTCGTACTCCACGTAGGTGCCCGGCAGTTCGGGCTCGCCGGTGTGCCCGGAGGCGAGGTCGACGGGCACCTCGGAGCCGGGCAGGGGGGCCTCGCCCGCGATGTGGGCGTCGAGCGCGGCCCGCAGGCCCGCGTCCCGGTCGGCGATCGCGTTGAGCGCGTCGAGCCCGACGGTCAGGGCGACACCGGAGGTGACCGCCTTGACCCGGAACGGCAAGGGCTGACATCGGGTCCAGGAGTCCAGACAGAAGAACTGGCCGTCGCCTATGACCTCCAGCAGCGCGTCCTCGCCGTACCGGCCGGTGACCCGCTTCTCGGCGCGACCGCTGACGATCACGGTCAGCTTGTCGCACGTCTCGCCCTCGGCACCGATGATCTGCCCGGGCTCGAAGGCCACCTGGGTGAAGGCGCCCGCGAGTTCGGCCAGCAGCGCCTCGTCCGCCTCGCGGAGGAACGGCAGTTCGCGCAGGTCCTCGGGGACGACGCGGTGGGCGCCGCCCTCGCTGTAGCAGCTGATGCGGTCGTCGCCGAGGATGAACGTCCGGCGGCGGTTGACCCGGTAGACGCCGGACTCGACGTCGACCCAGGGCAGCGCGCGCAGCAGGTAGCGCGGCGTGATCCCGCGCATCTGCGGGGTGGTCTTGGTGGTGGTGGCCAACTGCCGTGCGGCATCGGGCGCGAGACTGAGACGATCGTTCATGCGGTCCTCCTCGAAGAGCCCGCGCGGCTTCCCGCGCGGGAACGCAGACCGATCGTCCGGTCGGTGGGTCCGTGTCACAAGACGGGGGATTCCGACACGGTCCGGAATTGATCGATTGACGGAGCGTGATGCCGCGGGCATCGATCCGGGGCAAGGGCTTCACCGCCGGCCGCCCCGATTGGTCCGGACCGCGAGATGACCGGATTCCATCTGCCGAGACCCGCTTCCCGGGCGCGTCACGCCGGCCCGGCAGCGCAAAACCGCCGTCGGGGCGGCCTCGGGCGCTCAGAAAAAGAACCGCCCCGATCCGGTGATCCGGATCGGGGCGGTTCCCAAGAGCGGTAGCGGTGGGATTTGAACCCACGGTGGAGTTGCCCCCACACACGCTTTCGAGGCGTGCTCCTTAGGCCGCTCGGACACGCTACCGAGAGAGAGCTTAGCGGACGGTGGGCCGTGCTCCGAAATCGGTTCCGGGCTCCGGCGGTGTGGCCCTGGTCACCGGTCGTGTCACCGGCCTTGCCACCAGCCCTGTCACCAGCCCTGTCACCGGTCGCGGAAGAAGCGGGTGAGCAGCTCGGCGCACTCGTCGGCGAGGACCCCGGAGATCACCTCGGGGCGGTGGTTGAGGCGGCGGTCGCGGACGACGTCCCAGAGGGAGCCGGCGGCACCGGCCTTCTCGTCGGCGGCGCCGTAGACGACGCGGTCCACCCGGGAGAGGACGATCGCGCCCGCGCACATCGTGCAGGGCTCCAGGGTGACGACGAGCGTGCAGCCCGACAGCCGCCACTCGCCGACGGCCCGCGCGGCCTCGCGGATCGCGAGGACCTCCGCGTGGCCGGTGGGGTCGCCGGTGGCCTCGCGTTCGTTGCGGCCGCGGCCGATGACGGAGCCGTCCCGGTCCAGCACGACAGCGCCCACCGGCACGTCGCCCGTGGCGGGGGCCGCCGCGGCCTCCGCCAGGGCGGCCCGCATGGGGGCGAGCCAGGGGTCGCGCACCGGGTCGTGGACGGGGACGGCTGAGTCGTGGACGGCTTCGTTCATGGCACCAGTGTGAGCGCACCCGTCCGGGCGGACGTCAGCGGACGGCCTCCAGGACATCGGTGCAGCCGAGGGCGTCGGCGATCGTGCCGAGGGCGTCCCCGTCGAGGGCCAGGAGCTCCTTCTCGCTCACCCCGAGGTCGTCCAGCAGCCTGCCGTCGCCCAGCGGGCCGTGGGGCGCGACGGAGGCGGCCGCCCCGTCGTCCTCCTCCTCGGTCTCGGGTTCGCCGTCCTCGGTGCCGTCGAGGTCGAGGGCGTCCAGATCGTCGTCCTCGCCGTCCTCGCGGCCGGTGAGCTCGTCGACGAGCATCGCCCCGTACGAGCTGCGGTTGGCGAGAGCGGCGTTCGAGAGGTAGACCCGGGGGTCGTCCTCGCCGTCCACCCGGACGACGCCGAACCAGGCGTCCTCCTGCTCGATGAGCACCAGGACCGTGTCGTCGTCGACCGCGTTCTCCCGTGCGAGGTCGGCGATGTCGGACAGGGTCTCCACGTTGTCGAGTTCTGTGTCGCTCGCTACCCACCCGTCTTCGGTGCGCGCGAGCATTGCGGCGAAGTACACCGTGACTCTCCCACTGGTCATAGGCGGTGCCGGGTCGGACGGGGACCACCCCGCCCACTCGGAATCGTGGCAGAAACCTGGGCGTTGCGAGAGGTCTTCCGCGCTGCGTCGTGCAGCAGTCCGAGAGATGTCGCTCACGTGGGGCCCGTGAGGGCGCCGTACGGACGTGACGCGGGCGGGTCCGGCGCTCACCAGCGGAAGGTGCGCATCCGCATCTGCTGGCGCATCCGGGCGGCCCGCGCCCGGCGCGGCTGGACGCGGTCGCGCAGCTCCTTGGCCTCGTTCAGCTCACGGAGGAACTGGGCGCGGCGTCGTCTGCGGTCCTCGGCGCTCTCGGGCACGTCGTCCGGGGCGGGTCCGGTGGCGGATCCGGCGGCGGGCCGGGCGATGTCCCCGGCGGTCTCCCGGGGCCGTCCGGGGGCCGCCCGCTCGCCGGGCGTCCGGCCCGCCGGGTCTATGGAGCCCGGTTTCCGGGGGTCCGCTTCCGCTGTTTCCCGGGGCGTCCGGGCAGCCGACCCGGATCCCCGCCTGTCACGGCCAGCCATGGGCAGCACCACCTCGTGCCGAGGTCCTCGCCCGGCGACAGACCGGGCGTACGTGCCCACTTTCCCCCTAAGTGGTGGTTTGATGCCAGGGCTGCGACAGACCGTCGAAGCCTCCTCGTGGCCCCGCTGTGGCGCCCGGGCGGGCGCTCGGGCATTAAAGCTCGGTTAATGTCGATGTCATGCGGATCCACGTCGTCGACCACCCCCTGGTGGCTCACAAGCTCACCACCCTGCGCGACAAGCGCACCGATTCCCCCACCTTCCGGCGCCTCTGCGACGAGCTGGTCACCCTGCTCGCGTACGAGGCCACGCGCGACGTGCGCACCGAGCAGGTCAGCATCGAGTCCCCCGTGACGGCCACCACCGGCGTCCGGCTCTCCCACCCGCGCCCGCTGGTGGTGCCGATCCTCCGGGCCGGCCTGGGCATGCTCGACGGCATGGTCCGGCTGCTGCCGACGGCCGAGGTCGGCTTCCTCGGCATGATCCGCAATGAGGAGACCCTCAAGGCGGAGACGTACGCGACGCGTATGCCCGAGGACCTCTCCGGTCGCCAGGTCTACGTCCTGGACCCGATGCTCGCCACCGGCGGCACGCTCGTCGCCGCGATCAACGAGCTGATCGCCCGTGGCGCGGACGACGTCACCGCGATCTGCCTGCTGGCCGCGCCGGAGGGCGTCGAGGTCATGGAGCGCGAGCTCGAGGGCGCCCCGGTGACCGTCGTCACCGCCTCCGTCGACGAGCGGCTCAACGAGCACGGCTACATCGTCCCGGGCCTCGGCGACGCGGGCGACCGCATGTACGGCACCGCGGGCTGACCCGAGCCGGTGGTTTGTGGGCAGTCGTTCCTCCCCCAGCTACCGCTGGGAGGTGCCCCCAGGCGGAACGGGTGGGCACAAACCACCCACCGGGCCGTACAGGCCCACTGACCTCAGCACCGCCCGCCGACGTGCGTCAGCACTTGGCGGGCGGGCTGGCCTTCGGGGGCGCGGAGGCCGGCGCCGAGGACGGCGCCTGGGACGGCGCAGAAGGCGAAGGCGGCACCTCACCACGCTCCAGCGCGGAAAGCCCCTTCTCCGACTCCTCCTGCGACGTCAGCCCCTGGTACGCCGCCCCCAGCACGAGGTCGACGTCCTGCCCCTCGCGCTGGTCGCTCTTGGCCTCCGCCCCCGCGAGCTGGGTGCCCAGCACCCTGAGCGCGCCCTCCAGGGATTCCTGGGACCCCAGCAACACTCCGGTGCCGTTCACCTTTTTGTCGTAATCGGCCTGGGCGTTGCCCACCTTGCCGATCCTGAAGCCGCGCCGTTCCAGCTCATCCGCCGTGATCTTGGCGAGCCCGCCGCGCGGCGTGGCGTTGTAGACGTTGACGGTGATGTCGCCGGGCCGGGGCACGTCCCGGGGCAGCTTCCGGCCGGCCGCCTCGGCCGCGTCGGAGCCGCTCTTGCAGTCGCCGTTCCGCTTCTGCGGGGCTGCCGCCGCTTGCGTCGTGGCGGGACCGCCCGAGAAGACGTCGACGAGCTGGACCGTTCCCCACCCGGCCAGCCCCAGCACAACGGCCGTGGCGGTGCCGGCGAGCACGATCCTTCGGCGGTTGCGGGCGCGGCGCATGTGCGGGAACCGATGGCCCGTGATGCGGTACTTACCACCCATGCCAGGAGGGGTGAGCATGCTCATGAGCGCAGCGTAGTGCTGGGCGGAGCCGCTGCCTACTAGATGATCAATGGGTTGCCCGGACCCCTACCCAAAAGGGTCAATAACCGGCCATGTGACCGCTTCCGGGGTGATGCGCCGGGAGAGGTACGCCGAGGGTGATGCGCCGGACGGTGCCCTGGATGCTGCCCCGGGTGGTTCCCTGGGCGGTGCCCCGGATGGTCAGTCGAGCTCGAGCACGCGCGCGTGCAGCACCTGGCGCTGCTGAAGAGCGGCCCGTACGGCCCGGTGCAGCCCGTCCTCCAGGTAGAGATCGCCACGCCACTTCACGACGTGAGCGAAGAGGTCGCCGTAGAACGTCGAGTCCTCCGCGAGCAGCGTCTCGAGGTCGAGCTGCTGCTTGGTGGTCACCAACTGGTCCAGGCGTACCGGGCGAGGGGCGACGTCCGCCCACTGGCGGGTGCTTTCCCGGCCGTGGTCGGGGTACGGCCGCCCGTTTCCGATGCGCTTGAAGATCACACGGAAAGCCTACCGGGCGAGCGGCTCCCGGCGCAGCCATGGCGCGGGAGTGCGATGCTGACAATCAGCCGCATACCGGGAGTGATGCATGGAACTCCTGAGCGAGAATTCTTTCGCCGGAGGTCCGCATTCCGGACTGCGGGCACCGGAATCCGCTCTCCTGGTCGTTCCGCGCCGTCGCGACCACGGCGACCACCGGCTCACTCGGCGATCTCGGTCCGCTCCCACCACTCGAAGACGCGCAGCCGGCCCTCCGCCGTGTCCTGATGCCGCGGGGTGGCCTTGAAGTGCTCGTAACCACCCCTGAACTGGACCTTCAGCTCGACCCCGGGAGGGGTGATCGGCACGACCCGCTCCGGCAGATCGTCCGGGCCGCCTTCGAGGAATGCTTTGGCGCTGCTCATGGGGACAGTCTTCCGGCGCTCCCCGCCCGACGCGCGGCGCGACGCGCCGCAGGCCCGAGGGGGCGGTCTCACACCTTCTTGACCGCTGCCTTCTTGGCGGCTCGTTTCATTTCCTGCTTGTAGGCCCGGACCTTCTCCAGGGACTCCGGCCCGGTGATGTCGGCCACCGAGCGGTACGACCCCACCTCCCCATAGCCCC
>NZ_JAILXP010000212.1 GCF_020740895.1 Streptomyces sp. UNOB3_S3 | reverse complement strand
GGCGGGGGTTCAGCCGGCGGAGTCGCTCTTGCCCTGCTCGGCGAAGTCGGCGGCGAAGGCGGCGAAGTTCGCGGTGCGCCAGTGCTGGGGGCGCATACGGAAGGTGACGTCCTCCCTGAGCTGGTGCGCCGTCGCCTTGAGGTAGGCGCGCGCCTCCTCGGGGTCCAGATAGCGGTGGGCCATGGCCTCGCGCATCCCGGGGTCGGCCGGGTCGGTGACCGAGGTGATGGGCCCCTCGACGCTGACGTACCGGTAGGGGCGGTTGTCGTCCTGGGCGCAGAGGCTGAAGCGGCCCGCCGCGCGCAGGAGCCGGGTCTTCACCATCTCCCGGCCGGTCTGGACCACGACCTCCCCGCCGGGCTCGTAGTGGTACCAGATCGGCACCAGCAGCGGGGCGCGTTCGCCCCGGGGGTCGGTGACGCCCAGCACGCCGATGCGCGGCTCGGCGAGGAAACGTTCACGTTCGCGGTTCGGCATCGTGGGCAGCATGAAGCGGCTCCCTGTCTCGGCAGTGGTTTGGGGTTCTTTTACGGGATTTACCGTCAATAGTCAGACTATGGCTGGCTGTTCGGCTGAACGAGACTGAACGTTTCTCTTCCGCCTGTCAATCACCAACATCATTTCCGGTCAGCCGGTCCGTCGTGGTTACGCCCGGTTCGGCGGGGAAGCAGGAAGGACGCCAGGAGCGTGACCGCGAGCAGCCCGGCCTCCGCGCCCAGAGTGATCTCCATGGCGCGGGAGTGGCCGAGCCGGGCGGCCGCCCCGGCCGCCCCGGTGGCATCGGCCTCCGTCGCGCCGGTGGCCCGGCCGGCGAGCGCGGCGAAGAAGACCGTGCCCAGCACCGCGCTCCCCAGCGCGCTGCCGAACTGCTGCACCGCGGTCAGCGTCCCGGCGGCCGAGCCCGTCTCGTGCGGCTCCACGGCGGTCAGCACCGTCTGGAAGAACGGGCCCATCACCAGCCCCATCCCCAGCCCGACGACCACCAGCGCCGGCGCGCCCTGCCACACCGTGACCCGCGCCCCCGCCCAGCGCAGCGCGCAGGCGAACACGCCGACGCCCACGGCCATCACCACGATGCCGGTCTGCACCAGCGGGCGCCCGAACCGGCTCAGCGCCCCCGTGGAGTCCAGCGCCTGCACCACCGCGAAACCGATGACCGTGCCGGCGGACCAGGGCAGCACGGCCAGCCCCGCCTTCAGCGGCGAAGCCCCCAGCCCTGACTGGAAGTAGAGGCTGACCGTCAGCGAGAATCCCGCCACCGCCGCGAACAGCGCCGCGCCGGTCACCAGACCGCCCGAGAAGGCCCTCTTGCGGAACAGCCCCGGCACCACCAACGGGTCACCGCCGCCACGCGACACCCGCTCCTCGTACCAGGCGAAGATCCCGAACAGGGCGACACCTGCCGCTGTCGACACAAAGGCCCATACCGGCCACCCCAGTTCGCGCCCCTGCGCCAGCGGGAAGACGACCGCCAGCGCGGCGACCGAGGCCAGCGCGGCACCCACCAGGTCCAGCCTGGTCGCGGCCGTGGGGCCCGACGCGGGCAGGAACCGCCACCCGCCGAGGAACGCGAGCACCCCGAGCGGCAGGTTGACCAGGAAGACCATGCGCCAGCCGGCCCCGAACCAGTCGGCACTCACCAGCCAGCCGGCCAGGATCGGCCCGCCCACATAGGACAGCCCCATCACCGGCCCGTACATCCCCATCGCCCTGCCGAGCTCCCTGCCGCGGAACATCTCCTTGATGAGACCGAGCCCCTGCGGGATCAGCACCGCCCCGAACAGCCCCTGGAGCCCCCGCGCCGCGACCAGGACCCCCGGCGACACGGCCGCCGCGCACAGCAGCGAGGCGCCGGTGAATCCCGCCGTGCCGATCAGGAACGTCCGCCGGCGTCCTATGACGTCCCCCAGCCGCCCGCCCGTGATCAGCCCGACCGCCATGGCGAGCGCGTAGGAGGCTCCCAGCCACTGGGTGACACTGGCACCGCCGCCCAGCTCGGCCCGGATCGACGGCGCGGCGATGGTGGCCACCAGCGAGTCCAGCATGTCCATCGCCTCTCCGGCGAGAATCACCCCCAGCGCCGCCCAGCGCCACCTGTAGGGCGGCGGCCCGGGCGGCGCGGAGGACTCGGCGGGGGCGGATAAGGGCAGGTCATCGGCGCGGGATGCGGACATGGAAAGGATCTTTCCCAGAAGATCGGTAAGCGAGTCGGGCCCGGCGACGGTTGGCGGAAAACGAGCACCTTCCCCGAGGTGCCACGGCGGTAACCGGAGGGCGTGGACGGGTTGTTCAACATTCGTCAATCGATCGTGCATCGGCCGCCACGAGAGTCGTGTGGTGATCGCTCACCCCACGACAGAAGGGCCAGCCATGCGCAGAAGACTCTCCCGCCGCCTCGCCACCGTCGCCGCGGCCACGGTGGTCGCCGCGGCCGGAGTGATGGCGACCGGCGGAACGGCCTCGGCCGCCCGGGACGACGCCCGGGGCGTCATCTGGAACGACGAGACCCTCACCAAGGGCTCCAGCCTCAAGAACGACTACGTCCAGCTGGTGATGCAGGACGACGGCAACCTCGTCACCTACTCCACCGACGACAACCGGGCGCACCGGAAACCCACCTGGCACACCGACACGGCGGGTTGCGGGGACCGCGCCATGATGCAGTCCGACGGCAACTTCGTGGTCTACGGCCAGGGCAACCGTGTGTGCTGGACCAGCAACACCAAGCCGAACCGGCTCGTCCCGGACAGTCCGGTGCTCAAGCTCGGTGTGTTCACCGACGGCACGGTGAAGGTCTTCAGCGAGGCCCCCTACATCGTTCCGGTCTGGTCGAGCCGGTGACGCGGGAGCTCCGGTTCTCCCTCCTCGGCCCGGTGCGGGGCTGGAGCGATGACGCCGAGCTGGACCTGGGCAGACCGCAGCAGCGGGAAGTCCTCGCGGTCCTGCTCGCCGCCGCCGGACGGACGGTGGCGATGTCCCTGCTCGTCGAGGGCGTGTGGGACGAGGCCGACCGTCCCGCCAGACCGGAGCACGCGATTCGTACCCACGTCTGGCGGCTGCGCCGGGCCCTCGACGGGCCCGGCGCGCCGGTGCTGGAGACCGTCGGCGACGGCTACGCGCTGCGGATCCCCGAACGGGCCGTGGACAGCCGGTCGTTCGAGGGCGCCCTGGCCGTGGCCGAGAAGGCGCGGTCCGCCGACGGGGCGGGCCGCGCCCGCGAGCTCCTCGACGCGGCCCTCGGGCTGTGGGCCGCCGAGCCGCTGGCGGGCCTGCGCGGCCCGGCCGCCAGGGCGGCGCGCGCCCGGCTGCACGGGGTCCGGCAGGCGCTGCTGGAGGCCCGGCTGGAGCTCGACGCCGAGCTCGGGGACCGGCCCGGGCTGGTCGCCGAGGCCGGTGCCCTGGTGGTGGAGTACCCCGCGAGCCAGCGGCTGCGCGGGGTGCAGATGCTGGCCCTGTACCGGGCGGGCCGCCAGGCCGAGGCGCTGGGGGCCTTCGAGGACACCCGGCGGTTCCTCGGCACGGTAGGGCCCGGCGAGGCGCTGCGGGAGCTCCACCGGCGGATCCTGCGCTCGGACCCGTCCCTCAGGCTTCCCGGACCGGCACACGGCATCCGGGCCACGGGGCCGCGCCCCGCCGCGCTGCCGCGCGACATCGACGACTTCACCGGGCGCCGGGAGCAGGTGGAGACGCTCGCCGGCATGCTGACCGGCGACGCGCCGGCCGTCGTGGTCTCCGCGATCAACGGCATGGCCGGCGTCGGCAAGACCACGCTCGCCGTGCACACCGCCCGTGGGCTCGGCGAGCGGTACCCGGACGGGCACCTGTACGCGGACCTGCGCGGCGCCGACCGCGACCCGGCCGACCCGGGGACCGTCCTCGGCACGTTCCTGCGGGAGCTGGGGACCGCCGCGAGCGACATCCCGGACGGCACGGCCGAACGCGTCGCGCTCTTCCGCTCGTCGCTGTCGGGGCGGCGGGTGCTCCTGCTGCTCGACAACGCGGCGTCGGGCGACCAGGTGCGCCCGCTGACCCCGGGCGCGCCGGGCTGCGCCGTGCTGGTGACCAGCCGGGCGTGGCTCACCGGGCTGGAGGGCGCGCGGCACATGCAGCTCGACGTGATGCCGCCCGGGGAGGCGCTGGCGCTGCTGCGGCGGATCATCGGTGACCGCCGCGTCGACGCCGAGCCGCGGGCGGCGGCGGAACTGGCGGAGGCCTGCGGTGGTCTGCCCCTGGCGCTGCGGATCGCCGCGTCCCGCCTGGCCGCGGAGCCCGGCCGGACCCTGGCGGGCATGGTCCGCCTGCTCACGGACGACCGGATCCGCCTGGCGGAGCTGCGCAGCGGGGACACGGCGGTGGAGGCCGCGTTCGACCTGTCGTACGCCACGCTCACCGGCGAACAGGCCCGGGCCTTCCGGCTGCTGGCGGTCCCGGACGTGCCGGACTTCGGGCCGCGGTGCGCTGCGGCGCTGCTGGGCCGGGACGCGTACGACCCGGAGGACACCGAGGAACTGCTCGAGTCGCTCGTCGATCTGAGCCTGCTGGAGTCCCGCGCGCCGGGCCGGTACCACTTCCACGACCTGGTCCGCGTGTTCGCGCGGGCCAGGAGCGCCCGCGAGGACACCCCCGCGGAGACGACCCGGGCCTTCGCGGGGCTCCTGGACTTCTGCGCGGCCACCGCCCGTAACGCCGACGCGGTCGCGCACTCGGTGGAACCCGCGGAGCGCGCCCTCATCGACGCGCCGACGGCCTCCACGGGCCTGGCGTTCGGCACCGCCCAGGACGCCACCGACTGGATGCGGGAGGAAACCCCCGTGCAGCGGGCCCTGGTCGACCGCGCCTGCGAGGACGACGGCCTGTCGCTGGTGCAGGCGGCCGACCTCATGGACAAGCTGAACACGGTGCTGTCGGGGATCACCCACCTGTCCGCCGTCGCCGAACGGGCCGAGCGGGTCGCCCGTGCCGCCGCGCGCCGCGGCAGCCCGGACGTCGAGGCCCTGGCCCGGTTCGTGCGGGGCAACGCCCTGTGGCACGCGAACTCCTACCCCGAGGCCGAGTCCGAACTCGCCCGTGCCCTGGAGCTGTGCGCCGGCGGGTCCGCGCGACTGCGGGCGTCGGCGCACCTGACGTTGTGCGCGAACGCCCGCGTCCGCGGCCGCTTCGACGAGGCGGTCGGCCACGGCGAGGCCTCGGTGCGGCTCTTCCGCGAACTCGGTGCGGAGATCGCGGAAGGCACCGCACTGGGCGAGCTGGCCTTCAACTACGCCCGCCGGGGCAGCCTCGCCGAGGCCCGGGCCGCGGCCGAGCGGGGCGCGGAGCTGGTCGGCGGCCGGGAGTCGGTCTCGACGGCCATCGGGCTGTACTACCTGGCCCGGGTCCTGCGCCTGTGCGGGGACGGCGACGCCGCGCTGGACCGGGCCCGGGAGGCGCTGGAGCTGTTCCGCACCCTGGGGGTGACCGCCTTCGAGGCGGCCACGGGCACCCTGATGGCCGAAGTCCACGTGGAAGCGGGGCACCACGCCCTCGCGGCGGGAACCGCCGAGGAGTTCCTGCCGCTGGCCCGGCGGACCAGCGGCATGCTCGAGGCCGCCCTGCTCAGGGCGCTCGGCCGCGGCCTGTGCCGGCTGGGACAGGCCGCGCGGGCGAGGGCCTGCCTGGAGGCCGCCCTCGACCTCTTCGACCGGCGCGGGGCCACGGCCGACGCCGAACAGACCCGGACGCTCCTGGCGGGCCTCGCGTGAGGGTCAGTCCCTCTTGTACTCGCCCCACAGGACCAGGGCGTTGTCTCCACGGCCGCCCTCGATGACCTCGCGGAAGGCGCCGTCCGTGCCGTTCATGTCGTAGCCGTTGCTGCCGACGTAGGGGTTGTTCCAGTGGAAGCGGATGGTCCGGTCGTTCCGCCAGCCCTCCTCGCAGTTGGACGTCCGGTAGCTGATGGAACCCTCGGTTCCGGTCATAAAGCCGTTGCTCTCCGACTGCCAGGTGTCGTCCTTCGTGTTGGCCACGCTGTAGGCGGGCTCCTGCCCCTGGCTCCAGATGCCGTGGTCGAGGCCGTAGCTCTGCCGGGTCAGCTGGCAGCCGGTCCCGTTGTGGAACTTGACCTGGGTGCTCCGGGCCGCGAAGACGGCGGCCGAGGAGCCGGAGGCGGCCTCGGCGGTGCCGGTGGCGAGAGCGCCGAGCCCGATCGCGGCCACGGCGGCCGCGGTCATCAGCCGGGGGGTGATGCGACGCATGAGGAACCTCATTCCTTGCGGTTCCGCGGGCTTTTCCCGCGTTGCCGGGAACACTGGGGCACCCCGTTCAACAACCGATTGACGGAGTCCGGGTTGACCCTCCCCCTACGTCAGGCACCAGGCTGTGCGCCGACGAAAGGGCAGGTCGATGAGTTACTCCGTGGGACAGGTCGCGGCATTCGCCGGGGTCACGGTGCGCACGTTGCACCACTACGACAAGGCGGGGCTGCTCTCGCCCGGCGAGCGCAGCCCCGCCGGATACCGGCTCTACGGCGACGCCGACCTCGCCCGGCTCCAGCAGATCCTCTTCTACCGCGAGCTCGGCTTCACCCTCGACGAGATCGCCGCGATCCTCGAGGACCCGCAGGCCAACGCCCTGGAGCAGCTGCGCGCCCGGCAGCGGCGGCTGAGCGAGGAGATCGCCAGGCTGCGACGGCTGGCCGAGGTGGCGGAGCGGGCCATCGAGGTCCAGCGGACCGGGGTGGCCCTGACCCCCGAGGAGCGCTTCGAGGTCTTCGGCGAGATCACCTTCGATCTGAGCTACGCCACCCAGGCCGAGCTGAAGTGGGCGCACTCCGACGGCAGGCGCGAGGCGATGGCGCGCGCGGCCGCGCACACCAAGGAGGACTGGCGGCGGCTCATGGGCGAGGCCGCCGCCTGGCGCGCGGAGCTGCTCGCGGCCTTCGACGAGGGGGAGCCGGGCGACGGCGAGCGGGCCATGGACCTCGCCGAGGAACACCGCCTGCACATCTCGCGCTGGTTCACCTCCTGCCCCGCCGACATGCACCGGCGCATCGCGGACGACTTCGTCGCCGAGCCGCGCGCCTTCGCCCTGGTCGTACCGCCCTCGCAGCAGCGCCCGGGACTGGCCGCCTATCTGTGCCGGGCCGTCCACGCCAACGCGGCCCGCCACGGCGGCGGCCGTACCCACCCCTCCTCCGAGGAGCACCGATGAAGATCCTGATCACGGCGGCCGGATCGCGCGGCGACGTCGCGCCCTACACCGGCCTGGGCGCCGCGCTGCGCATGGCCGGGCACGACGTCGCCCTCGCCGCCACGGCCGCCCACGCCCACCTCGTGCACACCGCCGGGCTGGAGTTCCGCGGCCTTCCCGCCGACACCCGGGGGCGCGGTGGCGGCACGGGCAGCGGACGTGAGCTGATGCGCACGGCCGCCGCGTTCGTCACCGAACTCGGCCGGGGGTTCGCCGACGCGGTCGGCGACGACACGGACCTGCTCCTGCTGTCGGCCACCACGGCCCCGCTCGGCTGGCACCTCACCGAGGCCACCGGCACCCCGAGCGCCGGCGTGTACCTCCAGCCCACCGCGCCGACCGGTGACTTCCCGCCCGCCGTCCCCGGCACCCGCTCACTGGGCCGCCTCGCCAACCGCGCGACCGGCCGCTTCGCCCTCCGCATGGTCGACCGGATCCACGAACCGGCGGTCGCCGAGCTGCGCGACCGCCTCGGGCTGCCCCCGCTCTCCCCCTCCGCGATGCGCCGCCGGCGGGAACAGGCCGACTGGCCCGTCCTCCACGGCTTCAGCACGGCGCTGGTGCCACGCCCCTCCGACTGGCGCCCGGGCCTGCGGGTCGTCGGCACCTGGTGGCCCCACCACGATCCCGGCGGACGGCTGCCCGCGGAGCTGGAGGACTTCCTCCGCGCCGGCCCCCGGCCCGTCCTCATCGGCTTCGGGAGCATGGCGAGCGGGGACGGGGAACGGCTGAGCGAGATCGCCGTGCGCGCCCTGCGCCGTGCCGGGCTGCGCGGCATCCTCCAGTCCGGCAGCGCCGGCCTCGCGGCCGACGGCGACGACGTGCTGACCGTCGGGGACGTACCGCACGCCCTGCTGTTCCCGCGGCTGGCCGCCGTGGTCCACCACGCCGGGGCAGGCACCTCGGCGGCCGCGCTGCGCGCCGGGGTGCCCGCGGTCACCGTGCCGGTCACCGGGGACCAGCCGTTCTGGGCGGGACGGCTCGCCGTCCTCGGCGCCGCCACCGAGCCGGTCCCCTTCCCGTCCCTCACCGCCGAACGGCTCGCCGACGCGCTCGACCGGGTCGTCCACCAGCGGACGTACGCCGAAGCCGCGACCGCGGCCGCGCGGCACATGGCGACCGAGGACGGGACGGGTGAGGCCGTCAAGGCGATCGAGGAGCTGACGAGGAGCTGACGGACCCGGTCGGTCAGCGAGCCGTTCCACGCCCCGCCCGCATGGCGTTGTATATGCCATATTGCGCAGTGATCCCGATGAAAGGCGCGTCATGAAGATCGCAGTCATCGGCGGTACCGGACTGATCGGTTCGCAGGTCGTCAAGAACCTGAACGCCGCCGGACACGAGGCCGTACCGCACTCGAAGTCCACCGGAGTCGACATCATCGGCGGCCAGGGGCTGGACGAGGCGGTGGCGGGAGCCGACGCCGTCGTCAACCTGACCAACTCCCCGACCTTCGACGAAGCCTCGCTCGCCTTCTTCCGGACCTCGATGGACAACCTCCTGACCGCGGCCCGGAAGGGCGGCGTCGGCCACATCGTCATCCTCTCGATCGTCGGCGTGGACCGGGTGCCTGAGCTGGACTACTACCGCGCCAAGGCGCTCCAGGAGAAGATCCTCGCGGCCGGGCCGATCCCCTACTCGATCGTGCGGGCCACGCAGTTCATGGACTTCATGGACGCGGTCCTGTCCTGGACCGCCGACGCCGACACCGTCCGGCTGCCCGCCACGCCCGTCCAGCCCATCGCCTCCGAGGACGTGGCCGACGCGGTGGCGGAGGTCGCCGCCGGGGCTCCGCTGAACGGCATCCGCGACATCGCGGGACCCGAGGTCTTCCCCCTGGACGAGCTGGGCCGGATCACCCTGTCCCACAAGGGCGACAGCCGTACCGTCGTCACCGACCCCACCGCCGGCATGTTCGCCGCCGTCAAGGGCGACGTCCTCACCGACAGGAACGCCCGCCTCGCCCCCACCCACTACGCCGACTGGCTCTCCTGACGGCCCGGCCGCCGACCCACCCGGCGAGGCCCGCGGCGGTCTCGGCGGCCGGGCGGCCGCTCGTGGTGAACTCCCGGCCGACGGCCCGGCGGAGTTCCGCCGCGTCCTCGACCGCGTCCTCGATCCGGCCCTCGTCCCAGCCGCGCGCGGCGAGGCGTGCGCGCCGGTCGGTGTCGGCGCAGTCGAGCCGCGCCCAGACGGCCTCCGGCAGGGCCGCCGGGACGGCCGACACCGCGCGCTCCCATTCGTCCGGCGACAGCGGGCACATGACCAGCAAGGGCCCGTCGCCGCGCAGCAGCAGGGCGATGATCTCCACCCACAGCTTGTTGTAGCCGGGCCACGCCCGGCTCGCCGCCGAGGTTCTGATGTCCATGCCCAGCAGTTCGCCGACGGGCTCGATCAGCTCGTCGAAGTCGACGGCGACGAACGGGTACGCGGCGAGGTGCGCGATCAGCGTGGACTTCCCGGCGCCCGGGGCGCCGGTGACGAGGTGGAGCGTCGGCATGCCGGGCCTTCCTGGTCCTTCGGCGGCGCGGGTCGGCGCGGGTCGGCGCGTGCCGGTCATCGTATGCCCGGCACGCGCCGCCCGGCAGCGTCACCGCCCGGGGCACCTCTCGTTCGCGGTGTCCTCGCCGACCGCCGCGATCCAGGTGCGGTACATCCGGCCGAACGGCCCCGAGGCGTCGATGAGCCGCGCGGGCGGCCCGTCCTCCACGATGCGGCCCGCGTCCATGACGAGGACGCGGTCGGCGGCCAGGACCGTCGACAGGCGGTGGGCGATGATCAGGGCCGTGCGGTCGGCGAGCACCTTGGCCATGGCGGCCTGCACGGCGCGTTCGGTGGGGATGTCCAGGCTGGACGTGGCCTCGTCCAGCAGCAGCACGGTGGGGTCGGCCAGGAAGGCGCGGGTGAGGGCCACCATCTGGCGCTGGCCCGCCGACAGGCGGCTGCCGCGTTTGCTGACGTCCGTGTCGTAGCCGTCGGGTAGCGCCTCGATGAAGGCGTGGGCGCCGACCGCGGCCGCCGCCGCGCGGATGTCGGCGCCGGTCGCGTCGGGCCGGGCCAGCGCGACGTTCTCCGCGACGGTGCCGCTGAACAGGAAGTTCTCCTGGGTCAGCAGGGTCACCTCGCGGCGCAGGTCCGCCTCGGCGAGGTCCCGGAGGTCCACCCCGTCCAGCAGCACGGCGCCGGCCGTCGGGTCGTAGAACCGGGCGAGGAGCTTTGCCAGGGTGGACTTCCCGGCGCCCGTCTCCCCGACGAGGGCCACGGTCTGCCCGGCGGGCACGGTCAGGTCCAGCCGTGGGAGGACGAGCCGGCCCGTGGGGGAGTAGCCGAACTCCACGGCCCGCAGCCGGAGCCGGCCGCGGTCCTCGCGCCCGGCGTCGAGGCGCTCGGGGGCGGCCGGTTCGGGCACGGACGACCGTACGTCCAGGAAGCCGGAGATCTTCTCCAGGGCGGCGGCGGCCGCGGCGTACTTGTTGGTGAACGTCGCGAGCTCGTCCAGCGGGTCGTAGAACTTGCGGAGGTAGAGCACGAAGGCGGTCAGGACGCCGAGCTGGAGCGTGTCGTTCGCCACCCGCCAGCTGCCGATCGCCAGCACCAGGGCCAGGCAGACGTTGCCCACCAGCCGGACGCCCGCCGTGTAACGGGCCACCACGTGCAGGGCGTCGGTGTGGGAGTCGCGGAAGTCGTCGTTGAGCCGGTTCATCCGGGTGGCGGCCCGGGACTCGGCGCGGAACGCCTGGACGGCCCTTATGCCGCCCAGCGTCTCGCCCAGCTCGACGAGGATCTCCGCGACGGTGTTGCGGGCCCTGCGGTACGCCTGCCGCGACCGCTCGCGGAACCACCGGGTCATCAGGACCAGGGGGACGGACGTCCCGAGGACCACCAGGGCCAGCGGCAGGTCCAGCCACAGCAGCAGGATCGCGATGCCGCCCACCGACAGCAGCGAGGTCAGCAGGCCGTCCAGGCTCGTCTCGACCAGGTCGCGCACCGCGTCGACGTCCGAGGTGAGGCGGGAGACGACCCGGCCGGAGGTGTAGGCGTCGTGGAAGGCGACCGGCAGCCGCTGCGCGTGCTCGAAGATACGGGTGCGCAGGTCCAGCAGGACGGCCTGGCCGACGCTGCCGCTCAGCCGGAAGAAGCAGTAGCGCGCCCCGGCGGCGACCAGGGCGCACGCGGTGAACCCGGCCACGCACCACACGAGGGCGCCGGGCCGTCCCGCGACGGCCGCCGGCACCCCGGCGTCGATGGCCCGGGCGATCAGCAGGGGCCCGGCGAGCTGCCCGAGGTTCTCGCCCACGAGGGCGGCCAGCGCCAGCAGGGACCGGCGCAGCCAGGGGCGCAGCAGGGAGGCGAGGAGCTTCCGCGAACGGGCGTGGACGCGCGCCTGGGTGGCCTTGTCGAGGACGGGGGCGTCCTCGGCGGAGAGGGCGCCGGTGAAGTCCGGCGGGTGCCCGTCCGGCCCGGCGGTCCCGCCCGGCCCGGGCGTCTTGGCGTACGTGGTGTCGCTCACGGGGTCACCGCCTTGCCGTCCGGGTGCCGGGCGTCCTCCGGTCCGGGCGCGCCCGCGGGTACGGGCCGGCCGGCCGGTACCGCCGTCGCTCCGGGCTCGCCGGGGGTCGCCATCAGGGTGCGGTAGTGCGGGCAGGAGTCCAGGAGTTCGTGATGGGTGCCGACGGCGAGGATGCGGCCGTCGGCCAGGACGGCGACCCGATCGGCCATCCGCGCGGTGTTCGGCCGGTGCGCCACCACGAGCGCGGTGGCGTCGCGCATCACCTCGCGCAGCGCCCGTTCCACCTCCGCTTCGGTGTGGAGGTCGAGTGCGGAGAGCGGGTCGTCGAGCACCAGCAGGGCGGGCCGCGGCAGCACCGCGCGGGCGAGGGCGAGCCGTTGCCGCTGCCCGCCGGACAGCGACATGCCACGTTCGCCGATGCGGGTGCCCGGGCCGTGGGGGAGCGCGTCGACGAAGCCCGCGGCGCCGGCCACGCCCAGCGCCGCGCGGATGTCGGCGTCGGAGGCGGCGGGGACGCCGAGGGCGACGTTCTCGCGTACGGAGGCGGAGGAGAGCAGCGCGTCCTCGAAGGCGCAGCCCATCATCGCCCGCAGCTCGGCCAGGGGCATGTCCCTCACGTCCACGCCGTCGACGGTGACGCGGCCCGCGGTGACGTCCGCGAGCCGGGGGACCAGCGAGGCCAGGGTGGTCTTGCCGGATCCGGTGGCGCCGACGAGCGCCATCGTCTCGCCGGGGCGCACCTCCAGGTCGACGCCGCGCAGCAGCGGACGGGGCTGGCCCGGGTACTGGAAGTGGACGCCCTCGAAGCGCAGCCGGCCCCGCGCGGGGCGGGCCGGGGG
>NZ_JAILXP010000211.1 GCF_020740895.1 Streptomyces sp. UNOB3_S3 | reverse complement strand
GGTGGGGGAGAGTCTCCCCGGGACAAGAAGCGACTGGCCAGACATGTCTGCGAGTCTAGTCACGGACGGAACACAGGCTGGAGGAGAGCGCTGATGGCACTGTTCAAGCGGCGGACGGCCGGGAAGCCCGGCGAGTGGTACTACTGCCTCAAGCACGGCAAGGTCGAGGAGGGCCCGGAGTGCCGGGCGGCGGACCGGATGGGCCCGTACGCCACGCGGGAGGAGGCCTCCCACGCGATGGAGACGGCGCGTGAGCGGGAGGAGGAGTGGCGGGAGGACCCGCGCTGGAAGGACGAGAAGTAGGGGCCGGCGGCGGGACCGCCGGCCCACGCCGCCGGCCCCGCGCCGCCGGACGCGGCTACGCCGCCTCCGCCAGCTTCCGCTGCCGCATCCGCACCGCGTGCTCGTCCGTCCGCTGGTCGTAGGCCATCAGCTTCGGCAGGGACACCGCCAGCAGGCCCACCGCCGCCACGCACGCCAGGCCGCCCGCCCAGACGGACGTACGGACGCCCGTGAGCGTGGCCATGCCGCCCGCGCGGACCTGGCCGAGCTGAGGGCCGACGGAGTAGGACAGCAGCTCGATGCCGGCGAGGCGGCCACGCAGCTCGTCCGGGATGGTCTGGTCCCAGATCGCCGAGCGGAACAGACCGCTCACCGTGTCGCAGCCACCCGCGACGGCCAGGAAGAACAGCACCAGCCAGATGTTGTGCAGCAACCCCGCCACCGTCATGGCCAGGCCCCAGCCCGCCGCCGCGAGGACCACCATCCGGCCGTGCCGGTTGACGCGGGAGACCCAGCCGCTGGTCAGGCTGACCGTGAGGGAGCCGACCGCGCCCGCCGCGTACATCAGGCCCAGCGCCCAGGGGGCGTGCAACTCGTCCGCCAGGAACGGGAAGATCGCGGTGGGCATCGCGAAGAACATCGCCGCCAGGTCCACCGCGTATGTGCCGAGCAGCTCCTTGCGGCTCCACGCGTAGCGCGCGCCCTCCACGATGCCGCGCAGCGACGGCTTCTCGGCGTCGTGCGAGGCGGGGGAGGGGGAGAGCCCGGCGGTCAGGGCCAGGGAGACCACGAAGGTGGCCACGTCCAGCGCGTAGGCCAGCGGCAGGCCCGCGAAGGCGATGACGACACCCGCCAGGGAGGGGCCGACGATGGCGCCGAGCTGCCAGCGCATCGAGTTCAGCGCGATGGCGGCGGGCAGCTGCTCGTGCGCCACGATCCGGGGGACGATCGCCTGGATCGCCGGCCGCTGGAGCCCGGTGAGCGCGCTGACCAGGGCGGCCACCACGTACAGCGGCCAGATCATGGGATGCGGCAGCAGCGTGTTGAGCAGCAGGATCGCGCTCAGCACGCCGAGCCCCGCCTCGGTCCACAGGATCAGCTTGCGGCGGTCGAGGGCGTCGGCGAGCGCTCCGCCGTACAGGCCGAAGACGATCAGCGGTACGAGCTCCACCGCGCCGACCGCGCCGACCGCGAGCGCGGAGCCGGTCAGCTCCTTGAGCTGGAGCGGCACCGCGATGAACGTCAGGAAACTGCCGAACACCGTGACGAGGCCCGCCAGCCACATGCGGCGGAAGTCCCGGGAGGAGTGCCAGGGGGTGAGGTCCGGCAGGAGCGCGCGTATCCGGCCGGGGGAGGCGTCGGAGGATGGCGCGTCTGAGGGAGGGGGATGGTGCTCGGTCACGGAGCACCATGGTCCGGACCGCACGGGCCCGGAGCAAACCGTTTTTTACCGCCCGCCGCCCGTCGGCACCCCGCTCACCACCGGTGCGGCGGCGCCGACAGCTGGTCCACCAGCCGCGACAGCCGGTCGCGGAAGCGGCGCCCCCGCGCGCCCGGCAGCGGCCCGTTCTCCCCGGCGGCCGCGCTGACCAGGTGCTGCACCGTGTCGAGGTCCAGACCCGCCGCGTCCGGCACGGCCAGCGCGTCATGGGCGAGCGCGCACAGGTCCGTCCGCGCCGCGGCCGCCGGGCCGCCGCCGGCCGTCCCGTCCAGGGCCAGCACCGTCGCCCCGCCGCGCCGGGCGTCGTGCACCCGCTCCAGCAGCCCCTCGCCGGTGCGCCCCTCCGCCACCACCAGCAGCGTCTCCCCGCGCCCCGCCGCCTCCAGCCGGCCCAGCCCGACCGACAGGTGCGCGGGCGCGCCGGGCGGCGGCCGGTGCCGTACGAGCGTGGGGGACAGCTCCGCCAGACCGGACCAGGCGGCCTCGTCGTCCAGGTGCGCGGCCAGGTGCCAGGGTTCGTAGTCGGCCGTCCCCACCAGCAGCAGCCCGCCGCCGTGCGCCCCGACCGAGCCGCGCAGCGTCCCCGCGAAGCGGCGGGTGTCCCGCAGCCACTCGGTCCCGGCCAGTGCCTCGCGCAGCAGCGCGACCCGTACGGCGTCCATGCGCCGTATCGTGCCCCAACGGCCGCAGGGGGAGGAGCAGTTGACCGGTGCCTCACCCGTTCGGGCGCGGGGGCCGGACGAGGGGGCCGCACCGGTCCGGGCGGCGGGAGACGGGCGTGACAGTATCGCTGTCATGACTACTTCTGAAGACGCCAAGAAGGTGCCCGCGAAGGACCCTTGGGACCTTCCCGATGTGTCCGGCCTGGTGGTCGGGGTCCTCGGCGGCACCGGTGACCAGGGCCGCGGCCTCGCCTACCGGCTGGCCAAGGCCGGCCAGCGAGTGATCATCGGCTCCCGCGCGGCCGAGCGCGCGCGGACGGCGGCGGAGGAGCTGGGCCTGGGGATCGAGGGGCTCGACAACGCCGAGTGCGCGCGGCGCAGCGACATCGTGATCGTCGCGGTGCCGTGGGAGGGCCACGCCAAGACCCTTGAGGCGCTGCGCGAGGAGCTCGCGGGCAAGCTCGTCGTCGACTGCGTGAACCCGCTCGGCTTCGACAAGCAGGGCGCCTACGCGCTCAAGCCGGAGGAGGGCAGCGCCGCCCAGCAGGCCGCCGCGCTGCTGCCGGAGTCGCGGGTGACCGCCGCCTTCCACCACCTGTCCGCCGTGCTGCTCTCCGACCCCGAGGTCGCGGAGATCGACACCGATGTGATGGTGCTGGGCGAGAAGCGGGCCGACACGGACATCGTGCAGGCCCTCGCGGGCCGCATCCCCGGGATGCGCGGCGTCTTCGCGGGCCGGCTGCGCAACGCCCACCAGGTGGAGTCGCTGGTCGCCAACCTGATCTCCGCCAACCGCCGCTACAAGGCGCACGCGGGCCTGCGCGTCACCGACGTCTGATGCCCGGAGGGGCATGGGGGACAATGACCGGGATCGTACGCACATGCGCCCCGGACCCGGAGTAGGAGCCGCCCCCATGCCCCGCCTCGCCCTCTACGCCCTCGCCGTCTGCGTCCTCGCAGTCGTGGCGGCCGTCGTCTCGTTCGCGCGGGGCAGCTGGCTCGGCATCGTATGGATCCTGATGCTGGGTGTCGCGTCCAACATCGCCTGGTACTACGTGCGCAAGGCGAAGAACGACAAGGCCGCGGCGGCCGCCGGGCGCTGACCGCGCCCGGCGACCGGCCGGGGTCCCCCCGGGGATCAGCCCAGGCCGAGCGCGTTCAGCGGCGGGATCTCCGGCGTCCCCTGCCAGAAGCGGAACAGCTCCTGGCCCCAGTAGGTGTCCCACTCCGTGATGCCCACGGCCCGCAGGACCGTGTCGATCATGTCGAAGAACGCGTGGTTGACCTCGGGGATCCACAGGAAGCCGAAGACCGCGAGCAGCCCGAACGGCGCGAACGGCTCCACCTGGCGGCGCACCTTCGGCGACAGCCAGGGCTCGATGATCCCGTAGCCGTCCAGCCCCGGCACCGGCAGGAGGTTCAGGAGCGTGGCGGTGACCTCCAGCAGCGCCAGGAACGCCAGCGCGTAGCGGAAGTTGTCCGGGACGCCGTCCAGCGCGCCCAGCCAGAACGGGGCGCAGAGCACGGCCGCGAAGACCAGGTTCGTCAGCGGGCCGGCGGCGGAGATCAGGCTGTGCTTCCAGCGGCCGCGGATGCGGTGGCGCTCGATGAAGACGGCACCGCCGGGCAGGCCGATCCCGCCCATGATCACGAAGACCACCGGCAGCACGATGCTCAGCAGGGCGTGGGTGTACTTGAGCGGGTTGAGGGTGAGATAGCCCTTCGCCCCGATCGTGATGTCACCGCCGTGGTGGGCCGTGCGGGCGTGCGCGTACTCGTGGAGGCACAGCGAGACGATCCAGGCCGAGACGACGAAGAGGAAGACCGCGAAGCCCGGCGACGCCGAGAAGTCCGTCCACACCGCCCATATGGAGACCGCCATGATGGCGACGAGGGCGAGGAAGACGGGGCTCACACGCCCTTCGCCACGGGTCGCTTGCGTTGCCATGCCTGTGCTCCTGAACTCGTCTGGACCGCGGGAATTGTCCGGGCGTACGAACGTACCGGGTGACCGTACTCGGTGGGCCCGGGGAACGCGTAGTGGCCGACTGCTCGATCATGTACCGGACACGGGACAATGGGCCGGTGCGTTACGGCATCCTCGGCACCACTTCGGCCCACTCCGACGACGGCCGGCCCCTGGCCCTCGGCGGCGCCCGGCTGCGCGCGCTGCTGGCAGCGCTCGCCCTGCGCCCGGGACGCTCTCAGAGCGTGCCGGCGCTGATCGACGCGGTCTGGGACGGCGAGCCGCCCGCCGACGCGACGGGCGCCCTCCAGGCGCTGGTCGGCCGGCTGCGCCGGGCCGTCGGCCCGGAGGCGGTGGCTTCCGCGCCCGGCGGCTACCGGCTGTGCGCCGAGCCCGACGACGTCGATCTCCACCGCTTCGAGCGCCTCGCCGACGAAGGGGAGCGGGCGCTCGCCGACGGCGACCCCGCGAAGGCGGTGGTCCTCCTCGACGACGCCCTCGCCCTCTGGCGCGGCCCGGCCCTCGCCGACCTGCCCGGCGCGGGTGCCGCGGCCGCCGCCCGGCCCGAGGCCCACCGCCTCGCCGCGCGCCGCGCCCGCCTCGCCGCGACCGTGGCCCTGGGCGACGCGGCCGGGGCCCTGCCCGCCCTGGCCGGGCTGTGCGCCGAGCACCCGCTGGACGAGCCCCTCCACGCCCTCCGGCTGCGCGCGCTGCGCGCGGCGGGGCGGCCGGCGGAGGCGCTCGCCGCGTACGAGGCCGTGCGCCGGCACCTGGCCGATCGCCTCGGGACGGAACCGGGGCCCGAGCTGCGTGCGCTGCACACGGAGCTGCTCGCCCCCGAGGCCGAGGCCGGTTCGGCACCGCCGGTCACGAGCGTCGTGGCCGACCGCCACGGCGAGCACCCCGCACCGGCGGACCCGGCGGTGCCGGACAAAGCGCATCGCGGCAACCTCCGCGCCCGCCTCACCTCCTTCGTCGGCCGCGAGGACGACCTCGTCCGCATCCGCGAGGACCTGACGCGGCACCGGCTGGTCACCCTCCTCGGCCCCGGCGGGGCCGGGAAGACCCGGCTGTCGCAGGAGGCCGCCGAGACCGCCGCCGGGCCGTGGCCCGACGGCGTGTGGTTCGCCGAGCTCGCGCCCGTGGACGACCCCGCCACCGTCCCCGAGGCGGTCCTGACCGCGCTCGGGGCACGGGAGACCGTCGTGCGCGGCACCACCGCCGAGGGGCTGCGGGCGGCCACCGACGCCACCGCGCTCGACCCGCTGGCCCGGGTCGCCGAGCACTGCGAGCGGCGCCGGATGCTCCTCGTCCTCGACAACTGCGAGCACGTCGTCGACGCCGCCGCCCGGCTCGCCGAGACGCTCCTCGCCCACTGCCCCGGCGTCACCGTGCTCGCCACCAGCCGCGAACCGCTCGCCGTGCCCGGCGAGGCCGTCCGTCCCGTGGAGCCGCTGCCCGACCCGGTCGCGCTGCGGCTGCTCGACGACCGGGGCGCCGCGGCGCGCCCCGGGTTCCGGTCGGCGGACGACCCCGAGGCCTGCGCGGAGATCTGCCGGCGGCTGGACGGACTGCCGCTGGCCATCGAGCTGGCCGCGGCCCGGCTGCGCGGGCTCACCCCGCGCATGCTCGCCGACCGGCTCGACGACCGCTTCCGGCTGCTGACCTCGGGCAGCCGCACCGTCCTGCCGCGCCAGCAGACCCTGCGCGCGGTCGTCGACTGGTCGTGGGACCTGCTGGACGACCCCGAGCGGGCGGTGCTGCGCCGGCTGGCGGTGTTCGCCGGCGGCTGCGACCTGTCCCTGGCCGAGGAGGTGTGCGCGGACGGCACCGCCGTCACCGCCCCGGATGTGGCGGCGCTGATGGGCTCACTGGTCGACAAGTCGCTGGTGGTGGCCGTCCCCACGCCGGACGGCGAGATGCGCTACCGGCTGCTGGAGACCGTCGGGGAGTACGCCGCCGAGCGGCTGGAGGAGGCCGGCGAACGGGCGGGGACCGCGCACCGGCACCTGGTGGCCTTCCGGGAGCTCGCCCGTACCGCCGACCCGGCGCTGCGCGGCCCGCGGCAGCGCGCCTGGCTGGACCGGCTGGAGCTGGAGCACGACAACCTGCGCACCGCCCTGCGCCACGCCGTCGCCAGGGGCGACGAGCAGGAGGCGTTGTGTCTGGTGCTGTCCCTGGGCTGGTTCTGGCAGCTGCGCGACCACCGGGCCGACGCCCGGCACTGGTCCGAGGCGGCGGCCGGGCTGGGCCCGGACCCCTTCGCCGAGCCCGTCGAGCCCGCGCGTCCGCTGTTCGTGTCCTGCACCGCCGAGCCCCCGCCGATGGCGGGGGAGGTCCTGAAGGAGGCGCGGCGCGGGGTGCGGCTGCTGGCCCTGGCCAACGCCGAGTCGGACATGCGGGTGGTGTACACGCCGGAGGTGCAGCGGCGGCTGCGGGGCGTCGTCGCCGCCTACGGCGGAGGGCAGCCGCAGAACTGCCGGGTGCCCGGGATGATGTGGTTCTTCGCGCTGTTGCTGACCGGCGCGGTCGACGATCTGTGCGCGGTCACGGACAGAACCGTGGAGCGCTGCCGTGAGCTCGGGTACACCTGGGAGCTCGCCAACGCCCTCCAGCTGCGCGCCAAGCTGCTCAACGAGCAGCCCGAACGGGCCCGGGAGGGCACCCGGGACGCCGACGAGAGCCTGGAGATCTTCACCCGGCTCGGCGACGCCTGGGGGGTCGCCGAGGCGCTGTCGAGCCGGGCGGAGGCCCATCAGCGGGAGGGCCGCTTCCTCCGCGCCGCCGAGGACTACCGCGCCGCGATCGAGCGCGTCCGCGCCCTCGGCTCCGAGGGGCAGGTGCCGCATCTCAGCTCCCGGCTCACCGATGTGCTCCTGGAGGCCGGCGCCATCGACCTGGAGGAGGGGGAGCGGCGGTACCGCGAGGCGCTGGAGGCGATGGAGAAGGACCACCCCGACGCGGCGGCCTTCGTCCACGTCCAGCTCGGCATCCTGCTCGCCCGCAAGGGCCACGTCGCCGAGGCGCGGCGGCACTTCGACCACATGTCCGGCGAGTTCGGGGCGCGCCAGCTGGCTCTCTTCGAGGGCATGGTCCTGGGTCTCACCGCCTGGCTGGACATCCTGGACGGCCGGCCGGAGGAGGCGCTGCCCAAGCTGCGCGAGGGGCTGGCGAAGGTCGACGGCGATCCGCTCGTCCACCTGGTCGCCTCGCACCTGCCCTCGGTGCACCTGATGACCGCGGCGTACGCCCACGCGAGGACCGGCGGCCGGGAGCACGACCTGCGGGCGGCCCGGCTCCTGGGCGCCTCCGTGGCACAGCGGCCGACCGCCCACTTCGTCGTCACGCACGAACGGGAGGTCCGGGAGCGCACCACGGAGCTGGCCCGGGCGGCGCTGGGCCCGCAGGCGTACGAGCGCGCGTACGACGAGGGCGCCCGCCTCTCCCCCACGGAGGCGGCCGCCCTCGTCTGAATCCGCGCCGGCTCCGGACCGGCAATGCCCGGAGCCGGCGCCCGTCCTGTGACGCGACCCGGTGGACGCGCCGTCAGGTCTTGCGGCGGAACTTCGACACCGCCAGCGGAGCGGTCACCAGCGTGATCCCCGCCGCCCAGGCCAGCGTCATCCACATGGAGTGGGCCACCGGACCGCCGTTGATCAGATTGCGGGAGGCGTCGGCGAGGTTGGAGAGCGGGTTGTACTTGGTGAAGGACTCCAGCCAGCCCGGCATCTTCTGCGTCGGGGCGAAGATGGAGCTGCCGAACTGCAGGGGCATGAGCACGAGCATGGCGACCCCCTGGACGGCCTGCGCCGTCTTCATGGTCAGACCCAGCAGGATGAAGATCCACATCAGCGAGGCGCCGAAGACCATGGCGAGGGCCACGGCCCCGAGCAGGTGGAACACCGAGGTGTGGACGGTCAGGCCGATGGCGAAGCCCATCGCCAGGAGGATCGACGTCGCGACGAGCATCCGGCCGGCCTCGACCACGATCTTCGCCAGGAGGACGGAGGACCGGGCTATCGGCATCGTGCGGAAGCGGTCCATCACCCCCTTCTTGAAGTCGTCGTTGACACCCGTGCCGACGGCCATGGCGATGTTCATGCCCATCATCGCCATCAGGCCCGGCACCAGGTAGTTCACATACTCCTGCTCATGGCCCTTGCCGGCGATGTTGCCGCCGAAGACATAGGTGAACAGCAGGATGAAGATGATCGGCATCAGGACGGCGTCGAACATCGACTCCGGGTCCGCCTTGATCTGGAGCAGATTGCGGCGCGCGAGCGCGCCGACGTGCCGCAGATTGGCCCGCAGGCCGATCCGTCCCTCGTGGGCGGGCGCCGCCGCGGGCGCTTCGATCGTCGCCGCGCTCATACCGCGACCTCCTGGGGCTCGTCGGTGCGGATGGTGTCGCGGGGCTCGTCCCCGGTGGACGTCTTCTGGCCCGTGACGGCCAGGAAGACCTCGTCCAGGCTGGGCAGATGGGTGCTGATCCCCGCGATGGCGAAGCCGCGCTCGCCCAGCAGCCCGACCACGGCGGTCAGCTGCTCGTCGCTGACGATCGGGACGTTGACCACGCCCTCCGCCGCGTCGGCGGTCGCGCCGGCGACCCCCGCCAGCCCGGCCAGCTCCACGGCCTCGGCCATCCGCGCCAGCTCGGCGCGGTCGGACGGCCGTATCTGGAGGGTGCGGCCGCCGACCCTGGCCTTGAGCTCGTCGACCCGGCCGCCCGCGATCACCTTGCCCCGGTCGACGACCGTCAGCTCGTCGGCGAGCTGCTCGGCCTCCTCCATGTACTGAGTGGTGAGCAGGACGGTGGCGCCCTCGGCGACCATCCGCCGGACCTCGGTCCACACCTCGTTGCGCGTGCGCGGGTCGAGACCGGTGGTGGGCTCGTCCAGATAGAGCACCGCCGGCTGCCCGATCATGGAGGCGGCCAGGTCGAGCCGGCGGCGCATACCGCCCGAGTACTGCATGGCGGGGCGCTTGGCGGCCTCCGTGAGCGAGAAGCGCTCCAGCATCTCCTCGGCCCGGCGGCGGGCGTCCTTGCGGGAGAGATCGAGCAGCCGCCCGATCATGTAGAGGTTCTCCCAGCCGGAGAGCTTCTCGTCGACCGAGGCGTACTGGCCGGTGAGCCCGATGACCCGGCGCAGCTGCCGGGGCTGGGCCAGCACGTCGTACCCGGCGACCCGGGCGCTGCCCGCGTCCGGCCGGAGCAGCGTCGACAGGCATCTCACGAGCGTGGTCTTGCCGGCGCCGTTGGGGCCGAGGACACCGAGGACGGTGCCCTCGCGTACGTCCAGGTCGACCCCGTCGAGGGCCTTGGTGGCACCGAAGTGCTTGACCAGGCCCCGTACTTCCACCGCGTTGCCGCCGCGGCGGGGGATGTCGTTTCGCGTCATGCCGACAACGGTGCCAGGGGGCACTGACATCGCGCCGACAGCCTGTGGACGGCGTCGGCGGGCCGCCGACAGATCGCCGACACGGCGCCGACGCCGTCCTTACGGGGCCTAGTGGAAGGAGTGCTCCTCCGCCGGGTAGGCGCCGCCGACGACGTCCTCCGCGAAGGCCTTCGCCGCGTCGCCGAGCGCCTCGCGCAGCTTGGCGTACTGCTTGACGAAGCGCGGCAGCCGGCCGGACGTCATGCCGGCCATGTCCGTCCACACCAGGACCTGCGCGTCGCACTCCACGCCCGCGCCGATGCCGACGGTGGGGATGTGGAGGATGCGGGTGACCTCGGCGGCGAGCTCCGCCGGGACCAGCTCCAGGACGACCGCGAAGGCGCCCGCGTCCTGGACGGCCTTGGCGTCGCGCAGCAGCTGCTGGGCCGCCTCCTCGCCGCGGCCCTGGACCGGGTAGCCCCCGTAGGCGTTGACGGACTGCGGGGTGAGGCCGACATGGGCCATGACCGGGATGCCGGCCTGGACCAGCAGCTCGATCTGGTGGGCCGAGCGCTCGCCGCCCTCCAGCTTGACCGCGCCGACCCCGGCCTCCTTCACCAGCCGGGTCGCGCTGCGCAGCGCCTGGACCGGGCCCTCCTGGTACGAGCCGAAGGGCAGGTCGCCGACGATGAGGGCGCGCTTGGTGCCGCGTACGACGGCCGCCGACAGCAGGGTCATCTCGTCCATGGTGACCGGCACCGTGGACTCGTAGCCGAGGTGACAGTTGCCCATGGAGTCGCCCACGAGCATGACGGGTATGCCGGCCTCGTCGAAGACGGAGGCGGTCATCGCGTCGTAGGCGGTGAGCATGGGCCACTTCTCGCCGCGCTCCTTGGCGGCGGCGATGTCACGGACGGTGATGCGCCGGGAACTCGTACCGCCGTACAGCGCCTTGTTGCTCTTCTGGCTGCTGTCGGGGGTCTTCAAGGCATGCGTCATGGCCGTGGCTCCTGTGTTCGTCGTCTCGAGGCGCCCTGACGGCGTCCCCGGATCACCTCCCATGCTGACACGCCCCTCCCGGGGGCGGTAGTGACCCCCCGGGAAACTTCTTGTACGACGCATGCGGTGTGTCGCACCCCGCTCACGGACGTAAAGACTGCTCAATACGGAACGGGTCCGTCTCGAAATAACCGTAGGGTGTGTGCATGGCAACCCCCGAGGCCGCGCCGCCCCCCACCCGCCGGGTCCCCGAGGCCGTCCACCGCAGACGCTGGGCGATCCTGGCCGTGCTGCTGCTCAGCCTGCTCATGGTCGTCCTGGGCAACTCCGTGCTCAACGTGGCGATGAAGACGATCGCCGCGCCCGCCCCCACCGGGCTGGGCGCCACCCAGAGCGAGCTGGAGTGGGCCATCAACGCCTACACGCTCGTCTTCGCCGGAATACTGTTCACGGCCGGCCTGCTGGGCGACCGGCTGGGCCGCAAGAAGGTCCTGCTCTTCGGCATGGTGGTGTTCGGCGTCGGCTCCGCCCTCGCCTCCATGGCGGGCTCGCCCGGCGAGCTGATCGCCTACCGGGCGGTGATGGGCTTCGGCGGCGCGTTCGTCATGCCCGCCACCCTCGCGATCATCATGAACGTCTTCGAGCGCGAGGAGCAGCCCAAGGCCATCGGCATCTGGGCGGGCGCGGTCGGGCTGGCCATCGCCATGGGGCCGATCGCGGGCGGACTGCTGCTGAGCCGGTTCTGGTGGGGCTCGGTCTTCCTGATCAACATCCCGATCGTGGCCGTCGCCCTCGTCGCGATGGCCTTCCTCGTCCCCGACTCCAAGGACCCCCGCCCGGGCCGGCTCGACCCCCTCGGCGTGCTGCTGTCCGTCGTGGGGCTCGTCCTGCTGGTCTACGGCATCATCACGGGCGGCCGGCTCGCCGACTTCACCGTGCCCGAGGTCTACGGCACGGCGGCCGCCGGCCTGCTCGTACTGACCCTGTTCGTGCTCCACGAGCGGCGCAGCGAGCACCCCGCCCTCGACGTGCGCTACTTCCGCAACCCGGCCTTCTCCGCCGCGGTCACCTCGCTGGCGCTGGTCTTCTTCGGCCTGATGGGCGTCACGTTCCTCATGGTCTTCTACCTGCAGAGCGCCCGCGGCTACACCCCGCTGCACAGCGGGCTGCTGATGCTGCCGCTGGCCGCCGCCCAGATGATCTTCGCGCCGCGCGCCCGGCTGGCCGTCGCCCGCTTCGGCGCCCGCGCGGTGTGCACCGCCGGCATGGTGATGATCGCGATCACCATGGCGGGCTACGTCCTGCTGGACCGGGACGGCCCGGTCTGGCTGATGGAGGTGCTCTTCTTCTGCCAGGGCACCGCGATGGCCCACATCAGCCCGCCCGCCACCGTCTCGATCATGCAGTCGCTGCCCCGGGAGAAGGCCGGCTCCGGCTCCGCCGTGAACAACACGTTCCGGCAGCTCGGCGCCGCGCTCGGGGTGGCCGTCCTCGGCTCGCTGCTGTCCACCGTCTACCGCTCGGGCATCAGCGACCGGCTCGACGCGGTGCCCGGCCTGGGCGAGGAGGCCCGGCGCACGGCCGGCGAGTCCATCGAGGCCACCCTGACCGCCGCCCGGCGGCTCGGCCCGGCCGGGCACGAGCTCGTCGGCCCGGCCCGCGACGCCTTCGTGCACGCCATGCACGTCACCGTCCTCGGCGCGAGCGCCGTCGCCCTGCTGGGCGCGCTCGTCGCCGTGCTCTTCCTGCCGCCCGGCAGACCCGGGCGGCCCGGAGGGGACGGGGCCCGGCCGGGCGCCGCGGAGAAGGCGGAAGAGGCGGAAGAGGGCGCGGGGGCGGGCCAGTGAG
>NZ_JAILXP010000210.1 GCF_020740895.1 Streptomyces sp. UNOB3_S3 | reverse complement strand
GTAGTAGACCGCCGCCACCTCCCCCAGCTCCACCTCGCGGCTGACCGTCCGCAGCCGCCCGCCCCACATCGGGCCCCTGGCGCCGATGCGGGCGCCGAAGACCAGGTCCGACCCGATGTCGGCTGGGTCGACACGGACGACGGGCACCTCACGCTCGTTCAGCGTCTCGATCACCCAGTCCGCGGTGACGTCCTCCAAGGACGTGATGACCAGGACGAGGGGAGCCACGACGGCCTCAGTCCGATTCGTAGTCGGTGGTGACGTCGTCCTGTGTCTGCGGCTGCGGGTCCTTGCCGTCCCCGCCGCCCGACATCGACGCCGTGCCCTTGGTCTCCGAGCTCCCGTGCTTGCCCATCTCGATGACCTGGCCGCCGGCGTCGGTGTAACAGGCCATCTGCGTGGCGCCGTCCAGCACAACCGCGGTGTACGACGGCGGGCCCGCCAGCAGCCGGTCGGTCACCAGCCGCATCGCCCACGGTGCTTGAGCGGTAGGAGTCGCCATAATGCTCACCCTTCCCCTCTCAACGAAGCGGAAGCCCTCGCCTCCGCACGGGGAAGAATCCTCCCTGTGGACCGGCTGCGGCCAGTACGGTAGATGCCGCGAACCGTGGCGAAAAAACCACGCTCCGTCACGCAAGAGTCGGGGAGGGCGAGACGGCGATGACCGGCAGATCCAGCAACCCGCACCTGGCCCTGTGGGTAGCCGCCAGCGGCCTGTCCCACGGGGAGATCGCCCGTCGCATCGCTGCCGAAGCCGTCCGCCGAGGCCACCGGCAGATCGCACCCGACGCCACCTGCATCCGCCGCTGGATCGACGGCGAACGCCCCCGCCCGCCGGTACCCGAACTGCTCGCCGCCGTGCTCTCCGAAGCGGTCGGACAGCCCCTTACTCCCGGTGATCTCGGCCTGACGGCCGCCGGGGCGGTGCTGGATACGATCGCCCTCCCGCTGCTGACCGAGGCAGCCGCCCAGACCCTGGCCGGATGGACGCAGATGGACCTCTTCCTGGACCGCCGCGACACCCTCAAACTCGCCCTCGGCGCCCCGCTGATCCTCGCCGCCGAACGCATGCTCGGTGGCACCGCCCACGCCATGGGCCACGCCACCAAGGGCTTCGACGCCGATACCGCCGCCGCACTGGAGGAGGTCACCGCCTTCTTCACCACGGCGGACGCCGCCAGAGGCGGCGGCCTGTACCGCTCGGCGATCGTCGCCCAGCTCGCCGAAGCCGCCCGCCGCATCGAAAACGGCGTCCCGCCCTCCCTGAAGACCCGGGTCTTCGCCGCGACCGCCGACCTGGCGGCGCTGGCCGGGTGGGCCAGCCATGACAGCGGCCGCTACGCGACCGCCCAGCGGTACTGGTCGTATGGCATCTACGCCGCCGGCGAGGCCGGGCAGCGCGACCGCGGGGTGGAGATCGTCACCCGCATGTCCCACCAAATGATCTACCTCGGCCACCCTCGCGACGCCCTCGGCCTGCTCGGCGTCGCCGCGAAGAAGGCCACCCTGCCCGCCACCAGGGCACTGGTCGCCTCCCAGACCGGCCGCGTCCACGCCGCCCTCGGCGACGAGCACCAGGCAGACCGGCACCTCGGCACCGCCGACGACCTGGTCGCGGACGGCCTGGGCGACGTGCCGGACTGGGTCGCGTACTTCGACGCCGCCGAGCACGCCGGCGCCCGCGCCGTCTCCGCCCGAGACCTCACCCAAACCGGACACGACCGCAGCCACAGGACGGCGAGCCGCCACTTCACCGACGCCCTCGCCCTGCGCAGGCCCGGTTTCGACCGGGTCAAGGTCATGGACCGCGTTGGTCTGGCCGCCGCTCTCTTCGACGAGGGCGAGCCGGAGCAGGGCGCCACCGCGGCCCGGCAGGCTCTCGACGATGCTGCCCGCGTTGACTCCACCCTCGTCGCCTCCCGACTGAACACCCTGCTGGCCGCCGCCCGCCCGTACGGCACCGCTGCGGTGGAGGCGGTCCGTACCCGGGCGGCGGATCTCGCGGCTTTCCGACCGACGACGGTCGCGGCTTGAGAGCATCGACTCCATGGGCAAGCATTCCCGGCCCGGGCCGCCGAACCAGCCCTCCCGCGCCGTCCCCCGCCTCAACTCCGACGACCAGCTCGCCGCGTACAACAAGCGGCGCCGCCCACCACTGGACATCTACCGCCGCCACCGCCCACTCCACGGCGGCGCCAGCCACCTCCGCCCCGACGAACCCAGGGCTCTGGAGGAGTGGGACGGGTTCTCCTTCGTCCCCGCCGGTACAGCGGCCGATCTCAAGGCGGCCCAGCAGTGGGTAAGCGAACGGCTATTCGACCAGTGAAGGGTCCAGTGGGGAACCCTGCCTGTGAACCATCGTGTGCAGTCGGAGCGCGCCGGGGATCCGCGTGGCGCGCCCCCGGGTTCACCAGCGCATGCCGAGTGCGTTGAGGTCCGCGCGGCGTTGTTCGGTGAGTTTGTCGGCGCGTTTTCTGATGTTGTCGAGGGCCATGCCGAGCTTGATGGCTACAGGCTCCTCGGCGCCGCCCTGAGGGCTTGTCGGCCCGCCTTCCGCGAGGTGCTCGATGTGCTTCCTTGGGACGTTGAGGTGTCCTTCGCGGGCGTGGAACTGCCGTGCTGCCCGGAGGTTGAGGGCCCATTTGTCTTCCTGTGTGCGTTTCACGGGTCGTTCGTGTTCTTCGGCCGGGGTGAGGCCGAGGACGTTTTCGAGCATCCATTGCTGGACGGGCAGGAGGCTGTCCCAGTTGAACCGGCAGGCTGTTGCCCAGCGGCCGAGGTCTTCGCCCTGCACGATCACTTCACCCGGCACCGTGGGGACCGTCCCGCCGCCTTCGGCGTGTGCTTGTGCGAGGCGGAAGCAGCGCTGCCACCCCGTGTCCCACACGGGGCACCAGCCCGGGTCGATCTCGTCCAAGGCGTCCCGCCGTGCCTGGGTGAGGGCTTTGGCGCTGGATTCGACGGGGAGTCCGGCTTCGCGGCGTTCGGCGATGGTGTCCGCGAGCCGTGCGGCGGTGCGCATGTTCTTGGCCCAGGTCCCGACTGGGTAGCCGTCCCAGACGGCGGTGGCTGGCGGCAGGAAGTGCCCGTGGACTGCAGCCCAGGCCCGGGCGGCGGCGAGCCCTTCCTCGAACGCGACGTCCTGGTGCGACCAGACCATCCCGAGCCCGTCCAGCTCGGCGACCCGGTCCGAGGCCAGGCGTCCGGCCTTCCTGAAGCGCCGCTGGTCCGCCAGCCACGTGCCCAGCGGAAACCCGGCCGGCGACCAGCTCTGTAGCGTGACGAGGCCGTACGGCACCCGCAACTGCGTGGCGCCGGTCTCCTTCACGTACCGCATCACGGCCTCGATCCCGCGGCGCCAGAAGGCGTTCTCCGGCTCGATCACCCGCAGCTTCACGAACCGCGCCAGCAGCGCCGGGTCCCGCGGCGTGCTGAACTTCAGCAGCTCCCGAGCGGGCGCACTCGGCCCCGGCTCACCCTCGGGCCGCTCCTGGCCGCCTTCGCCGGCCTCCTCGGCTTCCTCCTCAGGCTCGTAACTGCCGCTGCGCACACGAGGGTCGGCGAGTGCCTCGATGGTGTCGGTGTCGTGCGCTCGGAGTGCTCCGAGGATCTTCGCCAGGGTGCTGTAGGCCGGAGAGGTCAGTATTTCGTCTGGACTTTCACCCGGCGCGAGGAATACGGGAACGATCAGCGAAGCGATTTTTCCCTCGCCGGGTTTCATCCGGAGCGCGCGGCCGACCATCTGCACGATATCGACCATCGACCCCCGCGCATCGCAAAATGCAACGGAATCACAATTCGCTGTATCGACCCCTTCGCCCAGTACTTTCACGGAGCTGAGCACGCGCAGAGCGGCTGGCCGCAGCCCGTCCTCGTCCTCGATGACGTCGGAGGCGAACTCGTCCAGCACGGCCCGTCGGTGTCCGGGGGCGTGGTCGCCGTAGAGCCAGTCGGCCCAGACCCGCTCCGGCGCCGGGAACCGGTGCGGATCGTCCTCCCAGAGCCGCCGCGCGACGTCGACGACCCCGGTGGCCATGGCCTCGGCCTCGGTGACCTTGCTGTGGAAGGTCAGCATCTTCCGTAGCTGCTCCTGCGCCGCCGCTGTCAGGACCCCGGTCTGCAGTGCCGCCAGCCGCGCCCCGCGTACCGCGTCTGAGCCGGGGCCGGCGACTTGGTGCGCCTCGTGGAGCTCGGGGTCGGTGATGTCGACGCACACGACTTGGTACGGGGCGACCAGGCCGCGGCTGACGGCCTCGGACAGAGTGAGCTTGAAGGCTACGGGCCCGAAGATGGGGGAGTCGGGGTCCATGCTCGCGATCAGGCGGGGCTCCTCGTCCCGGCCGCCCCCGGTCACTTCCCAGATTCGGGCGGTGGCGGTCATGTAGAGCCGGCGGGCTGCTGGGATCCTGGTCTGGTCGTGTACGGCTGCCCATGGCTTCCCCGCGTCCCCGCTGGTCCGATGGGCCTCGTCCACCACCATCAGGTCCCACACACCCAGCCCCTGGGCGTGAGCGCGTTGCAGGATGCCAAGGCCGACGGCAGCGTAGGTGGCGAACACCGTCACCCGCTCCACCCCCTGAACCCAAGCCAAGAGCTCGGCCGGATCCGTCGTGCAGGGCACGCCGTCGGAGTCCTCGGCTCGTAGCGAGCAGAGCCCGATCATCGCCCCCGTACGGCCGTCCTCCCGCCACGCGGCCGCGGTCTGTGTCAGCAGGTCCAGAGTCGGTACCAGGACCAGCACCCGCCGCGCGGCCAGCTTTTGGGCGACCTCAGTGGCGATCAGCGTCTTGCCCGAGCCGGTCGCGGCGATGACCTGGGTCCGCAATCCCTCGGCCGGCATGTGCCCGCTGGCGGGTGACTGCAGAGCGCGGAGGACAGCATCGACCGCCTCCACCTGATGCGGAAACAGTTCTTTCCCCGGCATGCAATTTGCCTTTCTCGCTCGCGCCTGACGTCTTTTCGGGTTCGCTAGAATCCGGTTATGCCGGAAATCTGGGGGCCGGGCAATTGGATTTCTATCTTCTTCGTGAATGATTTCTCGGGCCGCGCTTGACTGTGAATCTGGGTGTGTTTGTCCTCGGTCTGTACGAGGTGTCCTTGGGCGGGGTGTGAGCGTCTGGTTTGGTGTGTTGGAGCTGCTGGGGTCATCGGAGTGACGTGTTGCCGGGACGGCGGGGTGCAGGCATGCTGGACAGACTGGTGCAGATTCCTGAGCGGCGGGGCATTTTAGTGGGCTGGTAGTAATGGGGCGGGTTCTTTCCTTAAGTTTCCTGTATGCGCGGGCAGTTGGCGGATAGTGCCTGGTGGGGGATGGGTACTGGGCGTCGATGCCGGGAGCAGGGCATGGCCAAGACGGATTTCTTCAGCGGTGGTGGCCCGGAGGGTGCGGGTGAAGTCCCGCTGGTGCCTGGGGGGCTGGGGCGCGAGCAGGCGGTGTCGCGCCTGCTGGCGCTGGAGGAGCGCGGGGAGCTGGACGCGGAGCATGTGCGGCTTGTTGCCTCCTCGGCGGGGGTGTCGCTGAAGACGGTACGCAGGTGGCTTGAGGTGGGCCGTGAGGGCCGTACGGGCCCGGTGGAGCGGGACCGTTTCCGGATCACGGATGAGCTGCACGGCCAGCTTGTTGCGTGGTGCGGGAACGCGGCCGCAGTGCACCGGGATCTGGTGGCCGAGACCGAGCGGGCGCGCGCCGAGGGCAGGCAGGTGCCGGATGTTCCGTCGTTGGCGACGTTGCACCGGGCGATCCGCCTGGACCTCAATCCCGGGCAGCGTGCGGCTCTTGCGGGCGGGGAGCGGGCCCGGCGGCGTCATGACGTGCATCTGCGGCGCCCCCGCCAGTGGCGCAATGCCTGCTGGGAGGCGGATCACAAACACATCCCCGTCGAGGTACTCCTCGACGGCAAGCTGGTGTTCCCGTGGGTGACGTGGTTCATCGACTGCGCAACCGGCGCGGTCCCGGGGGCGGCGATCACGCCGCACCAGCCCTCGAGGGATGCGATCCTCGCCGCGCTGCGGATCGCGTTGTCGAGAGACGAGGACCCGACGGGCCAGTACGGGCCGATCGGCGGCCTGCCCTCACTGGTGCGGATCGACCGTGGCGCCGACTTCCTGTCCGCGACGGTGGCCGACGCGCTCGGGCATTTCGCGGTGCCGGTGCAGGACCTGCCCGCCTACCGGCCGGATTTGAAGGGGTCGATCGAGAACCTGAACCGGTGCGCGCAGAAGATGTTCTTCGCCTCGCTGCCCCGCTACACCCACGCTCCGTCGTTGCGGCTGCGCCCAGGTGCCCGCGGCAAGGGTGCCGACAAAGCAGCGCCGCTGTCGTTCGCCGAGTTCGTCCGCCTGCTGCTCGAGTGGATCACCTGGTGGAACACCGAGCACACCTCTCAGGCCCTGGGCGGCCTCCCGCCGCTTGAGGCGTGGCGGGCCGACCCGACCCCGATCGAGGACGTGGACCGCGCACTGCTGCACCGGTACACCCTCGCCGACGACGGCCGCACCCGCACGCTGACCGCGAGCGGAGTGCGCTTCAACAAACGCTATTACGTGGGGGAGTGGATGCACGGCGAGGCGCAGGCGGGATGCAAGGTCCGCGTCCGTTTCATCCCGCACCACGATCACGAGATCGAGGTGTACGACGCGGCCTCGGGAAAGTATTTGGGGCCCGCGCATCCGTCCGACGCCGCCACGCCCGAGCAGCGCAGGGCGCACAGGCGGCGCAAGGCGTCCGAGAAGCGGCGCCTGGCCAAGGCGTTGGCGGCCGCCTCACGCCACACGAGGGACAGGTACGCGGCGGTCACCGAGGCCGAAGCGCCCCGGCGGCTGGGCGCGTTGAGCGCGGCCGAGGCAGAGCGGGTGGCCGAGCGGGAGCGGCTTTCGGATGCTGCCGATCTCGCGCTGCCCGACCTGATCCCGCCCGCCGCGCCGCCCGATCACTGGGCGACTCCGGCCTCGCTGCGCGCCAAGTGCCGGCCCGCCGAGCCGTCTGGCGGGGCCGGTGATGACGAGAGGGGAGTGGAGCAGTGACGGGCCAGTTGCCTCCGGGGGAGGGGGACCACTATCTGTACCGGAGTCTGCCGGGTGCGCAGGTGGTGTCCACCAGGCCGCTGCTGGCGGCGCGGGAGAACATCGCCGACACGGTGGCGGCGCGGGCGATGATGTGCGTCTACGGGGCGGCGGGCTGCGGCAAGACCCTCGCGGTCAACTGCGGCCTGCGCGAGCTGGAACCCGCCGAGGAGGTACGGCAGATCACGTTCCGCGACCGCACCACGGCCCGGGCGGTCCGCTACGAGATCTTCACCGCGCTTGGTCTGCAGGGCGACGCTCCCGCTCACCCCTCCGAGTTCGACCGACTCCTCAAGGACGCGCTCGCGACGAAGCCGCGCACGCTGGTGGTAGACGAGGCGCAGTGGCTCAACTCCGAGGCGTTTGAGTACTTCCGCTACCTGTGGGACGACTACGCCACCGAGCTCGCGCTCATCTTCGTCGGCGGTCCCGGCTGCTACTCGGTGCTGCGCAAAGAGCCGATGCTCGCCTCCCGGGTCTTCATCTGGCAGGGCTTCAAGCCGCTGACCCGCGCGGAGGTAGTCGAGACGATCCCGCTGTTCCACCCGGTGTGGGCGAGCGCGTCGGGCGAGGACATCCTCTGGACCGACGAGCACGCCGCGCACGGCAACTTCCGCAACTGGGCCTGGCTGACCGCCCAGGTGCTGCGTGGCCTGAAGCGTCTGGGCCGTGAGCAGGTGGACCGCGACGTCGTGCGGTGGACGTTCAGCCACCTGGGCAGCAACGGCTCTGTGGGGGAGGACTGATGAGCTCTGCTGCCCGGACCACCCGGGCCGCACCGTCCCCTCGCCGCCGGCGTGCCCCCGCTCGCACTGCGCTTCGCCGTCAAGCTCCTGCAGTACCCCGGCACTACCTGTCGCTCACGGGCGCCGAAACCGTACCTCTGCCGTGGTTCGCGGATCTGGCGCGCGGCCTGGAGCAGACCGTCGGCCAGCGGGCGATCATGTGCCTGTCCGGGAACGCCGGCGTCGGCAAGACCTTCGCCCTCGATACCGTGCTCGCCGCAAAGCCCCGGCCCGCCCGCCGTGCGCGCCTGGCCCGCCTGGTGCCCCGTCCCGCTCCCACCCCGTTGTCCCTGCGCTCGGACCTCGCCGACGCCCTGAACCTTGAGGCACGGCCGAAGGATCCGGGGGTCTTCGACGCGGCGCTGCGCGAAGCGCTGGCCGCCCGCGACCATCTGCTGGTGGTGGACGAAGCCCAGCGCCTGGACGGGCCCTGCTTCGAGTACCTGCGCTACCTCTTCGACGATCCCCATGCCCGTCTCGCGATCGTGCTGGTGGTCGGCGAGCGCGGCCAGGCGGTGCTGCGCCGCCAGAAGATGCTCGCCTCGCGCACGGCCGTGTCGCTGACGGTGCCGCGCCTCACCCCCACCGACGTCACCGAGGTGATCGGTCGCTTCCACCCGCTGTGGCACGGGACCGACCCCGGCGCTCTGACGCGGCTCGATGTCCGCTGGTGCCACGGCAACTTCCGCCGCTGGGCACAGGCCACCCACCACGCCCTGCGCCTGCTGGACCAAGCCCCCTTACCCCAAGGCGCGCCCCGCCCGCTGCTCGAGGACGTCCTGGACACCACCTTCCCGCCGCGCGAAGAACCTTGAGATGGGCACCCGCACTGCCCTAGCCGGACCGGTCACGCTGATCTGCGATCCGGATGACGACGCCACGCGCACGCGCTTGGCCCTGGCCGCGCACGACCCGGCCGCCGGACACGTCGCGGTGGGTGCCCCTCCCGGCAGCACCGCCCGAATGGCCCGGGACATCCTGCGCGCCCTGGACGTGACCGGTCACCGGGCCACGGCCTTCAGCGGACATCTGGCCACCGCCCCAGGCCGTGCACTGCTGAGCGCGTCGGCCTTGGCCGAGCTCACCGAGCGCCGTCTGCTGGATGCCCGCTCCACGGCGTGCATCCCCGTTCTCCACCCGGACCTGCGCTTCGCCCTCGCCCTGCCCGAGTCGTGCCCCCTCGCCGGGAGTCCCACATGAGTCGAAAGGTCATCTATCCGGCCGCGCCGCCGGTCACCGTGCTCCTGGACCCCGCCGACGACGCGGACGTCCTGCGCGCCGCGCTGGCCGCGCACGATCCGTCCGCCGGCCGGATCACCGTCCATCCCACGCCCGCCGCATCCGATGCCGCGCTCGTCCTCGACATCCTCGCCGCCCTCGGTAAACCGACCGACCTGCCGGGTAGCGGGGGCATCGCAGGACCGTCCGCCTGGATCCTTGCCGCAGCCTGGATCCTCGCCCTGCCCGATGCCCGGCTCACCGTGCTGCGTGCCCACCTCCTGGACGAGGCAAGCTGGTCCCACCTGCTCACCCTGCGCACGCGTACTGGCGTACACCTGGTCGCCGTCTGCCACACCCGGCGACCACCCGCCGTCATGCGCACCGCGCTGCGCCCCGTCGAGCACCACACGGTCTCCACCGACCACGACCTGGGCGACCTGCTGGCCCCGGCCCCCACCGCCCCTGCGCCACCGAGCTGCGCAGCCGAGGGCCGCTGGATCACCGTGCCCGCCCTGGCCTACCTCGCCTCCCACCACACCTTCCCCCGCTGCTCCTGCACTCCGCCTCCAGCCCGGCACCCCTACGTGCCCGAACGCGCCTACAGCATCGACCAGATCGCCCACCGCCTGGCCACCCGTACCGCCTACCCCCAGCTCGCCGGGGCCCTGGCCACCGCCGTCTTCACCGGCGCCCCCATTGCCCAGCTCCATACCGTCCGCGTCGGCCACCTTGATGACGGCGCCGCCGCCCTCGCCCTCC
Organism: Streptomyces sp. UNOB3_S3; assembly: GCF_020740895.1. GTDB lineage: Bacteria > Actinomycetota > Actinomycetes > Streptomycetales > Streptomycetaceae > Streptomyces. The sequence continues at coordinate 2,787 of NZ_JAILXP010000210.1, read as the reverse complement.
ACGACTCCCGCCGCACCCGCCGCCCGGGCTTCACGGCTGACTGCGGCATCTACACCGTCCCCGCCTGGGCCAGGCCCTTCCTGCTGGCTGCGGCGAATCTGGTCCACCTGTCCCCGCGCGGAAACAACGCGCTCTTTCTCACCGGCCCGCTGCAGACCCTGCCGTACCTGACTGACTTCGCCGAGCGCTGCCGCCTGCGCCCGCCTCAGCCCGCCCCGCCCTGGCCGCGCCGGCGAACCGGACGTAAACGGACCGGCCCGCCCGAAATCCAGTGGTACGACGGCATCAGCGCATCCCGCTTCGAGTACGTCAGCTACGAGCAGTGGCTGCACACCGCCGGCTGACAACCGTGCTCGAACCGCCGCCGCCGGGACGCATGCCGTAGGCTGACCGACATCACGGCCAGGGAGACGGAGGTCAAGTGCCCCAGAAGAACGTCGAGTTCGGCAAGTACGGCGCTCGTGGCATCAAAGGCAGCGACGCCGTGGCCCGCCGCCTGGACGTCCTCGTCGGCTTCATTGCCACCCCCGTCACCGCCAAGCGCGGCCTGCTCGCCCGCCTGAACTACCTGACGCGATCCACCCGGACCCTCCAGATTGCCCGCCAGCTGGGACTGACCGTCACCGACCGCACCCTGAACGCATGGCTGAACGGAATGCAACGACCCACGAAGGCCAACCTGAACCGCATCGAGACGGTCTACCGCAGGGTGCGCCGCCACCACGTCGCCCGCCACCTCCTGGTGCGCCTCAACTCCGGCGGCGGTACCCGCGTAGAGATTCACCCCCTCAACCAGTCCCAGGTCGCCCGCCCGCACCAGCGCGTCGTCTCCTACCGGAAGATGAACGTGCGTCGCTGGGACGCCATCGTCACCGCCTGGGCCAACAACGACCCCCGCGCCCTCGACGACGCCTGGACCACCGGCGTCCTTCCCGACCTCGGCTCCCAGTGGGGCCAGTACGAATACGTCGCCAACATCGGATTCGCCGCCTGACGGGAAGCCACTCCGCATGCCACGCCACCGGATCACGACTTCTGTCTGCTTGAAGGCGCACCCGGCCATTACGGACTATTCAGTAAAATCCTTCGGCGCCCGCTTCCCGGCACTGCCACGGAGGCCGCATATGCCATTCCCGCACTGGACCACCAGCACCCCGGTCCTGACTGGCACCATCAGGCACGACTGTTCATCGGGAGAGCATTGCGATCTGGCCGCGTTCTATCCCGCTCCTGGTGACGGCCGGATTCGGTGAACGCCAGGTGGCCCAGGCAGCTGCTGGCTAGGCTCGGCGTCATGCCGTCCTTCGCCCAGGATCCCCGCCACCACAAACTGGTCGACGTCCTTGTCCCGCTGCTGCGCCGCACCGTGCCCGAAGAGGCCGGCAGCTGCGGCGGCTCGTACGAACTGCGCGTGACCGCACAGGAGGCGGACGAGCTGGGCGGGGTGGACCTGATCCGCTCGGAGATGCGCAAGGCAGCCCGCTCGCCGGGCTGGTCACGGCTCCAGACGTACGGCGGCGTGTACGGGAGGGCGGCCGTAGCCGGGGTGGTCGGACCAGCGGGAGATCCCCGAACCGTTCGCGGCGGCGGTGGAGGCACACCGGCTGGAGCGCGGGCGTGCGGCGGCCGAGACGATCTCGAGGAACATGCAGGACGGCGAGCACCGCGCCGTGCCGGGATCGGTCTTCGTGACCGCGCAAGAGTTCCGCGCCGCCTACGCCGCACAGTGAACGGGGTACCGCGATGAAGCGCGAACGTGCGACCCGCCTGCTGCACGACATGATCGACCGCCTGGAAAAGGGCGGCTGGCCGCTCAACCTCGTCGAGGAGATCTACCTCTTCGGCTCCTACGCCCGCGGCGCCCTGGAACCCAGCGACGTGGACCTCGTCGTGCAGCACACCGACCCGAAGTGGCTGAGCCACTCCCTTGATGCGTCGATCAACGGCCGCGACTCCTACATTCCCATGAAACAGGCCCTGCGGGGGCGCACCCGCGGCCTCTCCTTCCAGTTCCAAGAACGCGACCACCTGCGCGAAGACGAGGGCTTCGAACTGATCCTCCTGTGGCAGCGCGGTGACTCCTTCAGCCTTGCCCGCCAGCGCATCGCCGAGATCACCGCTGATCCGCAGGCCAAAACCGCTCCCAGAGACCACATGCTCGACGCGTTCACCGGCCTCGCCCAGGTACCACCGCGCCCCGTCCGCATCGAGCTCCACGAACTGCACACCGCGGGCAGGATCACCATCACCCGGATCGACCTGCCTGACGCCGTGCCCACGGACGAACAGGCACGGCGCCACATCCGCCGGAGGTGGATCGAGACCAGCCCGCTGCGGCGTGCCGGGGCTGCGGCCGTGGCCTGCCTGGAACAGCACGGTACCAACCCCTCCCGCATCGAACTCCACAGCCAGCACCTCCACCACCGGGACCACGCCGTCGACTGCTTCGTCGACCTGGGCTGGAGATACTTCTTCGCACTCAAGCGCTACCTCGACGACCACCAGAGCTGGCTGGAGGTCCCCACCCCCCATCCGACCAAGCCCATGGAAGCGCTCCTCATCCGGCCGATCAAGCCGTGATGTGGGCCAATCGCCACGACACCGCACAGGCCCTCCCCCGGGTCTTTCCGGTACCCAAGTGTCCTGCCCGCGCCCCCGGGCATCACCATGCCCGCCTGCTCATGCCACGCCACCGGATCAAGACTTCTGCTCCCATCTCGTCCGGCGCGGGAAGATGAGCCCGTCCGTTGCCGCCGTTTGCCGAGGTTCTGCCCCATGCCACCCACC
>NZ_JAILXP010000021.1 GCF_020740895.1 Streptomyces sp. UNOB3_S3 | reverse complement strand
GTACGGGGGCCACGGCGGGGGCGGCGTCGGCGGGCTTGCCCACGACGATGACGCTTCCGTCCCGGTCGGCCGCGACGGCGGTCGTCGCCGGATACGCCACGGCCGCGACGGCGGCGGCGAGGACGGTGGCGGCGGCGAGACGGGACGTGACGGACACGGGGTGCCTTTCCATGGCGGGCGGCTCGGTCGGCCGCCGGTCCCCCGGCGGCCGCGTCCCTTACGTTACGGACGTTTATCCGCCCCACACCTCGACTGTCCGACCATTCTCGTCTCGGCCGAAAGGATGACGGGGACCCTCCCGCGTCATACCAAAGTGCGGCTCGGCGGGGTCGGGGGCGGGCCGCCGGAACCCGCGCCGGCGCTGGTCCGTCCGGGTGCGGACGGCCGCGCGTACGGGTGAGGACCACGCGGTACCGGCCGGGTCGGGCGGTCGTGGCGCGGGTCGCGTGGTACAGGCCGGGCGCGCGGTGCGGGCCGGGCGGGTCCGGTCACCGGTCCGGCGGCCGGCTCAGCCGCCGAGGCCCGCGGCGGCTGAGGCGATGTCCGCGGCGAAGGTGCTCACCTCGGTGTAGACGCCGGGGTAGCCGGGGCGGGCGCAGCCGTTGCCCCAGCTGACGATGCCGACCTGGATCCAGGCGCCGGCGTCGTCCTTGCGGAACATGGGGCCGCCGGAGTCGCCCTGGCAGGTGTCCACGCCACCGGTGTCCATGAGGCCGGCGCAGATCTCCTCGCCGGGGGTGAGGCTGTCGCCGTAGGCGCCCTGGCAGGTGGCGTCGTCGACGTAGGGCACGTCGGCCTTGAGCAGGAAGCGCTGCTGGCTGCCGCCCTCGCGGTCGGCGCCCCAGCCGGCGACGGTGAAGGTGCCCTGGTTGTAGGCGGTGGTGTCCGCGGTCTTGAGGGTGGGGAGGTCGAGCGGTCTGGCGAGCTTGATCAGCGCCCAGTCCTTGCCCTTGCCGTTGTAGCCGGGGGCCTGGAGGACCTGGGTGGACTTGACCTTGACGGCCTGGGAGGACTGCAGGTCGACGACGCCCGCGGTGGCGGTGATGGAGGTGTTGGCGCCGCTGCCGTTCACGCAGTGGGCGGCGGTGAGGACGATCTGCCGGGTGTAGAGGGCTCCGCCGCAGCCCATGGACAGCCGCACCATCCACGGGAACTCGCCCTGCGCGGCGCGGACGCCGCCGACGACACCGGGTCCGGGCTCCGCCGCCTGGGCGGTGCCGGGCTGGAGGCTGAGCGCGGCGAGGGCGACCGCGCCGACGGCCGTGCATCTCCTGAGCGCTTTGAGGTGGTTGCGCAACGCTCTTCCTTTCGTGGGAGGTTGTGCGCATCGCGCGGATGAGCGGGCTGAGGGGGCGGTGGGGTGCCGGGCCCTCCGGGTCCGGGCGGCCCTCCTCGGCCTTGTTGGGCTCATGACAATGCGCGTTGCGATTATCGGGCCGGGGGACGGCTGCGACCTAGCCGCCTTTTCGGACAGTCGAGGCAGCGGTTCCGCCCCTACAGTGGAAAAGCAGCGCCAACCTCAGGGGGTGGTCACGCGTGGGCTCGGACGGCATCGCGATCCAGCACGGATTCCCGCACGCCGGGACCGTACGGTCGGCGATCACGGCGCTCTACCGGCGGCTCTCCTACGACGGCGTCCACGCCTTCGGCGCCAGCGTCCTCCCGGTGGACGTGGCCTTCTCCGACGACGAGGACCCCTACCTCGGTGTGCAGCGGGTCGCCCGCGAGATGGTGCGGCACCTGCGGCTGCCGGACGCCCGGATGATCGTCAGCTTCCGCGACATGCGGCACGCCGGGAGCGTGGAGCTCGCGGCCGGGCCGGAGTACTTCATCGAGCTCAACTCCCGTTTCAAGGAGCACCGCAGGGACGTCGGCGCCGCCCTCTCCCACGAGGTCATGCACGTCTATCTCCACCGGCTGGGGCTGGAGTTCCCCGGCACCCGGGACAACGAGATCCTCACGGACACCGCCGCCGCGTACCTGGGGGCGGGGTGGCTGCTGCTGGACGCGTACCGGGAGTCGTCGGCCGCCACGCAGAAGCTCGGGTACCTCACCCCGGAGGAGTTCGGGTACGTGCTGGCGAAACGGGCGCTGGCCTTCGGGGAGGACCCCTCGCCGTGGTTCACCAGCCCACAGGCGTACGAGGCGTACACCCGGGGGCGGGAGCGGGCCCGCCGCGACGAGCGGCGGCCGCCGCTGGTGGGCGCGGGCCGGCTGGGGCGGCACCGCTACGCGCGGGACCGGCGCGCGCGGGCCGCCTCGGCGGACGCGGGGTACGCCTTCGAGGGCGCGGGTCCCTCGAAGGTCCTCTTCGACTGCCCCACGTGCTGTCAGCGGATCCGGGTGCCGGTGCGGGGGCATCTGCGGGCGCGGTGCGTTCTGTGCCGGACGGAGCTGGAGTGCGACACGTAGGGATTCCCGGGGCTCCGCCCCGGGCCCCCGGCCGCTACTGCTTGCCCCACCACTTCCTCAGGACCTGCTCCGCCGGCTTCCCGTGCGGCGTGTACGCCAGCCGTTTCGCGGTCTCACCGCTGTCGGGCCAGTCGTCCCACATCCACCAGCACACCCCCGCCCACCACGGCTTGCCCTCGAAGGTGGCGAACAGGGCCTCGTAGGCGGCCGCCTGTTCGGCGTCGCCGTCGCGCTTGCTGACGGTCCAGGAGTACGGGGCCGTGGTCGTGCCGCGCTGGCTGACGTAGCCCGCCTCGGTGAAGAGGATCTTCCGTTGCTGCCGGGCCGAGAACGCGGCGAGCTCGTCCACGATGGGCCGCCAGGCGTCCCTCAGCCGGGCCGGGTCCGCGGTGGCCTTGTCGGCCAGCGGCCAGTAGGCGTCGATGCCGATGACGTCGAGGTCCTTCCAGAAGGGGATCTTCTGGTACTCGTCGTAGTTGGCGGCGTACGTCAGCGGGCCCTTGTAGTGCCCACGGATCGCGGCTATGGTCCTCCCCCAGCGCTCGCCGTCCTGTGAGGTGCCCGCGAGCTCGGTGCCGACCGAGAACTGCTCGACGCCGGTGTCGGCGGCCAGCTGGGCGTAGTGGGTGATGAAGCGTCCGTACGCCGCGAACCAGGCGTCGCGGTCCTTGGGCTTGATCTCGGCGCGGTCGCCGCCCTTGGTCAGGTCGACATGGGGCTTGATCATCGTCTTCAGCCCGGAGTCGTGGGCGAGCTTGATGATGTGCCGCAGGCTGTCGTCGCTCGCCGTCTCGCCCGTGGTGCGCATGGCCGAGTCGGTGACCCGGTCCTGGTACCAGGTGGGGGTGAAGGTCACCCATCGGGCGCCGGTGGCGGCGATCTGCCGAAGATACGTTTCGGCCTTGGGACCGGCGTAGTCGTCGGTGTTCCACGAGGGGAGCGTCATGCCCCGCAACCCGCTCACCTTCCTGTCGTCGGGCCGTCCGTCGCGGTCGCTCGCGGACGGGCCGGGGGTGGGGTCCTCGTCGCCGGACGACGAGCATCCGGCGACGAGGAGGACGGCCACCGTCGCCAGGGCGGCGGCCGTCCTCCTCATCGCGTTCACTTAACTCGGGCTCCTGTTCACTGAGCGAGAGCCGACGGGCCGACGAAGGTGTAGCCCAGGGCCTTGATGCCCTCGATCGTCTGCTTCAGCGGGTCCACGGCGTAGTAGGGGTGGTAGAAGAAGCTGGCCACTCCGTCGCGGACCGCCAGATTGGCCTTGGCGGAGTTGATCAGGTCGGCGGGGAGCCGTGCCGGGTGGTTGTTGTAGGGCACGGGCTCGTAGTTCCCGATGTTCTCGGGGAGCACGGTCGTACCGTAGACGTCCTTGACCGCGTACGGGAAGAACTGGCCGATGTACCGCGTGGGGTTCACCGTTCCGCCGCTCAGCGTTCCGGCGAAGTACAGCGAACGCTCCAGCCGCGCCGTGTAGTTCTGCCCGAAGACCTTGTAGTCGGTGGCCGAGGCGGCGTAGTGCGGGGTCGTCCAGAGGGTGGGCTTGGGCAGGCCGGCCGCGGTGAAGGCGGCGAAGGCCGAGGTCACCCGGGTCTGGGCCCAGACGGCGTTGTCCTCGGCGGGCGGCCCGTCGTAGACGACGTTGTCGTTGGCGTCGACGTGGGCGCGGAAGAACTCGAAGTCGTCGCCCGTGACGCCGGTGTAGGGGTTGTTGATGTTGCTGTACTGGTGGGTGTAGCCGTGGTTCATCAGGACGGCGCCGTGCTGGAGCATGTACTTCAGCGCGGAGACGACCTGCGGGGCCTGGGCCAGGGAGATCGTCTCGGCCTTGCCGTTGTTGTAGACGCCCTTGGGGTCGGTGTAGACGGGGATGACGTTGATCCCGTAGGGGATGTTCTGCGAGGCCAGGTAGTCGGCCATCGCCCGCAGCTCCGTCGGGTCGGACTTGGGGCTGATGTCCTCCAGCCGTACGAACGCCCGGTGGCGCTCGGCGGTCGCCGGGGCGAGCGCGTCGAAGAGGAGGTCCTCGAAGACGATCACGCGGTCCGACTCGGAGACATAGCTGAAGGGGATCTCCCCGACGTAGGTGAGGTTGGCCGAGCGGATCGCCCAGGGGCTGGTGGCCCCGCTGATGGAGTCCGTGGCCTGGGCGAGGGTGGTCACCGCCGGGTAGCCGGCGCCGGAGAGGGCCGGGTGGAGCACACCGCCGTCGTAGCCCGTGGGGATCTTCCGGGTCAGCGTCTGGTTCTTGTACGCGACCTGGGTGATGTTGCCGACGCCGCTGCCGTTGTCGAAGTACGAGTTGGTGGGGTCCCAGCCGTACTTCCGCTTGAAGGTCTCGATGCCCACGGCGTTGGCCATGTTCCAGATGTTGTCGCCGATCCAGTCGATGGGCTTACCGGTGTTCAGCGCGTCCTGGTAGAAGGCGGCCGGGACGGCGTCCGGGATCGAGCCGCCGTAGTAGGTCGAGCCGACGTAGATGGTGGCGGTGTACTGCTCCACCATGCCCGCCGTGTAGGCGGAGACGGGCTTGGAGGTGACGGTGCCGAAGTGGCCCGAGAGATTGGCGATCGCCATCGCGTAGAGCTCGCCGAGGTAGCCGTAGGGCCCGGTGTTGTCGTAGAGGACGAGGGCCGAGGGGCCGGCCGCGGCGGCGAGGGTCTGTACGGACGCGGCCTTGACGGTCGCCTTGGGCGCCACGGCCGGAGTGATGGTGAGCTTGTGCGCGCGGCGCTGGCGGTCGTTCGCCAGCCGGGCGGCGACCCACGCCTTGAGGTCCTTGGTGCTGGCCCCCGAGAGCGAGGCCTTGTCGACCCCCTTGAGACCGTACGAGGGGCGGGGCTTCCAGCCACCGCCACCGCCTATCGCGGCCTCGGCGCCCGTCGACAGAACGAAGCCGCCCAGTAGGGCGGCGATGACGGACAGGATGAGCGGGACCCGGGAAACCCGTGTTCTCCCCCGCGTCTTTTCCATTGTTGTTCCCCCCTGATCGGCCGGTCTTTACCGGCTATTGGCCGGCACTTCACCCGGGGCGCCTGCCGATGAGGGCGCCGGCCGCTGATGTGAAGTCCCGACAGTTGGCTGATTCTTGTGGCCCGTTAGAAGGGTGTCAATAGACAGCCTTGGTCCGGACCGTTCAATTACTCACAGCCCATTGGTGCAGACCTTCAATCCCACCCGTCACATGCGCCACGCGATCAGGCATAACTACCGGTTGGTCCACAGAATTCTCTGTTCCGATTCAACATCTCTCACCATGAAGGGTTAATTGCAGCTGGTCATCTGATACCTTCCCTGCGCACGCCTCAGCACGACGAACGAGGCGCAATCCGGGGGGAACTCATGTACGGAAAACCCGCTCTGGGGACAGTCCTGCCCATGGCCGGACTGACGGCAGCCCCAGAAGTTCTGCCGGGCATACCCTTTGCCAGGGGACTCCAGGAAGCGGCCGGTGCCGGATTCCTGCTCTACTGCGCGATAGCCGCAGCACTTCTTTCGGCGAAATTCTGGTTCGTTCTCCGGAACTCCGGTGAACGTTCATGATCACGGAGGTTCTTCTCTGGTCCAGCATCGCCATCATCGTGATGGCGGGCTGCTACAACTCCACCCTGTTCGTTCTGTCGAGACGGCGGGTCCGCCGTGATCGCGGCCCCCGCGCCGAGCGTCTCTACATCTTTCTCCTCGCCTGTCTGAACGAGGAAAAGGTGCTCTCCGAGAGCCTGGCCCGGATCACCTCGCTGCCGGCCGGGAACTTCATGGCCCTCGTCATCGACGACGCCTCCGACGACCGCACCGCCGATATCGCCCGCGCCGCCGACCCCGACCGGGTCAAGCTCCTCCAGCGGCACCTGCCCAACGCCCGCAAGGGCAAGGGCGCCGCCCTCAACGCGGGCATCCGCCACCTGCGGGACTCCGGCATCCTCGAAGGCCGCGACCCCGCCGACGTCATCGTCTGCGTCGTGGACGCCGACGGCCGCCTCGACCCCCACATCGTCCAGGCCGTCGACCCCTACTTCGACGACCCGCGCACCGGCGCCACCCAGGTCGGCGTGCGGATGTACAACCGTCACCAGGGCGTCCTCGCCCGGCTCCAGGACATGGAATTCGTCATCTACGGCGATATCTTCCAGTCCGCCCGGCGCTATTTCGGCAGCGTCGGCATGGGCGGCAACGGCCAGTTCATGCGGCTCTCCGCCCTCGACACCCTCATGAAGGACGGCAACGGCCCCTGGAGCGACTCCCTGACCGAGGACCTCGATCTCGGAGTACGCCTGATCGCACGCGGCTGGACCAACCACCACTGCACCACCGCCGCGGTCAGCCAGCAGGCCGTCCTCGACGTACGCCGGCTCGTGCGCCAGCGCTCCCGCTGGTTCCAGGGGCACCTCCAGTCCGCCGGACTGGTCCCGCTGATCCTGCGCGAGGTGCCCACCAAAGCCGCCGTCGACCTGCTCTACCACCTCTCCAGCCCGGTGCTGATCCTGCTCACCTCGCTGCTGCCGCTGTCCTTCGTCGTCGCGGTCGGCGGCACCCTCATCGGCTCGGTCGAGGCCGGGCGTCCGCTGGTGTCCCCCATGTGGATCATCGGCCCGTACATCCTGTCCTTCACCGCGGCGTACGCCTACGGCTGGGTCTACTCACGACGCGAGCGGGGGCTCGGACTCGTCCGCGCCGTCCTCCTCTCCCACCTCTTCGTCATCTACGGCTACATCTGGTTCGCGGCCGGCTGGTGGGGCCTGTGGCGCATGCTCACGGGCAAGCAGACCTGGCTCAAGACCGCGCGCACCTGACGCGCCGACTCCTCCACGCATCTCCACTCATCGGTCAAGCACGCACCTTCCGAGGGAGAACCATGTCCCCGAACGTCATCACCACGCCCGTGCGCGCCATGCTCGTCCTGGGCACGCGGCCCGAAGCCATCAAGCTCGCGCCCGTGGCCCGCGCCATGGCCGCCTCCCCGCTCTTCGAACCCGTCGTCGTCACCACCGGCCAGCACCGCGAGATGCTCCACCAGATGCTGGAACTCCTCCAGGTCCCCGCGAGCGTCGAGCTCGACGTGATGCGCGACCGGCAGGAGCTCTCCAAGCTCACCGCCCGGCTGGTGGACGGCCTGGGCGAGGTCGTCCGCACCCACCGGCCCGACCTCGTCGTCGTCCAGGGCGACACCACCTCCGCCCTCACCGGCGCCCTCGCCGCCTTCTACGAGCACATCCCCGTCGCCCACGTCGAGGCCGGGCTGCGCACCGGAGTGCTGGACAACCCCTTCCCCGAGGAGCTCAACCGCCGGCTCATAGGCCGCATGGCGCGCTGGCACTTCGCGCCCACCACCCGGGCGGCCGGCCACCTCACCGCGGAGGGAGTGCCGGCCGCCGAGGTGTTCGTCACCGGCAACACCGTCATCGACAACCTCCTGTGGGTCCTGGACCAGGGCAACGGCCGCGACCTCTTCCACAGCGACCTGCGGCGCGTCCTGGTCACCCTCCACCGCCGCGAGAACCAGGGCGACAAGATGCGCGCCATGGGCAGGACCCTGCGCCACCTCGCCGACCGGGGCGACGTCGAGATCGTCCTGCCGCTCCACAAGAGCCCCGCCGTCCGCGAGGCCCTGCTGCCGGAGCTGTCCGACCACCCGGCCGTCCGGATCGTCGAGCCGCTGGGCTATGTGGACTTCTCCGCCACGCTCGCCGGCTGCGACCTCGTCCTGACCGACTCCGGCGGCATCCAGGAGGAGGCCCCCACCCTCGGCAAGCCCACCCTGGTGCTGCGCACGACCACCGAGCGGCCCGAGGCGGTGGAGGCGGGCGCGGCCCGGCTCGTGGGCACCGAACCACAGGCCATCCTGGACGCCGCGACGGCCCTGCTGGACGACGGGGAGGCCTACGCGCGGATGGCGAAGGCGGGTAATCCCTTCGGGGACGGGCTCGCCACCGAGCGGATCGTGGCACAGCTGGCCGAGGACTTCGGCGCGGACGCCGGCGCGGTGACCGTGCCGGAACCCCTGGTCGTCCCCCAGCCCGGCACTCCGGGGTCATACTCGACGGCATGACGAGAGTTCACCGGCTCCTCGCCCTCGCCCTGTTCGGCGCCGCCGTGGTGGCGGGGCTCGCCTTCGCGGTGAACGCGATCTGGGGCGGCGGGGACGGCGAGCCGGCCCGGCCGTGGGCCGAGGGATCGGTCCACGGCCCGTGGCGGTCGGTCTTCGACGGACACGGCGAGAACATCGGCCGCCACGACGGCCTGGCCCTCTCCCCCAAGCCCTCGCGGGAGCCGGGCGAGACCCACGCCGGGCTGATCGTGTCGACCCAGGAGTTCGGCGACATGAACCTCCAGGCCCGGATGCGCACGGTCGCCCAGTTGCGCACCCCCAAGCCCAATCCCTGGGAGGTGCCGTGGCTGGTGTGGGCGTACACGGACCCGGAGCACTTCTACTACATCACCCTCAAGCCCAACGGCTGGGAGCTGGGCAAGCGTGATCCGGCGTACCCCGGGGGGCAGCGGTTCCTGGCCACGGGCTCGGAGGGCTTCCCGATCGGCCGGTGGTCGGGGGTGAAGGTGGCCCAGCGCGGCGCGCACATGGAGGTGAGCGTCGACGGCAAGGGCCTGGTCGCCTACGAGGACCGGGAGCGCCCGTATCTGCGGGGCGGCATCGGGGCGTACACGGAGGACGCCCGGGTGGTGTTCAGCGACATCGCGGCGGAGCCGGCGGAATAGCCGGACGGGCCACTGCGCTGTGTCCTCAAACGCCGGACGGGCTGACGCCGGTGTCAGCCCGTCCGGTGTGCGGTTCCGCTACGCCGTCAGCGCGCGGTCGGTCGGGAGGACCGGCGCGGGCAGCGTGCTGGAACCCGTCAGGTAGCGGTCGACGCCGCGGGCGGCGGAGCGTCCTTCCGCGATGGCCCAGACGATCAGGGACTGGCCACGTCCCGCGTCGCCGGCGACGAAGACACCGGGGACGTTGGTGGCGTAGTCGGCGTCCCGCGCGACGTTGCCGCGCTCGTCCAGTTCCAGTCCGAACTGCTCGACGAGACCGTTCTGCCGGTCCGTTCCCGTGAAACCCATCGCGAGGGTGACGAGCTGGGCCGGGATGCGACGTTCGGTGCCGGGCTTCTGGTGGAGCTTGCCGTCGGTGAACTCGACCTCCGCCAGGTGGAGCCACTGGACGTTGCCGTCCTCGTCGCCCTCGAAGCGGGTGGTGGAGACGGAGTAGACGCGCTCGCCGCCCTCCTCGTGCGCCGAGGTGACCTTGTAGAGCATGGGGAAGGTCGGCCAGGGCTGGTGGGAGGCGCGCTCCTCCCCCGGCCGGGGCATGATCTCCAGCTGGGTGACGGAGGCCGCGCCCTGCCGGTGGGCGGTGCCGACGCAGTCGGCGCCGGTGTCGCCGCCGCCGATGACGACGACGTGCTTGCCCTCGGCGGTGATGGGCGAGGTGACGTAGTCGCCCTCCTGCACCTTGTTGGCGGCGGGCAGGTACTCCATGGCGAAGTGGACGCCCTTGAGGTCGCGGCCGGGCACGGGCAGGTCGCGGGAGGTGGTGGCGCCGGCGGCGATGACGACGGCGTCGTAGCGCCGGCGCAGCTTCGCCGCGTCGATGTCGCGCCCGATCTCCACCTCGGTGCGGAACTTGGTGCCCTCCGCGCGCATCTGCTCGATGCGCCGGTTGATGTGCCGCTTCTCCATCTTGAACTCGGGGATGCCGTAGCGCAGCAGGCCGCCGACGCGGTCGGCGCGCTCGTAGACGGCGACGGTGTGGCCGGCGCGGGTGAGCTGCTGGGCGGCGGCGAGGCCGGCCGGGCCGGAGCCGATGACGGCGACGGTCTTGCCGGAGAGCCGCTCGGGCGGCTGGGGGGTGACGTCGCCGGATTCCCAGGCCTTGTCGATGATGGTGACTTCGACGTTCTTGATGGTGACGGGCTGCTGGTTGATGCCGAGCACGCAGGCGGACTCGCAGGGGGCGGGGCAGAGGCGGCCGGTGAACTCGGGGAAGTTGTTGGTCGCGTGGAGTCGCTCGGAGGCGGCCTGCCAGTCGTCGCGGTAGGCGTAGTCGTTCCACTCGGGGATGAGGTTCCCCAGCGGGCAGCCGTTGTGGCAGAACGGGATGCCGCAGTCCATGCAGCGGCTCGCCTGCTTGCTGATGACGGGCAGGAGGGAGCCGGGGACGTAGACCTCGTTCCAGTCGCGGACGCGCTCCTCGACGGGGCGAGTGCGGGCGAGGACGCGGTCGGTGGTCAGAAAGCCCTTCGGGTCAGCCATGGGTCGCCGCCTCCATCATCTTCCGGTGGGTCTCGGTCTCGGTCAGACCGGCTCGCTCGGCGGCGTCCTTGGCGGCGAGCACTGCCTTGTAGGTGGTGGGCAGGACCTTGCGGAAGCGGGTCGCCGCCGTGTCCCAGTCGGTGAGGAGGCCGGCCGCGACGGTGGAGGCGGTCTCCTCGTGGTGGCGGCGCACGACGTCGTGCAGCCACCGGCGGTCGGCGTCGTCGAGGGGTTCGACGGCTCCTGCCAGTTCCTTGTTGACGTTGCGGGGGTCGAGGTCGACGACGTAGGCGACGCCGCCGGACATGCCGGCCGCGAAGTTGCGGCCGGTGGGTCCGAGGACGACGGCCCGGCCGCCGGTCATGTACTCGCAGCCGTGGTCACCGACGCCCTCGGAGACGACGGTGGCGCCGGAGTTGCGGACGCAGAAGCGTTCGCCGACGCTGCCGCGCAGGAACATCTCGCCGCCGGTGGCGCCGTAGGCGAGGGTGTTGCCGGCGATGGTGGAGTACTCGGCGAGGTGGTCGGCGCCCCGGTCGGGGCGGACGACGATCCGGCCGCCGGAGAGGCCCTTGCCGACGTAGTCGTTGGCGTCGCCCTCCAGGCGCAGGGTGACGCCGCGCGGCAGGAAGGCGCCGAAGGACTGGCCGGCGGAGCCGGTGAAGGTGATGTCGACGGTGTCGTCGGGCAGGCCCGCGCCGCCGTACTTCTTGGTGACCTCGTGGCCGAGCATGGTGCCGACGGTCCGGTTGACGTTGCGGATGGCCACCTGGGCGCGGACGGGCTGCGGTTCCTCGTCGCCGACGGTGTCGAGGGCGTCGGCGGCGAGCTTGATCAGCTCGTTGTCGAGCGCCTTGGCCAGGCCGTGGTCCTGGGCGGTGGTGCGGTGGCGCACGGCGCCGGCGGGCAGGTCGGGGACGTGGAGCAGCGGCTGGAGGTCCAGGCCCTGGGCCTTCCAGTGGCCGACGGCGCGGGTGGTGTCGAGGAGCTCGGCGTGGCCGACGGCCTCTTCCAGGGTGCGGAAGCCCAGCTCGGCGAGGATTTCGCGGACCTCCTCGGCGATGAACTCGAAGAAGTTGACGACGAATTCGGCCTTGCCGGCGAACCGCTCGCGCAGGACGGGGTTCTGGGTGGCGATGCCGACGGGGCAGGTGTCGAGGTGGCAGACGCGCATCATGACGCAGCCGGAGACGACGAGCGGCGCGGTGGCGAAGCCGAACTCCTCGGCGCCGAGGAGGGCGGCGATCACGACGTCGCGGCCGGTCTTGAGCTGGCCGTCGGTCTGGACGACGATGCGGTCGCGCAGGCCGTTGAGGAGCAGGGTCTGCTGGGTCTCGGCGAGGCCCAGCTCCCAGGGGCCGCCCGCGTGCTTGAGGGAGGTGAGCGGGGAGGCGCCGGTGCCGCCGTCGTGGCCGGAGATCAGGACGACGTCGGCGTGGGCCTTGGAGACGCCCGCGGCGACCGTGCCGACGCCGACCTCGGACACCAGCTTCACATGGATGCGGGCGGCGGGGTTGGCGTTCTTGAGGTCGTGGATGAGCTGGGCGAGGTCCTCGATGGAGTAGATGTCGTGGTGCGGGGGCGGCGAGATCAGGCCGACACCCGGGGTGGAGTGCCGGGTCCTCGCGACCCAGGGGTAGACCTTGTGGCCGGGCAGCTGGCCGCCCTCGCCGGGCTTGGCGCCCTGGGCCATCTTGATCTGGATGTCGTCGGAGTTGACCAGGTATTCGCTGGTCACGCCGAAGCGGCCGGAGGCCACCTGCTTGATGCTGGAGCGGCGCGCGGGGTCGTAGAGGCGCTCGGGGTCCTCGCCGCCCTCACCGGTGTTGGACTTGGCGCCCAGCCGGTTCATGGCGATGGCGAGGGTCTCGTGGGCCTCCTGGGAGATGGAGCCGTAGGACATGGCGCCGGTGGAGAAGCGCTTGACGATCTCGCCGACGGGCTCGACCTCGTCGAGGGGGATCGAGGGGCGGTCGCTGTTGAAGGAGAACAGCCCGCGCAGGGTCATCAGCCGCTCGGACTGCTCGTCCACGCGCCGGGTGTACTGCTTGAAGATGTCGTAGCGCCGGGCACGGGTGGAGTGCTGGAGCCGGAAGACGGTCTCGGGGTCGAAGAGGTGCGGCTCGCCCTCGCGGCGCCACTGGTACTCGCCGCCTATGTCGAGGCGGCGGTGGGTGGCGGGGATGCCGGTGGCGGGGTAGGCCTTGGCGTGCCGGGCCGCGACCTCCTTGGCGACGACGTCCAGCCCGGCTCCGCCGATCTTGGTGGCGGTGCCGTGGAAGTAGGTGTCGACGAAGGACTCGTCGAGACCGACGGCCTCGAAGACCTGGGCGCCCCGGTAGGAGGCGACGGTGGAGATGCCCATCTTGGACATGACCTTCAGGACGCCCTTGCCGAGCGCCTTGATGAGGTTGCGGATGGCGTCCTCGGGGGCGGTGTCCGGCAGGAACGTGCCCGCGCGGACGAGATCCTCGACGGACTCCATCGCCAGGTACGGGTTCACGGCCGCCGCGCCGTAACCGATGAGCAGCGCGACGTGGTGGACCTCGCGGACGTCACCGGCCTCGACCAGCAGGCCCACCTGGGTGCGCTGCTTGGTGCGGATGAGGTGGTGATGGATGGCCGAGGTGAGCAGCAGCGAAGGGATGGGGGCGTGCTCGGCGTCGGAGTGCCGGTCGGAGAGCACGATGAGCCGGGCGCCGTTCTCTATGGCGGCGTCGGCCTCCGCGCACATGGCCGTCAGGCGGGCGGCGAGCGCCTCGCCGCCTCCGGCGACGCGGTAGAGGCCGGAGAGCGTCGCGGCCTTGAGGCCCGGCAGGTCGCCGTCGGCGTTGATGTGGATGAGCTTGGCGAGCTCGTCGTTGTCGATGACGGGGAAGGGCAGGGTGACGCTGCGGCAGGACGCGGCGGTGGGGTCCAGCAGATTGCGCTGCGGTCCGAGGGAGGAGATCAGCGAGGTGACGAGCTCCTCGCGGATGGCGTCCAGCGGGGGGTTGGTGACCTGGGCGAAGAGCTGGGTGAAGTAGTCGAAGAGCAGCCGCGGCCGCGCGGAGAGCGCCGCGATCGGCGAGTCCGTGCCCATCGAGCCGATGGGCTCCGCCCCGGCCTCGGCCATCGGGGCGAGGATGACGCGCAGCTCCTCCTCGGTGTAGCCGAAGGTCTGCTGACGGCGGGTGACGGAGGCGTGGGTGTGCACGATGTGCTCGCGCTCGGGGAGGTCGGCGAGGTCGATGAGACCGGCCTCCAGCCACTCCTCGTAGGGCTGCTCGGCGGCGAGGGCGGCCTTGATCTCGTCGTCCTCGATGATGCGGTGGCTCTCGGTGTCGACGAGGAACATCCTGCCGGGCTGGAGCCGGCCCTTGCGGACGACCTTGGCGGGGTCGATGTCGAGGACGCCGACCTCGGAGGAGAGCACGACGAGGCCGTCGTCGGTGACCCAGTAGCGCCCGGGGCGCAGGCCGTTGCGGTCGAGGACGGCGCCGACGACGGTGCCGTCGGTGAAGGTGACGCAGGCCGGGCCGTCCCAGGGCTCCATCAGGGTGGAGTGGTACTGGTAGAACGCCCGCCGGGCGGGATCCATGGAGGCGTGGTTCTCCCAGGCCTCGGGGATCATCATCAGCACGCTGTGCGGGAGCGACCGGCCGCCGAGGTGGAGGAGCTCCAGGACCTCGTCGAAGGAGGCGGAGTCGGAGGCGTCGGGGGTGCAGACGGGGAAGATCCGGTCGAGGTTCTCGCTCTGGCCGAACAGGCTGCTGGCCAGCTGGGATTCACGCGCCCGCATCCAGTTGCGGTTGCCCCGGACGGTGTTGATCTCTCCGTTGTGGGCGACGAAACGGTAGGGGTGGGCGAGCGGCCAGCTCGGGAAGGTGTTGGTGGAGAACCGGGAGTGGACCAGCGCGACGGCGGTGGCGCAGCGGCGGTCGGAGAGGTCCGGGAAGAACGGCTCCAGCTGCCCGGTGGTGAGCATGCCCTTGTAGACGATGGTGCGGGCGGAGAGCGAGGGGAAGTAGACGCCCGCCTCGCGCTCGGAGCGCTTGCGCAGGACGAAGGCCTTGCGGTCGAGGGCGAGGCCGACGTTCTTCCCGTCCGTCACGAACAGTTGCCGGAAGGCGGGCATCGTGGCGCGGGCGCCGGGGCCGAGCAGCTCGGGGGCGACGGGGACGGCGCGCCAGCCGAGGACGGTCAGGCCCTCCTCGGCGGCGATGGTCTCGATCCGCGAGACGGCGGCGTCCGCCTCCCGCTCGTCGGCCGGGAGGAAGGCGATGCCGACGGCGTAGGAGCCGGCGGCGGGGAGCGCGAAGCCCTCGACGCTCTCCCTGAGGAAGGCGTCGGGGATCTGCATCAGGATGCCGGCGCCGTCCCCGGTGTCGGGGTCGGAGCCGGTGGCGCCGCGGTGCTCCATATTGCGCAGGACGGTGAGCGCCTGCTCCACGAGCTCATGGCTCGCCTCGCCGGTGAGAGTCGCGACAAAGCCCACGCCACAGGCGTCGTGCTCGTTCCGCGGGTCGTACATCCCCTGCTGGGCGGGGTGGGATGCGTGGCGCATCGGCGCTCCCGTCGTCGTCTGGCAGTCATGGCGTGATGCATGTGCCGAGGGACGACGTTGGCCCTCGCCGAAGAAGGTGGTGCAGTGCAGTGCGGTGCAGTGCAGGCTTACATGATGGGTCGCTTCTCGAGGAGCGGAAGGTGGAGTCCATCATGTGGACACCAGGTGTCGGGTGGGCGCCACGGGATCCCTGGGATCGCCAGGCCCGGCCGCGCCCGAGAGACAGTGCGGCACGGGCGGCATTGCCCGCGGCGCTACCGGATTGTGCCCTGTCACCAAGGAAATGAAACCGTGGAGAAACACGCACGTTATACGGCAGCGCGCATAAGAATTACCCGATGGCGGTTCCGAAGGCAATACCGAGGAGATACGTCACACCCGCCGCGGCACCGCCGAGCAGCAGCTGCCGAAGCCCGCTGAACCACCACGTCCGCGCCGTCACCCGGGCCACGACCGCGCCGCAGGCGAACAGCCCGGCCAGCGCGAGCAGCACCGCGGGCCAGAGCTCGGTGGCCCCGAGCAGGTACGGCAGCAGCGGCAGCAGGGCGCCCAGCGCGAACGAAGCGAACGACGAGGCGGCGGCGACGGTGGGCGAGGGCAGGTCGGACGGGTCGATGCCGAGCTCCTCGCGGGCGTGGATCTCCAGCGCCTGCTCGGGGTCCTTCGACAGCTGCCGGGCGACCTCACGGGCCAGCGCGGGCTCGACCCCGCGCGACTCGTAGAGCGCGGCCAGCTCCTCCAGCTCGTCCGCCGGGTGCTTGCGCAGCTCGCGCCGCTCCACGTCCAGCTCGGCGAGGACCAGCTCGCGCTGCGAGGCGACGGAGGTGTACTCGCCGGCGGCCATCGAGAACGCCCCGGCCGCGAGCCCGGCCAGACCGGCGATCACGATGGCGCTGGACGAGGCGGTGCCACCGGCCACACCCGTCATCAGGGCCACGTTGGAGACCAGTCCGTCCATGGCCCCGAACACGGCGGGCCGCAGCCAGCCGCCGTTCACATCACGGTGGGTGTGATTGTCGCGGTGGGCTATGTGCGTTGCCGCGGCCGTATCGAGGACAGCCATGTCGTTCAGATGCTCCCTTCCCCAGGGACGCGGACGGGTCGCCCGCATTCCCTCTGCGATGACGCGTTTCCGCTTTCCGCGTCGTATGGGTCGAAGGTACGCACGAATGGCCATGATCCGCTAGCAAGGAAGGCCGAACTTACCTCGCTGACCTGCGGGTTTACCAAAAAGCCCCCCGCGGCCGAAGCTGCGGGGGGCTGAGGTGACGCGCGTGGGTGTCAGCGCTTCGCGTCGCCGGGCGCGGGACCGGGCGCGGGCTTCGCCTCGGCGGCGGGCTTGGTGAGGCCGACCTTCGTGGCCTCACCCTCCTCGGCCTCGCCCTTCTCGGCCGTGGCGTCCCCGGCCGTGGCGTCCTCGACCGCACCGGGCTCCACGACGAGCTCCCGCCCGGGGACCCGCTTCGAGGAGATCACGAAGTAGGCGACGGCGGCGAGGAAGACCAGGATGGCGGTCCAGCCGTTGAGCCGCAGGCCCAGGACGTGGTGGGCGGTGTCGACGCGCAGGTACTCGGTCCAGAACCGGCCGACGGTGTACGCGGCCACGTAGACCGCGAACGCCCGCCCGTGGCCCAGCTTGAACCTCCGGTCCGCCCAGATCACGAGCGCCGCGACGCCGAGGCACCACAGCGACTCGTACAGGAACGTCGGGTGGTACGTGCCGCCGACCCGCCCGATCGCCGGGTCCGGGTCGATCTTCAGCGCCCAGGGCAGATCGGTCGGCCGGCCGTAGAGCTCCTGGTTGAACCAGTTGCCCCAGCGGCCGATCGCCTGCGCCACGGCGATGCCGGGCGCGATGGCGTCCGCGTACGCCGGCAGCGGGATCCCGCGCCGGCGGCAGCCGATCCAGGCGCCGACGGCACCGAGGGCGATGGCGCCCCAGATACCGAGGCCGCCCTCCCAGATCTTGAAGGCGCCGACCCAGTCCTTGCCCGGGCCGAAGTACAGCTCATAGTCCGTGATCACGTGATACAGCCGCCCGCCGACGAGCCCGAAGGGCACCGCCCACACGGCGATGTCGGCGATCGTCCCGGCCCGGCCGCCGCGTGCGATCCAGCGCTTGTTGCCGAGCCAGACAGCGACGAAGACGCCGATGATGATGCAGAAGGCATAGCCGCGCAGCGGGATCGGTCCGAGGTGGACGACACCGGTCGAGGGGCTGGGGATGTATGCGAGATTCATGGCAGCTACGACGCTACCTTGCCGGAACGCACAGGTGTCACCCCACCCGGGGCTACGTCTGCGTAACACCGGGGTGGATTCACGGGCGGTTCACGTCCGGGTGACCGTTCCGCACTCGTCGTGACGGGTCCCGTCGCGCTCGCCCAGATCACGGTCGCGGTCGTACGGGTCGACGACGGGCCCGGACCGGTCCGTCTCGTCCTGCTTCCCGTGATGGCGCCTGAGCTTGGGGAACGCCGGATGGATGAACCCGTCATCGGCGTCGCAGGTGGTGTTGCCGATGTCCACCACGTGATGGCGGACGGACAGCTTGCCGGGCACCACCCGGAAGCGGGCGGGGTCGAAGACCTCGGTGTCCATGATCCGGCGCACGACGGTGCGCGCGACCTGCCGGGAGCCCTTGTCCTTCTTCGTCAGCGGGTAGACGAAGGTGTAGTCGGCGTGCACGGCGACGACGCCCGCCTTGCGCTCGGCGAAGGTCATCCGGCCCCGCGTCTTGACGGTGCCGCCGACCACGCGGACCTCGTTCGGGTCGAAGCGGCTGAAGAGGGTGAGCGGGTCGTTCTCCTTGCCGGGCTTGTCGAGCCCGGCCTTCACCTTGGCGATCAGCTTCTCCTGCCCGGCTCGATCAACTCCAGCGCGGCGGCGGGACGCTCGCCGCGCAGGGTCGCGGGGTCGAGGTTGGCGTCGACGAGAAAGTCCTTGGTCAGCTTCAGCGCCGAGGCGACCTGTTCCTTGGACGACTCCCCCACGGCCGCCGCCTCGGGCATGACGATCCCCGCCGCGCCGTCGGCGTACTGCTCAGCCGGCGACCCGGCGAAGGGGTGGTCGAGAGTCGCGGAGGCGGCCGCCGCCGTGTCCTTCTTCTTGCCCCACCCACCGGGTATCCGGGACCGGACACCACCGGGATCGACCACGACCACGGCCCCCACGGCGACGGCCAGGACGACCCCGACCCCACCGAGCACCCGGCGCCTACGGGCGGCCCGCCCATCCGTCTCCCGCCACGCGGGCCCGGTGCGCCGGCCTTCGGGGTACTGGGGAGGGGTGTTCTTCTCGGACGGTCTTCGGGTCACATGGAGTCCGCCAGCTTCAGGGCCCGGGTGAGCATCGCCACCGCTATGAAGCGAAGGTAACCCGGTGGCAACGAACGACGGACTCCGAGCCAAAGTGGCCGAGGCCAACCGACTCGGCCGACGGAGGTTGGCGCCGTAACTAGCTAGCAAAGCGCTGAGACAGGGTTGTCCTGCCTTTCCCCGGCATCCGCGCCGCGGAGAATGCTGGAACATCAAGCGCAAGCGAGCCGAGGCCCTAGCGGCCGGCGACCGCGCGGGCGCGGCGGCAATGGCTACGGCGATGGGGGTGCGCCTACGGTTGACGCCCCCCGAAAACGCACGGCAGCCCGCCCCCGAACCGGGGCGGGCTGCCGTTGTTGAGTCATGGACTATTAGTCCGACCCGACCATCGAGGTTTCAGCTGTCAAACGACAGAACCTACGACCTCATACGTCGGCTCCCCTTCAAACAGCGGAATGAACAACTCTCCGCTCAGACCCAGATAGAGGAACTCTGTGAAAGACATGTCAAGGAATGCCCAGTCCCCCATGTGGACCACGACACCCCACGGCTGCTCACCGCGTGCTGGGGGCCGCAGGAAGAGGTGATTACCTGAACTCGTCCTTCCGATAGGGAAAAATCCTCCCTCGGCCGGATGGACCGGATACGGGTACTCATCCGGATCTTCCTCATTCAGGCATTCATAGGTGTCGGAGACGTCTTCCAGGAACTTACCGAGGTTGAGCCCCCGGCCTCCCGTCTCACCTCTCGGGTGGAACAGGAGAAGGTTGTCATTGAGGGAGCAGGGCCCGTATGCCGAGATGAAATTCTTGTAGTCCTCGGGCAAGGACAAGCCCACCGACGACTCAAATTCCTCCCAGTCCCGATCAACATCACCATTAACCTGAGGGCTGCCCAGCAAGCTAGCGAATCCTCGAGAGACGACCACCCGAAGTCCTTTCAGAGCAGGTGTAGCCACCTTTAGGCCTGTTGTAGACAGTGCAGTCGAGACCATACCCGCTCGTGCCCACCGCATGCATCTTAATCTCGGTAGGAATAGCCGGGTCCGGCCCCCCGTAGACAGGCAGCACACCATAGATGACGGTTTGGCTATGGGCCGCCTTGGTCACGTCGTTCTCCAGAGCAAGCATATCCGGGGAGTTCGTGTACTTCTGATATCCGGCGACGAAGTTGCGCAGCGTATCCCGAGCACCTCCCATTTGATTACCGATGACGTGGAGCCTGGCCCGATTGTCCGCCGGCAAATGGTCAAAGCCTGCCGGGTCCCACATCGGGTCCTCTCGGTAGGGCCGCAGGTCGTACTCGTTGATGGTCGCCACGGCGCC
The DNA here is from genome assembly GCF_020740895.1 of Streptomyces sp. UNOB3_S3. Lineage (GTDB taxonomy): Bacteria > Actinomycetota > Actinomycetes > Streptomycetales > Streptomycetaceae > Streptomyces. Next base: position 16,198 of record NZ_JAILXP010000021.1, on the reverse strand, counting down.
AGTAGCGCGGCAGTCGCCGGGGCCCGGGCCGAATCGGGTCATAGGGGCGTAGTAGAACGCCGGATTATCCGAAGGGAAGTCCAACGAACAAGGCTCCTTGGTGTTCTTCCTCATGCCACTGGCTCCGGACCCTCCCTTGCCCAGATCATGCTCGATGTCCTCGTCGGGGAACATCAACTCCAGCTCGTCCATACCGGTGTTGTCCACCGGCGCCCTGTGAGGACTCGCATTATGGGGTGCGTCCGGCGTGAACAGCGCGATCGCGGCGAGGTCGACGAGCGCCTGCGCCGAGACCGTCAGAACAGTCGTCGCGGTAGCCGTGGCCGCCGTGATGGTCGTCCCTACGGCGCTGACGACCGGACCGAGGAGCGACGGAGCGGAGATGGGGTGGTTACCGCGATTGGGATTCTGGATGATGGGCGGCTTCGGCGGCTTGGGGAAGTAGCGGCCACCGCCACCACCGCCGCGGCCTCCGCCGCCTCCGCCACGACCTCCGCCACGGGGCCGGCTGTACCAGCCGTCGTCGCCGGAGTCGTAATCGCCGGAGTCGTCGTTCTCGTAGTAGTAGTCACCTTCGTCTTCGTCCTCGTAGTAATCGTCGATGCGAAGGGTTGGCCTCCTGTACCCGAAGTCGCCCGGGCCATACATTTCGTAATCCGTCAGACGCTCACGCTGGCTGTAGCACAGGCCCGGGTTACCGGTGCAGCTGTCGTCGCCGAGCTCTGTGGGCTCGCTGATGCCCCAGAAGACGTCCCAGGCCGCACCCTCTGGGTTTTTCCTGACGACGTCCCACGTGATGTCGATAATGTCGTCCCAGTCCCAGTGACCCGACGGGTCGATGCCGTTCAGCGGCGAACCCTTGCCGTAGAGATAGCGGTTCGCCTGGGCCGACGGGCTCGGGTCCAGCTGCCACGTGTCACGGGCCGCGAAGCGCCCCGTGCCGGGCTGGTACCAGCGCGCCGCCATGTTGACGTCGCCGGTTGACGGGTCCGTCCAGCCGGACTGGTAGCCGAGGGACGAGCGGGCGCCCGCCTTGGTGCGCACCGTGCCGAACGGGTCGTAGGCCGTGGAGCCCACGACCTTCGTGCCGTCGGGCGACAGTCCGGCCACCACGTCCGTGTGCCGGTCGGTCACCGACCGCTGCGCGGTCGTGCCGTCCTTGCTGCCGAGCAGTGCACCGCCGGGGGTCCGGCTGTACGTATTCGAACCGTCCGAGACCAGGTTGTTGGAGCCGCCGTCGTACGTGAAAACGGTGTCACCGTTCCGGCTCACCCGGTCGAGCGAGTCGTACGTGAACCTGGTGTCGCCGTCCGCGATACGACGCTCGAAGGCGTCATGGGTCAGCGAGCGCTTGCCGCTGCCCGTGTCGACCGACGAAAGCGTGCCTCGCGGCGTGTAGCCGTAGCGGGCGGCGCCGTCCGTCAGCTGGCGGTTGGCCTCGTCGAAGGTGGCGGCGATGTCACCGGCCTTGACTCGGTTGCCCGCGTCGTCCCACGCGTAGGTCGTGGTCTTGCCGTCGCCCGTCCAGGAGGTCAGGCGGCCGGATTTGTCATAGGCGTATGTTTCCTTTCCGGCACCGGCGACGCCGCTGGTGGTCTTCGCGGTCAGACGGTTGTCGAAGTCGTACTCGTACGCGGTCGACATGACCTGAGTCGTGCCGTCCGCACCCGTGACCTTGGAGTCGGTCAGGCGGCCGAGCGGATCGTAGGTGTAGTCGCGCTTGCCGCCGTTCTGCCAGCCGGTCGCGCCGGTCGGCTTCGTGGCGTACTGCTCCTGCTGGACACGGCCGGCCAGGTCATAGGCCGTCCGGGTCTGGCCGCCGGTCACGGCGTCCTCGGTCAGGTTGACCCGGCCCGCGACGTCGTAGCCGTAGGTCGTCGTGCCGGACTTGTCCGTCCGGGACGTCATGGCGCCGTCGGCGTCATAGGTGTAGGTGGACTTGCCTCCTGGACCGTCGGTGCCGAGCAGCTGACCGCGATCGTTGTAGGTGTAGATGTTCGGGTTGAGGACGTCACCGGATCCGGCCTTCGTGAGGCGACCGGCGAGGTCGTGCTCCAGGGTCCGGTCGATCGTCTCGGCCTCGGCACCCGTGCCCGTCTCCTTGGTCAGGCGACCGTAGACGTCGAAGGTGCTGTGGCGCTCCACGCCGCCCGGCATCAGCTCGGCCACGTTCTGGCCGGCCGCGTCGTAGACCTTGGTCCACGTGCGGTCGGCCGGCTTCGGCTGAGCCGCGGTCGTGGGCTCGATGGTGGACTCGGGCAGGCCCCACGGCGTGAAGGAGTAGGCAGTGACATTGCCACGGCCGTCCGTCAAGCGCGTGCGGTTGCCCGCCACGTCGTAACCGAACGAAGTGGCGATCGACTTGCCGTCCGCGACAGGCTCGACCTGCTGCGCCATCCGGCCCATGGCGTCGTATGTGAAGGTCGCCTTCGCGCCGGTCGCCGAAGTGACGGACGTGCGGTGGCCTTCCGCGTCGTACTCCACAGCGGTGGACCGCAGGACGGTCGCACCGGTGCCGTAGTCGGCGGTACCGATCACGCTGCCGAAGCCGTCGTAGCGCGTGACGCTCTTCCGGCCCGTGGCATCCACGGTCTCGGTCTGGCGACCCAGCGCGTCGTACCCCAGCTTCGTCGTCCCGCCGCCCGGCATCGTGGCCGTCAGCACCTCGCCCGCCGCGTCGTACGTGGCGGTCGTGACCCGGCCCCCCGGGCTGGTGGACGAGGTCTGGCGACCCGCGTCGTCCCAGGCGTAGCGCGTGGTCAGGTTCTGCGGCGTCGGGTAGCGCTCGACGGTCGTCGCCGTCAGCTGCCGGCCGAGCTCGTCGTACGTCGCCTCGGTCCGCGCGCCGGTGGGGCCGGTGGCGGAGAGCTGGAGGCCCGAGGGCGTCCAGGTGAAACGATTCGCCTTGTCGTCGAGCGTCGACGGCTGCTGCAGAGAGTTGCCGTCGCCGCCGAGGTTGGCGTTGAGCAGGCTGGTCGCCGGAAGCGACTGCCGGATCAGGTGGCCCAGCTGGTCGTAGGCGTAGCTGATCGTCCGGCCCAGCGGGTCGGTGGTGGCCGTCCGGCGGCCCAGGGCGTCGTAGGCGACCCGGGAGACGGCGGTGATCTTCTCCCCGCCCGGCGGGGTGTAGTCGGGCAAAGTGACGGCGGTGGACCGGCCGAGCTTGTCGACCGTGGTACGGGTGACCGACCCGTTGGCGGCACGAGACTCTGTGGCCTCGCCGAAGGTGTTGTACCCCCTGAGTGTGGTCGGCTTGACGGCCTGGGGCTGCTGGCCCGGCTGCTCGGCCTGGACCTGCGGGGCGGTCTGCTCCACGAGGCGGCCGAGGGCGTCGTAGCGGTTGGTGGTGGTGAAGGCCGCCGCGTCGGCGCCGGTCTCGTTGCCACGCGGGGTCGTCGCCGCGACGGCCAGGCCCCGCTGGTCGTAGGCGAACTTCGCCGTACGCGAGCGGTCGCCGTCGACGACGGTCTGGGTGAGCTTGTTGCCCGCCTTGTCGTAGGTGAAGCGCTGCGTGTTCAGCGCGGTCTTCTGCTCGAGCGGCCTGTCGGCGTCGTCGTAGGTGAACTCGGTCCAGCGATTGAGACCGTTGGGGTCGAGCACGCTGCGCTTGACGCGGCCGGTGGCGTCCACCTCGTTGGTGACGGTGGCGGTGCCTCCGGGGCCGGTCCGCTGGACGAGGTTGCCGGCGCCGTCGTAGGCGTTGGCCTCGAGCACGACGTCGTGCTTGCTGCCGTCGGCCTGGGCGACGCGCTTGGCGGTCTTCGACGCGAGCTTTCCGTCGTCGAAGTAGGTGTAGGCGGTGGTCGCCCCCATCGCGTCGGTCGACGAGGCCAGGCGGCCCGCCGGGTCGTAGGCGTTGGAGACCACGACCAGGTCCTTGACCTCGCCGGAGGGATCGCCCTTCCAGGACTTCAGCACCGTTTCCGAGGGACGGCCGGCGACCGTGTAGCGGAACTCGTACGTGGTCCCGATGGCGTCGGTCGTACGGGACCTGCGGCCGAGCGCGTCGTAGGCGACGACTGTCTCGTTGCCTTCCGCGTCGGTCGTCTTGTCCTCGAGGCCGTGCTCGTCGTAGTGGTGGGTGATGGTGCGCTGGGCGTCGCCGCCTGTCGTGTCCTCCGTGGATTCGGTGAGCAGCGTGCCGTCGGGGTCGAAGGCTCGCGTGATCTTCGCCGTGTGGGTCGCGCCCGTGATCTCGTTCTTCACCGCGGCGCCGGTCTCGGAGACGATCCGGGACATGGCGTCGTAGGCGAAGGTGGTGGTCACGCCGTTCGGCTGGGTATCGGAGACCTGGGTCTCGGAGATCTTCCGGCCGATGCCGTCGTAGGCATAGCGGGTCACCAGCCCCGAGGGGGCTGTGGACTGGGCGAGATCACCCTGCGCGGTGTAGCCGTACTCCGTGACGGCGCCGCCCGGGGCGGTGATCGTACGGACGAGCCCAGCGGGAACGGTCCCGCCACCGACAGCGACTTCCTGCCCGGTGGTGTACGCCGTCAGGGACTTGCGCCCGTCGGCCAGCACCGTCGTGTCCGGCAGGCCGAGCGCCGTATACGTCATCGACGTGCGGTAACGGTCGTCACGAGCGCTCGTGGAGCGGGCGTCGCGGGTCGCCGTCGGCTTGTCGTTGCGCGGATCGAGCGGGTCGCTGCTGTTGAGGTAATAGTCGGTGAACGACGTCCAGCAGGAGTTGGCGTCACGGCAGGTGGTCTTGGAGACCGTGTTGCCGCGGGCGTCGTGACCCGTGACGGTGATGTGCCCGTTGGGGTCCGTCACCGTGTGCAGGAAGCCTCCGGTGTCGTAGGCGTACGTGGTACGCCCGCCCTCCGCGTCCGTCGCGGTGATCGGACGCTGGCCACGCAACGCGTCATAGGTCGTGATGCCGGTGTAGCCCGCCGGATCCGTCACGCTGATGGACGAGGTGAGCGAGGACATGCCGGAGTTGCGCATGGCCTGGTAGTGCTCGGCCACCTGGTCCTCGGTGAGCTCCTTCGGGTAGAAGGCCGCCTCGTCGAGGTCACCGGTGAAGTAGCGGGTTCCGGGGGTCTTTCCGTCCCAGCTCTCGCTCGAGTAGCCACCGCCCAGGTAGGTGTGGGCCATCGTCTCGGGCTTGGACGGCTCGGCCAGGCCGCCGACCTTCGTACCGTCGAGGTAGAGCGACTGACTGCTGCTGCCACCGGTGATGACCACGTGGTGCCACTGGTTGTCGGTGACCGCCGTCCCCGAGGTGATCGGCTTGCCCGAACCCCCGTGCCACAGCTGTCCCCTCAGCTTGCCGTCGGCATCGATGAGCAGGCTCGGGTTCCAGTCGGTCGGCACCTTGCCGAGCTCGGCGTTCTGCAGACCGAGCAGCACGCCGCTCGGCTTGCTCGTACGGAACCAGAGCTCCGCCGACATCGCGGGTGTGTTGCCCATGACGCCGTACGGCAGCTCGACCGAGCCGTCACCGGCCAGCGTCACCGCGCCGTCGTCGCCGGGCCCGAAGGCACCGGTCGCGCCGAGCTTGGCCTTGGTGTACGTGCCGTCTCCGGCGTACACCGCGGTCTTGCTGTGGGCCTTGTCGCCACTGGTCTCGTCGAGACGCCAGTAACCGGACGGGGCGTCAGCGGTGACCGTGCCCCGGTAGTGGGCGCCGTCGCCGGAGACCAGGCCGCTGCGGGAACGGTAGTGCTCGGCGACCGTACCTTCCGTGAGCTCCTTCGTGTAGAAGGCCACCTCGTCGAGCTGGCCGGTGAGGTAGCGGGTGCCGGCGCTCTGGCCGTCCCAGCCCTCACTGGAGTAGCCCGCGCCGAGGTAGGCGTGGTCCAGCGTCTCGGGCTTGGCGGCGCCGGACAGGGATCCGACCTTCGCGCCGTCGAGGTAGAGCGTCTGCCCGCTGGCGCCACCGGTCAGGACCGTGTGGTGCCACTCGTTGTCGGTGACCTTCTTGCCGGAAATGATCGGCTGCCAGGAGCCGCCGTGCCACACCTGCCCGCGAAGCTTGCCGTCCGGGTCGACCAGCAGGCTGGGGTTCCAGTCGGTCGGCTGCTTGCCGAGCTCGGCGTTCTGCAGACCGAGCAGGACGCCCTGCTTGCCCGTGCGGAACCACAGTTCGAAGGAGAGCGCGTTGGCTCCCTTCAGCGGGTCCGTGGGCACCTCAAGGGCACCCGTTGAACCGTCGAGCGTCGCCGAACCGTCGTCGCCGTCGGAGAAGGCACCGACCGCGCCGAGCGTCACGCCGTCGCGGTAGGCGCCGTCGGCCCCACCGTTGATCTCGTTGGCAGCGGTGGAACCGCTGCGGTCGCCCAGCCGCCAGTACTCGACGGGGCCGGATGTACGGACCGTATCGGCGTACGCGGCCGAGCCCGCGGAGTAGACGGGTGCGGAGATCTTCCAGGTGCCGCCCTTGTCGTCCGTGGTCTCCGTGACCCGGCCTGTGCCGGAGTCGTAGGCGACCTGCGCGTGGACGCGGCCGGACGGGAGGGTGACCTTGGTCAGTCGGCCCGAGGCGGCACGGGCACGGAAGTGCTCGGCCACGGTGGTCGCGTCCAGGGACTGGTGATAGACGGCCACCTCGTCCATGAGGCCGGTGAAGCGGCGCACGCCGTAGGGCAGGCCGTCCCAGCCGGTGCTGGAGTATCCGGCGCCCAGGTAGGTGAACGACTGCTTGCGGTGGTCGATCGCTCCGGTCAGTGTGCCGACCAGCGCACCGTCGAGGTACAGCGACTGCATCGTCCCGGCGGCCGTCAGCGCGGCGTGGTGCCAGGCGTCGTCGGTGACGGTGCCCGTGCTGACGATGGGCTGCACCCGGCCGGTCCAGTACTGACCGACCAGCTTGCCCGAGCTGTTGACCGAAAGGGCGGGAGTCCAGTCGTTGGGCTCGCCGTCGGCCAGGCGGCCGTCCTGGAAGCCGACCAGGACACCGGGCTTGGTTGTCTTGAACCACAGCTCGGTCGTCAGGGAGGTCGAGGTCCGGATGGTGTCCTCGGGCAGCTCCACGTAGGAGTTGGTGCCGTCGAAGGCGGCGGCCTTGTCACTCGTGCCCGCCACGACTCCGGCGGAGCCCAGCTTCACGTCCCGGTAGAGGGCCTGGTTGAGGCCGGTGCGGGAAGGAGCCTCGCTCGCGGCGATCGCGCCTTGGGTCTCTCCCAGCCGCCAGTAGGAGACGGGATTCTGGTCGAGCACCATGCTGCGGTAGAGCGAGCCGTCGCCGTACTCGTAGACCGTGCACTTGTCGGTGGTACCCGGCGGGCAGACCTTGGTGAGGCGGTCACCGGTGTAGGTGTACACCCACGTCAGGCCGTCGGCCCCGGGGCCGGTGCCCTTGGCGGTGGCCGTGGCGACCTTGCCGCCACTCCAGGTGAAGACGAGCGACCGCCCGGACAGCACGTCGCGGGCCTCGGTCAGCTTGCCGTCGGTGTACGTGAGCCGCTGCTCCCGGCCCGAGCCGTCGGCGATCTTCGTGAGCCGGCCGGTGGAGTCGAAGGAATACGTGCTGGCCGACTTGTCCCGCAGCACCCAGCCGCCGGTGACGGCGCTGAGGGTGGTCGGGCTGCCCGGCGGCGCCGCATAGCTGCCGTCGGTGTTCCGGCCGAATCGCATCCGCGTGCCACTGGCCAAGGTGACAACGACGTTGCCACTGCTCTCGGCGACAGCTCGCATGTCCCAACGCGTCGACCAGCCCGCGCCGAAGACATTGTCCGTCCGCGGCTCGAGCGAGTTGTACGTGCGGGTGACGGCCAGCTCCGGGCCTACGGTCTGGACGACCGCGTCGGCCGCCCTGGTCGAGTAGTTACCCGACCGCACGCCGAACTCGCGTCCGCTGTCACCACCGAGATGACCGGTCTCAGCCGGCTGCGGTACCTGCGTGGAGAAGAACGCGGGGTTCTGCCGCGCGGAGGTGTCCTTGCCGTCGAAGACGTACGCGTACCAGGCGTAGTTCTTGCTCCAGGACAACCAACCGCTCGGCACCGCCCACTGCTGGGCGGTGCTTCGCGGACCGCTACGGCAGTTCTTCCTGGCGTCCTTCCCTTCGACCTCGCAGATCTCGAAGTTGTACTGCAGCGCCCCGCTCGGAGATCGGTCGGCATCCTTGCCCGCTGCCCACAGGGTCGGGGTCAGGGAGTTCAGCACCGCACCGCTGGCCGGCGATTCCGCGGTCAGCTGAGGCGGAAGGTTCACGGCCGAGAATTTCACGGCCGGCCCCGGCACGCCTTCGCTGGTGAAACGCGGACCGTCGAGTACGTCCATGGTCCACTGCAGTGTGTACTCGGCGGGAGCCAGTGGGGCGATCTTCGCGTCGAGTGTGACGCTCTGCCCCGGGGCGACGTCACGTGGCATGGGCGTCCACGCGATGTGCGTCGTGTCGTTGATCTCCTTTCCGGAGGCATCGAGGAGGTTGTAGCGCAGCTGGATGTTGCCGCCCTTGGTCCAGGTCTCCTGGCCTTGGTTGGTCACGGTGACCTGCATGGAGCCCTGGGAGGTCGCGGTCACCGGGGCGGTGAAGTTCCCCAGCTTGTAGGTGGCGCCGTACTTGGTCCAGGTGATGTCCAGCCTGGGGCTGCCGTTCGGGTAGTCGTCGGAGCCGAACTGCTTCCAGCTCTTGCTGTCCGAATCCGACGCCTTGACGGCGAGGCCATAGTTCTTCTTGCGTCCGTGAGTCCAATCGTCGACAAGCTCACGTCCGGCCGAACCGAGGCTGATGCCTTCCCAAGCCGCACCGCATGACCACGACTCGGTGTCGGGCGGTCGCCAGCCGTGAGCGAAACTCTTGGACACCAGCGACGGGCCCGTGTCGGGACCGGGGTACGACTTGGTCGAAGACTCGGACCAGTCCGACGTGATGGCGTGGACAGTCACCGGCCGCGCGTCGCAGGAGTACGACCAGGTGTTGTAGAGCTGGAGCTTCGCGTCCAGCACCCAGGCGTTCTTCAGCGAGCTCTCGACACCGTCGAAGCGCAGGAACGATGCGGCCTTGTGCGTGCCGCCGTCATAGGTACCCGCCTTGAGAATGGTGTCGCTCGAGAAGTCCTGGGTGTAGGGGGACTGTACGTATGTGCCGGACGTCGAGGTGACGCCCTTTACCGACGGGTCCACCTTCACCGGGTACACCCGCTCCGGAGCGCCCAGCCAGTCCTTGTCGAGCGAGACCACCAGCACCTGGCGGCCGTTCTCCGCGTCCAAGGCGTAGCGGACACCCGAGGAGATCTCGCCCTGGTTGGCGTTCTCCGCCAGGTGCGAGTCCTCCATCCAGCCCGCCGGCATCCGGGCGCGGACGCGGGCGTCCTTGTCGGCGAACACCACTCCGCCCTGGTCGTCGAGCTTGGCGGTCAGACCGTCCGTCAGGAGCGGGAAGCGCCACTCGGTGGGCGCGTCCTTGCTCTTGAGGACAAGGGTCTCCTTCACGGAGTCACTGCCCGCTATGTACTGCAGGTCTGCGGCCTGCCGTACGTCCGGATAAGTGATGACACTGCCGTTGACCTTGCCCGCTGTGGAAGCGGTACCCGAAAGGCTGTAGCCCAGCGACGGTCCGTCGCTCAGCTTCATGCTCATCACGGGGTTCGCATCGGCCGTGGACGCGAAGGTGATGGCGACCGCGGTCGAGCGGGTCTCCCACAGCGGACCGGCCGTGCTCGCCGCCCGGAGGCTACGGTTGGAGCGGACAAGTGTGGAGTCGATCGGCTTCCAGGAGCCGTCGCGGTCCTTGAAGTTGACGGGCTCGTTGTAATAGCGAGTGGTGTAGGTGCCGTCCTCGTTGAGGAAGGTGCGCCGACGCTCCTGGCGTCCGGCGGGCAGCTCCTTGCTCGTCTTCTCCGAGAAGCCCTGGGGGGCCGGGGTGTCCGGCGATTTAACCTGCTCCGCCTTGCCCATCGTGGGCTGCTGGGGCTTGCCGGCGAGCTCACGCTCGGTCAGCTTGCGCTCCGGCGGAAGCTGACCGGGGGCCTCGAGCGCCCCGGGACGACCGCCCTTGGCCGCCGCTTCCGTAGTGCCGCCGGTCGCCCTGTGGCTGCGGCCCGCAGCCGAACCCCAGCGCTGGCCAGGAGCGCCGGGGCTGTCCGGTGAACTTCGATTCCATTGATCGACTGCTAGCGCGACCTGCTCGGTCCCGCACAGCAGAGCCATGGCGAAGGCCATGGCAAAGGCTATGTGACGCGTAAAACGCACGACTTTCCCTATGGAGTGAACAAAAATCGCCCATGTCTACTACTTAGACGATCTTCACTCAACCCCAAAGGGGGCATAACGCTCAGTCGGTGATCGGAATTTGCAATTCCATTACCGATCCGGAGTCTTGTATTCCGCCTATTCGAGGACAGCCCCTCATAAACCGCCGCTACCCCTTCTGTGCCTCCGCCACCAGCTCCCGCAGCTTCTGCGGCGTCAGGGGATGCGTCGGGTCGTCGTACAGGCTCTTGCCGTTGAGGATGACCGTGGGGGTGCCGCGGTGGCCCGACTTGCTGAAGGCGTCCTGGGACTTCTGGACCCAGCTGTTGTGGGGGCCCTCCTCGACGCACTTCTGGAAGGAGGCGGTGTTCAGGCCCTCCACCTTGCCCGCGATCTCCAGCAGCTTGGCCTTCTTGCCGTAGGCGTCGTCCGTCTCCGGCGGCTGGTTCTTGTAGAGCTCGTCGTGGTAGGCGAGGAACTTCCCGGCGTCCTGGGCGCAGGCCGCCGCGTTGGCGGAGTTCAGGGAGCCCGAGCCGCCGAGGTTCTTGTCGATCAGCGTGACCAGGGTGTACTCGGCCTTGAGCTGGCCCTTGCCCTCCAGGTCGTGGACCGTGTCGCGGAAGCTGTTCTCGAACTGGCCGCAGCCGGGGCAGCGGAAGTCCTCGAAGACGACCAGGTTGGCCTTGGCCGCCTGATTGCCGACGGGGATGGCGAGGCTGTCCTTGCCGATGGCGCCCTGGGGTGCGACGACGGGGCCGGATGTCTTGCGCTTGTTGTCCTTGCCGCCACCGGAGTTGGCCACCAGCGCCGCGATGCCGGCGCCGGCGCCCAGGACGGCGACCACCACGACGGCCGCGATCAGGGTCCGCTTGCGCTTGGCGCGGGACTCGTCCTTCCGGCGCTGTTCCTGCAGCCGCTCACGGGCGCTGCGCTTACCGTCGCTGTTCTTCTGGCTCACATCCCCTTACAACGAACCGGGGGCGCGGTCATACGCGCCCCCGGTCGCCGTTTCCTTCAAACGAGTTACGCGCGCTTGCGGACGCCCTCCGCCAGCTCACCCGCCAGGGAGCGGACCGCCGCGATGCCGGACTCCAGGTCCGGCGCGTCCAGCAGGCGCTTGACGAACGCCGAGCCGACGATGACGCCGTCGGCGAACTGGGCGACCTCCTCGGCCTGCGCGGCGTTGGAGACGCCGAGGCCGACGCAGACCGGCAGTTCGGTGACGGCACGGGTGCGGCGCACCAGGTCCTGGGCCTCGCGGCCGACCGACTCCCGGGTGCCCGTGACGCCCATCAGCGAGGCGGCGTAGACGAAGCCGCTGCCCGCCGCCGTGATCTTGGCGAGGCGGTCGTCACGGCTGCTCGGGGCGACGACGAACACCGTGGCCAGGCCGTGCTGTTCGGCGGCCTTGCGCCAGGTCTCGGACTCCTCGACCGGGAGGTCCGGCAGGATGCAGCCCGCTCCCCCGGCGGCGGCCAGGTCGGCGGCGAAGCGCTCCACGCCGTAGGCGTCGACCGGGTTCCAGTAGGTCATGACGAGGACCGGGGCGCCCGTGATCTCGTGCGCCTCCTTGACCGTGCGGATCACGTCGACGATCTTGATGCCGCCGCGCAGGGCGATGTCGTCGGCGGTCTGGATGACCGGGCCGTCGAGGACGGGGTCGCTGTGCGGCAGTCCGACCTCGACGATGTCGCAGCCGCCGTCGAGCATCGCGGTGACGGCCCGGACGCCGTCCTGGACGGTGGGGAAGCCCGCCGGCAGATACCCCACCAGCGCGGCGCGGTTCTCGGATTTGGCCGCGGCCAGGACCGAGTTCAGGAGTTCGATGTTGCCCGCCATCACTTGGCCCCCTCGTCGTACAGCCCGAAGTAGCGGGCCGCGGTGTCCATGTCCTTGTCGCCCCGCCCGGAGAGGTTCACCAGGATCAGGCCGTCCTCGCCCAGTTCGCGGCCGATCTCCAGCGCGCCCGCGAGCGCGTGGGCGCTCTCGATGGCCGGGATGATGCCCTCGGTGCGGGAGAGCAGCCGCAGCGCCTCCATGGCCTGGGCGTCGGTGACGGCCCGGTACTCGGCGCGGCCGATGTCCTTGAGGTAGGAGTGCTCGGGGCCGATGCCGGGGTAGTCGAGGCCCGCCGAGATCGAGTAGGGCTCGGTGATCTGGCCGTCCTCGTCCTGGAGGACGTAGGAGCGCGAGCCGTGAAGGATGCCGGGGGTGCCCTCGGTGAGGGTGGCCGCGTGCTCGCCGGTCTCCACGCCGTGGCCGCCGGGTTCGCAGCCGATGAGGCGGACGCCCTCGTCGGGGAGGAAGGCGTGGAAGAGGCCGATGGCGTTGGAGCCGCCGCCCACGCACGCGACGGCGGCGTCGGGGAGCCGGCCGGCGCGTTCGAGGATCTGGCGGCGGGCCTCGACGCCGATGACGCGGTGGAAGTCGCGGACCAGCGCCGGGAAGGGGTGGGGACCGGCGACCGTGCCGAAGAGGTAGTGGGTGTGGTCGACGTTGGCGACCCAGTCGCGGAAGGCCTCGTTGATGGCGTCCTTCAGCGTGCGGCTGCCGGACTTCACCGAGATGACCTCGGCGCCGAGCATCCGCATCCGGGCGACGTTGAGCGCCTGCCGCTGGGTGTCGACCTCGCCCATGTAGATGGTGCACTCCAGGCCGAAGAGGGCGCAGGCGGTGGCCGTCGCCACGCCGTGCTGGCCGGCGCCCGTTTCGGCGATGACCCTCGTCTTGCCCATGCGCTTGGTGAGCAGCGCCTGGCCCAGCACGTTGTTGATCTTGTGGGAGCCGGTGTGGTTGAGGTCCTCGCGCTTGACGAAGACCCGGGCGCCGCCCGCGTGTTCGGCGAAGCGCGGCACCTCGGTGAGCGGGCTGGGGCGGCCCGCGTAGTTGACCATCAGGTCGTCGAGTTCGGCGGCGAAGGCCGGATCGGCCTTGGCCTTGTCGTACTCGGCGGCGACCTGGTCGACGGCGGCGACGAGGGCCTCGGGGATGAACTTGCCGCCGAAGGCGCCGAAGTAGCCGGACGCGTTCGGCACCTGGCCCTCGGGGTCGGGTACGAAGAAGCCGGAGGACATATGAGCACTCCTGGGATGTGCGGAAGTTCCGGGTACAGGGCTTATGGGCGCCCTGCCCGGTGATGACGGAAGGTTACGGCTGTACGCCGCGACGCCATCGCATCCCGTTGATCTGGCCCGGCTCACAGCCGATGTGGTACCGCACCCGGCGGCCGCGCACGCGGCGCGCGGGCGCCCGGCAGCCGCGGGGGCGGCAGCCCCTGGCCAGCCGGGCGTAGGAGTGGGAGTGCTGCGGGGAGTCCGGGCCGCCCCGGCCCGGCCGCCCGGCCGCGGGCACACCGGTGGGGGCCGGGCGTCGGCCCGGTCCCGTACGGCGTGCGCGGCCGGTGGTCATGGTGCTCGTCAGCCCCGTCCGTGCCGCAGGGCGGGGTGGGCGCCGGCGGCGACCAGGTCGGCCACGGCCGTCCTGGGGTCACGGCCGGTGACCAGGGACTCGCCCACGAGGACGGCGTTGGCGCCGTCGTTGGCGTAGGCGATGAGGTCGTGCGGGCCGCGGATGCCGGACTCGGCGATCTTGATGATGCCGTCGGGGATCTCGGGGGCCACCCGGGCGAAGGTGCCCCGGTCCACCTCAAGGGTCTTGAGGTTGCGGGCGTTGACGCCGATGACGCGGGCGCCGGCGTCGACGGCGCGCTCGACCTCCTCCTCGTCGTGCACCTCGACCAGCGGGGTGAGCCCGATGGACTCGGCCCGCTCGATGAGGGAGACGAGGGCCTCCTGCTCCAGCGCGGCGACGATCAGCAGGGCCAGGTCGGCGCCGTAGGCGCGGGCCTCCCACAGCTGGTAGGCCGTGACGATGAAGTCCTTGCGGAGGATCGGGATGTCGACCCGGGCGCGGACGGCCTCCAGGTCGGCGAGCGAGCCGCCGAAGCGGCGCTGCTCGGTGAGGACGCTGATGACGGACGCGCCGCCCGCCTCGTAGTCCGCGGCGAGGCCGGCCGGGTCGGCGATGGCGGCGAGGGCGCCCTTGGAGGGGCTGGACCGCTTGACCTCGCAGATCACGCTGACGTTCTCACCGCGCAGGGCGGCGGCGCCGTCCTTGGCCTGCGGGGCCTTGGCCGCGCGCTCCTTGAGATCGTCGAGGCTGACGCGCGCCTGCCGCTCCGCGAGGTCCGCACGGACTCCGTCGATGATCTCGTCGAGCACACTCACGCGAGCGGCCCCCTTCCGGAATCGGCTGGTCAGGTCTGGTGCGGCACGACTTCACCACATCAGGCAATTGCGATGGTACTTGCCGGAGGGCGAAGGTTTCGCATCCGGTTGACGCGCATCCCGCCCACCGGACGACCGGAGGGAGGCCCTCCGGCGCGTACGGTCCGTGGCGCGGGGCTTGCGCGCGGTGTTCGCGTTACCCACACCGTACGCGACCGATCAGTATTGGTCCGTACCGGGCGGCCTCGATCCGTGCCGATCGAGGGTGATCGGAACCGGTCGAAGCCGGGTGGTGGGGCGGATCCGTCACCGAACGTACGGTTCACGGGTGGGATCTACGGCACGAGCGCCGAACCGCACGGCAGATTGCGTACGACCGTGAACAGCAGCACGATCCCGGCCAGCGCCCACACGTGTTCCGTCCGGAAACCGACGGGCATGCCACCACCCGTACGGGCCGCCCGGACCAGCCACAGCGTCCAGAGCGCGGCGAAGGCGGCGTACCCGGCGACGGCCAGGGCGTTCGCCCCGAGCGCCGTGCCGAGGTCGCCGTGGGCCAGCGCGTGGAGGCCGCGCAGCCCGCCGCAGCCGGGGCAGTACAGCCCCGTCCAGCGCAGGAACGGGCAGGCGGGATAGGAGCCGGGACGGTTGGGGTCCACGACGCCCACCAGGGCGACGGCCGCGCCCAGCCCGGCGGCGACGCCGAGCGGCGCGGCGAGGCGGCGCGGCAGAGGTTCGAGCGGGGGTTCGAGCGGGGCGGCGGCGCGGCCGCCGTCGTCCCGTGCGGGATCCGTCGTCACACCGCGCAGTCTCCGCCCGGTAGCACGAAGGCGCAGCTCAGGGCGTCCGTACGGGGGTTACGTACGGTCCCGGGGCCGCGCCTCGGCGCCAAAGGGACGGGCCGGATCAGGCCCGGGTCTCGGCGGCCTGGGTCCGCAGGGGCTTCTTGGGGGCCTGACCCATGCCCATCATCCGCATGACCCCGCCGACGACGCCGCCGAGGACCACCACGACCATGCCGGCCCAGAAACCTACGGGCTTGGCCATGACGACGAACGCGCCCGAGATGCAGAAGCCGATGAAGGCGATGGTGACACCGGTCCAGGCGGCCGGGGTGTGTCCGTGGTCGCTACCCGACATGAGTTGACTCCTCGTTGCTGTGTCGCGCCCGGGGGCGCGGAGATCGCTGGGGCCATTGTCCCCGACGCGCCGGGCGGCCGTGCGCCGGGGTTGGCGTCCGGCCCGGCGTGTCACGGCGTGTCACCGCCCGGGGCCGCCGGTGGGGTCCTCGCCCCGGTCGAGGGCCTTCCACAGCTCCTCGGGCCGGTCCGGGTCGGCGGGGGCCTTGGCGCGGCGCGGCGCGGGGGCGTCGCCACGCTCGTAGCGGCCGGACATGGCGGGCCACTGCGGCCCGAAGCGCAGGGCGAGCAGCCCGGCGAGGAGGAGCAGGACGCCACCGGCCACGGCCACCCACGGCCAGGCGGTGTGCCCGACGCCCTCGATGGAGGCCCGGGTCAGGCCCGCGACCTTGGCGGCCTTCTCCTCCAGGGCGGTGGTGTCGCTCAGGCCGGTGACCGACGCGCCCACCACTCCGGCGCCGCTCATCACGAGCAGCCCGGCGACGAGGCGGCGGCCCGCGCCGCGCACCGCGAAGACGGCGACGAGCGCGGCGAGGCCGACGACCGCCAGGGCGCCGGGCAGGGCGGTGACCTCCTGGCCGCTGGCCTGCTGGGCCATGCTGATGCCCCGCTCGGCGGCGGCGGTGCCCTCGGACCAGGTGCGGCCGGAGGCCAGGAGGACTAGGGCGGCGCCCAGGGCGCCAAGCGTCAGGG
>NZ_JAILXP010000209.1 GCF_020740895.1 Streptomyces sp. UNOB3_S3 | reverse complement strand
GACCGACGGCTACACCCTCTTCATCGAATCCAGCGCCCACCCCGTCCTCACCCCCGTCCTCCCCGAAGGCACCACCGGCATCGGCACCCTCCGCCGCAACGACGGCGGCCTGCGTCGCTTCCTCACCAACGCCGCCCACGCCTTCACCCACGGCGCACCCATCCACTGGCCGGCCGCCTACACCGACACCGGCGCCCACCACACCGACCTCCCCACCTACCCCTTCCAGCGCCAGCGCTACTGGGCGGCGACCTCGCCCTCCGGCACCGGTGTGGCGGCGGCCGCCCGGTTCGGGATGACCTGGGAGGAGCATCCGCTGATCGGCGGTGCGTTGCCGCTCGCCGAGTCCGGCCGGGTGCTGCTGGCCGGGCGGCTGGCGCTGGCCTCTCAGTCGTGGCTCGCCGGCCACAGCGTGTCCGGCACGGTCCTGCTCCCCGGTACCGCCTTCCTCGACATGGCGCTGCACGCCGCGGCGGCAGTGGGCTGCGACGGCATCGAGGAACTCGGGCTGGAGGCACCACTGTTGCTGCCGCAGAGCGGTGGCGTACGACTCCAGGTCGCCGTCGACGCACCCGATGGGTCGGGGCGGCGTCGGCTGAGCGTCCACTCGCAGCCGGAGGGGACAGAGGGGACATCGGACGACGCCGCCTGGACCCGGCACGCCACCGGCGTGCTGCTGCCCGCCCCGGACGCCCTGGACACGGCCCCCGCCCCGGCCCCGGCCCTGGAGTGGAGCCGGGAGAGCTGGCCGCCCGAGGGGGCCGAGCCGCTGGACGTGGCAGAGCTGTACGGCCGGTTCGCCGCGCTCGGCTATGAGTACGGCGAGGTGTTTGCCGGGGTCGAGGGCATTTGGCGGCGTGACGGCGAGGTGTTCGCCGAAGTGCGGCTGCCCGCAGGAGCTGCGGTGGACGCGGCCCGGTTCGGTGTGCATCCCGCCCTGTTCGACGCGGCGCTCCAGCCCTGGCTGGTGGGCGGGTTCGTCCCGCTGCCCGAGGACGGTTCCGTACTGTTGCCGTTCGCCTGGCAGGGCGTCACGTTGCACGCGTCCGGCGCCGACGCGCTGCGGGTGCGGCTGGGCCGGGCCGGGGAGTCGGCGGTGTCCTTGCAGGCCGTGGACCTCGCCGGGGCGCCGGTGCTGTCGCTGGAGGCGATGGTGCTGCGGCCACTGCCGCAGGAGCGGCTGGCGCAGGTACTCGGGGGTGCGGCGGCCGGGCCGCTGTACCGCCTGTCCTGGCAGCGGGCCGGGAGCCCCGGGGCGTTGCCGCCGGAGTCCGCCCGCTGGGCGGTGGTCGGCGGTGGCGTGGTGGGCGAGGGCCTGGACGCCTTCTCTGACCTGGATGTCTTCTCGGACCTGGATGTCTTCTCGGACCTGGATGTCTTCTCGGACCTGGGTGCGCTGCGCGCCGCGCTGGACGCCGGCGCCGCGCTGCCCGACGTGGTGATCGCTTCCTTCGCCTCGGGTCCGGCGGGCACCGCCGCCGAGGTGCGGGAGACGGCCCGTCGTGGGCTCGCGCTCGTGCAGGAGTGGCTGGCGGACGAGCGGTTCGCCGACGTGCGTCTGGTGGTGCTCACCCGCCGCGCGGTGGCCGCCGCCCCGGACGAGGACGTGCCGGACCTGGCAGGCGCCGCGCTGTGGGGGCTGCTGCGCAGCGCCCAGACCGAGCACCCGGGCCGGTTCACCCTCATCGACACCCCCGGCGAGGTGTCGCGGGCCGCTCTGGCCGCCGCAGTCGGCACCGAGGCCACCCAACTGGCCGTGCGGCACGGGGATATGCTCATCCCCGCCCTCACCGTTCTGGATGAGAACGAGGCGGACGCCGCGCCGTTCGGCCCCCGGGGCACCGTCCTGCTGACCGGCGCGACCGGCACCCTCGGCAGCCTGCTCGCCCGGCACCTGGTCCGCGTCCACGGCGTACGGCGGCTGCTGCTGCTCAGCCGCAGCGGGCGGGACGCCGAGGGGGCGGCCGGGCTGGAGCGTGAACTGACGGAGCTGGGCGCCCATGTCGAGCTGGTCGCCTGTGACGCGGCCGACCGTACGGCGCTGGCCGGCGTCCTCGCGGCCGTTCCCGCCGAGCACCCGCTCACCGCCGTGGTCCACACGGCGGGGGTGATCGACGACGGCACCGTCGAGGCGCTCTCCCCCGAGCGGCTCGATCGCGTCCTGCGTCCCAAGGTGGACGCCGCGCTGAATCTGCACGAGCTGACGGCCGGGCTGCCCTTGACCGCGTTCGTGCTGTACTCCGGCGCGACGGGCCTGCTCGGTGGTGCCGGACAGGCCAACTACGCCGCCGCCAACACCTTCCTGGACGCGCTGGCCCACCACCGGCGGGCGCAGGGCCTGCCGGGCGTGTCGCTGGCGTGGGGGCTGTGGAGTGCGGTGAGCGCGTTCACCGGGCACCTCGGCGAGGTGGATCTGCGGCGGATGGCACGGATGGGTATCGCGCCGCTGTCGGAGGAACAGGGCCTGGAGCTGTTCGACCGGGCCGTCCGGTCCGGTGGTGCGGCGGGCGGCCGGGAGCCGCTGGTGTGCGCGATGCGGCTGGACACGGCGGCGCTGTGCGCGCAGCGGGCGGAGCACGGCGCCGCTGCGGTGCCCGTGCTGCTGCGCGAGCTGGTGCGCGGGCTGGCGCCGGCCACCGGGGTGCGGCGCGCGGCGGCGCGTACGGAGCGTGCCGACCGTACCGGTGGGGCCGTGGGCGGGGCGGGGGCGCCGGAGGCGCTGCGGTCCCGGCTGGCCGGGCTGGACGACGCGGGCCGGCGGGCGGAGCTGCTGAGCCTGTGCCAGGAACAGTTGGCGGAGGTGCTGGGCTTCGCCGATGCGGCGTCGGTGGACCCGGACCGTTCCTTCCGCGAGATCGGGCTCGACTCGCTGACGGCCGTCGAACTGCGCAACCGGCTGGGCACGGTCACCGGCCTGCGGCTGCCTCCCGCGCTGGTCTTCGACCACCCCAGCCTCCAGGCGCTCGCCGGGCACCTGACCGGGCTGCTGGCGGCGGAGGGCCGGGCGGACGCGGGCGCGGCGGCGCTGTCCGGGATCGATGCGCTGGACCGGGCGCTGCGGGAGCTGCCGACGGACGACATCCGGCGCGATGTGGTCCGCCGTCGACTGACGGAGCTGCTGGCCTCGGTCGGCGGTGCCATCGGGGGCGGTCCGGTGACGAGCGGTTCCGGTGACGGCGCCGGGCATGCGGACGAGGACGTGCTGGAGCGGCTGGACTCGGCCTCGGACGACGACCTGTTCGCGTTCATCGAGGACCAGCTGTGAGGGGCCGGTGGACGCCACGGGACGCGAGGGACGCCATAAGACAGCAGCAGGCGCCATGAGACAGCAGCGGATGCGATGAGACAGGCCGGCGCGGTGAGCACCGCCGGCAACCAGCACGACAGGCAACAGCGAGAAGGCCAGAAAGGGTCCGGTCGATGACCGCCAACGAGGACAAGATCCGCGACTACCTCAAGCGGGTCACCGCCGAACTCCACGGCACACGGCAGCGCCTGCGCGCCCTTGAGCACGACGCCCGCGAGCCCATCGCCATCGTGGGGATGAGCTGCCGGCTGCCCGGCGGTGTCACCTCGCCCGAGGAGCTGTGGCAGCTGGTCGACTCCGGCACCGACGCGGTCTCGCCGTTCCCCGACGACCGCGGCTGGGACCTCGACGCGCTCTACGACCCCGACCCGGACAAGGCCGGCACCGCCTACTCCCGCGAGGGCGGCTTTCTGCACGACTGCGCCGACTTCGACGCGGAGTTCTTCGGGATCAGCCCGCGCGAGGCGCTGGCCATGGACCCGACGCAGCGGCTGCTGCTGGAGACGTCGTGGGAGGCGTTCGAGCGGGCCGGGATCGACCCGGCGTCGGCCCGGGGTTCGCGTACCGGGGTGTACGCGGGCGTGATGTACCACGACTACGGTGCCCGGCTGCGCGAGATCCCGCCGGGGATGGAGGGCTATCTGGTCAACGGCAGTGCGGGCAGCATCGCCTCGGGCCGGATCGCCTACACCCTGGGTCTGGAGGGCCCGGCGGTGACGGTCGACACCGCGTGCTCGTCGTCGCTGGTCGCCGTGCACCTGGCGGCCCAGGCGCTGCGGCAGCGGGAGTGCGACATGGCGCTGGCGGGCGGCGCGACCGTGCTGTCCACGCCGGATCTGTTCATCGACTTCGCCCGGCTGCGCGGGCTGGCCGCCGACGGCCGCTGCAAGGCGTTCTCGGACGCCGCCGACGGCACCAGCTTCGCCGAAGGGGCGGACATGCTGCTGCTGGAGCGGCTGTCGGACGCGGTGGCCAAGGGGCACCGGGTGCTGGCGGTCATCCGCGGCTCCGCCGTCAACCAGGACGGTGCCAGCAACGGCCTGACGGCGCCGAACGGCCTCGCCCAGCAGCGGGTGATCCGCCAGGCCCTGGCCAACGCCGGCCTGGGGGCGGACCAGATCGACGTGGTGGAGGCGCACGGCACCGGCACCCGGCTCGGCGACCCCATCGAGGCGCAGGCGCTGCTGGACACGTACGGCAAGGGGCGGACCGCCGACCGGCCGCTGTGGCTGGGCTCGCTGAAGTCCAACATCGGGCACACCCAGGCCGCCGCGGGCGTGGCCGGGGTCATCAAGACGGTGCTGGCGATGCGGCACGGACGGCTGCCCCGCACCCTGCATGTGACCCGTCCCTCCAGCCGGGTGGACTGGTCGGCGGGCGCGGTCGAGCTGCTGACGGAGGCCAGGGACTGGACCGGGCGGGAGGACGCCCCGCGCCGGGCGGGCATCTCCTCCTTCGGCGCGAGTGGCACCAACGCGCACCTGATCCTGGAGAGCGCGCCGGACGCGGCTCAGGAGCCGGACGCCGGTCAGGAGCCGGACGCCGCTCAGGGGAACGCCCCCGTGGCGCCGGGAGGCATCGCCGCCTGGGCCCTGTCCGGGCGCACCGAAGCAGCCCTGCGCGCCCAGGCGCGGCGGCTGCACGACCACCTGTCCGGCAGTCCGGAGGCCGCGATGGACCCGGCTCCGGCCCCGGCCCCGGTGGGGCGGGCGCTGGCCCGTTCCCGTACGGCCTTCGAGCACCGGGCCGTGGTGCTGGGCGCCGGATCCGGTGAACTGCTCGACGGGCTGGAGGAGTTGGCTCGTGGCGGCGCCGGGGGGCCGCGGCTGATCACCGGCCGGGCCGCCCGTGGCCGCCGTACCGCCCTGCTCTTCACCGGGCAGGGCAGCCAGCGGCCGGGTGCCGGGCGCGAGCTGTACGAGCGCTACGACGTCTTCGCCGCGGCCCTGGACGAGGTGACGGCGGAGCTGGACCCGCACCTGAAGGGCCATGCCGCCGCACGCCCGCTGCGCGAAGTGATGTTCGCCGCCGCGGACAGCGAGGCGGCCCGGCTGCTGGACCGCACCGAGTACACCCAGCCCGCGCTCTTCGCGCTCGAAGTGGCGCTGTTCCGGCTGGTGGAGGCGTGGGGCCTGCGCCCGGACGCACTGCTGGGCCACTCGGTCGGCGAGCTGGCCGCCGCGCACGTGGCCGGGGTGTTCTCGCTGCCCGACGCCGCCCGGCTGGTGGCCGCGCGCGGCCGGCTGATGGGTGCGCTGCCGTCCGGTGGCGCGATGGCCGCGCTCCAGGCGAGCGAGGCGGAGGTCGCGCCGCTGCTGGCGGGGCGCGGTGCCGAAGTGGGCATCGCCGCCGTCAACGGCCCTTCGGCCACGGTGATTTCCGGCGACGAGGCGGCCGTGGAGGAGCTGGCCGCGCACTGGCGGGAGAAGGGCCGCCGGGTCAAGCGGCTGCCGGTCAGCCACGCGTTCCACTCGCCGCACATGGACGCGATGACGGCGGACTTCGCACGCGTCGCGCGGGAGGTCGGCTACGCCGAGCCGCGCATCCCGGTCGTCTCCAACCTCACCGGCGAGGTGGCGGACGGCACCACGCTGTGCACCCCGGAGTACTGGGTGCGGCACGCGCGGGAAGGTGTGCGCTTCCTCGACGGCATCCGGAGCCTGCGGACCCGGGGCATCGACACCTTCGTCGAGCTGGGGCCGGACGGGACGCTGACCGCGCTGACCCGCGCGTGCCTGCCGGAGGACGACCACGCGGAGTCGACGGAGTCAGCGGAGGCGGCGGAGCCCGCCGAGCGTGCCGTCGTGATGGTGCCCGTGCTGCGCCGCGACCGCGACGAGCCGGCGTCCTGTGTCGGGGCCCTGGCCACGGTGCACGCCCACGGCGTCCCCGTCGACCTGGCCGCCCCGCACGGCGACGGCCCCACGGCCGCCACCGACCTGCCCACCTACCCGTTCCAGCGCACCCGCTACTGGCTGGACGCCCCGCGGCCCGCCGCCGGCCCGGCCGCGGCCGGACTCGACACCGCGGATCACCCGCTGCTCGCCGCCGCCCTCGACCTGCCCGACGGCGAGGGCACCGTACGCACCGGGTTGCTCTCGGTCCGCGCCCACCCGTGGCTCGCCGACCACACCGTCTGGGGCCGTACCGTGGTGCCCGGCGCCGCGCTCCTGGACCTCGCCGCCCGGGTCGGAGCAGACCTCGGCCACGCCCGGGTGGCCGAGCTGACCTTCGCGACTCCCCTCGTTCTGCCGGGAGATGCGGACGGACACGCCACGGGTGTCCGGCTGCGGGTCACGGTGGGCGGCACGGACGCGTCCGGCGCCCGGACCGTACGGATCGACTCGTGCCCGGCCGAGGCCGAGGGACCGGCCGCCGGCTGGACGCGGCACGCCACGGGCGTGCTCGTCGCCGACACGGACAGCACGGATGGCGTCAGCGCTGACGACGGCGGCTCCGGCGACGGCTCCGGCGACGACCGCTCCGGCGACGCCCTGGCCGGCCTGCGGGGCGCCTGGCCACCCGCCGGCGCCACCCCCGTCGCCGACGACGCGGACCGGATCGCGGCGGAGTACGCGCGCTTCGCGGCTGCCGGAGTCGGCTACGGCCCCTCCTTCCAGGGCCTGCGCGCGGTGTGGCGGCGCGGCGAGGAGGTGTTCGCCGAGGTGCGGCTGCCGGACCGGCTGACCGACGGCGCCGCCCGGTACGGCGTCCACCCGGCACTGCTGGACGCGGCGCTGCACGCCACCGGCTTCGGCGGGCAGTTCGCCGAGGGCCCCCACGGGCTGCTGCCGTTCGCCTGGAACGACGTACAGCTGCACTCCCGTGGCGCCACCGGCCTGCGGGTGCGGATCGCCCCGGCCGGTCCCGACTCGGTGACCGTCGCGGCCGCCGACACCGAGGGCCGTTCCGTGTTCGCCGCCCGCTCGCTCGCGCTGCGCCGGATGGCGGCGGACCAGCTGCGGCAGGCGCGGGGCGAGGGCGCGCCACTGTACCGACTGGAGTGGACGCCCGCCGGGGAGCGGGCGGTGGAGGGTACGGGCGAGTGGGCCGTCGTCGGCGACCATGACCCCGCGCTCCTGCGGGATCTGCGGGCCGCGATGCCGACCGGCTCCGTACACGCCGCCGCCGACCTGGCCGGCCTGGCCGCGCCGGGTACCGTACTGGTGGACCTCGGCGGAGACGCCGGCCTCGCCTCCGACGTCCATGAGCTGACGGCTCGGGTGCTGAGCCTCGTACAGCGCTGGCTGGCCGAGGAGCGCTTCGCCGACGCACGGCTGGTGCTGGTGACGCGCGGCGCCGTGGCCGCCGGTGCGACGGTCACCAGCCCGGCCGCCGCCGCGGTCTGGGGTCTGCTGCGCAGCGCCCAGGCCGAACACCCGGGCCGCTTCGTCCTGGTGGACCTGGCGGCGGTGGACCCGGCGGCGCCGGACGGGGAACGGGACGCCGACTACCGCGCCCTGCCCCGGGCCCTCGCGACCGGTGCGGGCCAGATCGCCCTGCGCGACGGCACGCCCCTCCTCCCCCGACTCGTCCGCGACACCCGCGCCACCCGCTCCGGCTCCGGCTCCGATTCCGGTTCACCCTGGCGTACGGACGGCACAGTGCTCATCACCGGCGGAACCGGGACGCTCGGCCGGGCCGTCGCCCGCCACCTCGTGACCCGGCACGGCGTACGGCACCTGCTGCTGACCAGCCGGCGCGGCGCGGACGCGCCGGGAGCCCGCGAACTCGCCGTCGAGCTGGCCGGTCTGGGGGCGAGCGCGGACATCGTCGGCTGCGACGCGGCGGACCGAGCGGCGCTGGCAGCCGTACTCGACGCCGTCCCGGCCGACCGCCCGCTCACCGGGGTCGTCCACACGGCAGGCGTCCTGGACGACGGCACCGTCACCGCCCAGACCACCGAGCGGGTCTCGGCCGTGCTGCGGGCCAAGGCCGACGCGGTCCGGCATCTGCACGAGCTGACGCGCGGACTGGACCTGTCCGCCTTCGTGCTGTTCTCCTCGGCCGCCGGAACGCTCGGCAGCCCCGGCCAGTCCGGCTACGCCGCCGCCAACGCCTACCTCGACGCGTTCGCGTCCTGGCGCCGGGCGCAGGGACTGCCCGCCGTGTCCCTGGCCTGGGGCCTGTGGGGCGACGAGGAAGGCGGCCAGGGCGACGGCATGGGCGCCGGGCTGGGCGCCGCCGACCTGGCCCGGCTGCGCCGCTCCGGCATCCTGCCGCTCGGCCGGGCCGAGGGGCTGTCGCTGCTCGACGCCTCCTGCGCCCCGGACGGGGCCGGGGACGAGGCGGTGCTGCTGCCGCTGCGCCTGGACCTCGCGGGGCTGCGCGCCCGTGCGGCGAACGGGACGGGCGTGGTGCCCGAGGTGCTGTACGGCCTGGTCCCCCCGGCCGCAGCAACCCCCTCCCCCGCTGCGGCGGCAGTCGCGGACGATGCCGAGCGGACCGCCGCCGGTCTCGCCGAGCAGCTGGCGGGCAAGGCACGCGGCGAGCGCATCGCCGCGCTGCGCACACTGGTGCGGACCGAGGTGGCGACGGTCCTCGGGTACGGTGACCCGCACCGCGTCGAGCTGCAGACCTCCTTCAAGGAAGCCGGTTTCGACTCGCTGACCGCCGTGGAACTGCGCAACCGGCTCACCACCGCCACCGCGCTGCGGCTGCCCGCCACCCTGGTCTTCGACCACCCGACCCCCGCCGCGCTCGCCGACCACCTGGAACGTGAACTCCCCCAGGGCGACCGGGACACCGGAACTCCCTCGGACGTGGCGGCCGTACTGGAGACGCTCGACCGCGTCCGGGACGGGCTCGCCGAGGCCGTCACCGACGACGCCGGCCGGTCCGACGTCGCAGCCCGGCTGCGCGACCTCCTCGGGCTCCTCGACGCCTCCGCCGCGCCGGCGGCTTCCCCGGGCTCCGGCGGCTCCGGCGGCTCTGATGGCTCCGGTGGCTCCGATGCCGCCTCGGTGGCCGACCGACTGGCGACCGGCAACGACGACGACCTGTTCGATCTCCTCGACAGCGGCTTCAAGTTGACGTAACCCCACCCGCCCCCACCCACCCCTCCTCCGGCCACTCAACGGCTTTTGTTCCAGATCCAGAAGGAAACGCACGTGTCCTCTGCAGCGCCCGCCAGCAACGAAGAGAAGCTTCGCGAATACCTCCGCCGCGCCATGACGGACCTTCATGAGGCACGCGAGCGGATCCGCCAGGTCGAGTCGAGCCGGAGCGAGCCGATAGCGATCGTGGGGATGGGTTGCCGTTTCCCGGGCGGGGTCACCTCGCCCGAGGGCCTGTGGGACCTGGTGGCCTCGGGCACCGATGCCATTTCCCCGTTCCCGGTGGACCGGGGCTGGGACGTCGAGGCGCTGTACGACCCGGTACCCGGCCGCCCGGGCCGCACATACAGCCGCGAGGGCGGGTTCCTCCACGACGCGGGCGAGTTCGACGCCGGCTTCTTCGGGATCTCGCCCCGCGAGGCCCTGGCCATGGACCCCCAGCAGCGGTTGCTCCTGGAGACGTCCTGGGAGGCGCTGGAGCGGGCGGGCATCGACCCGCACACCCTGCGCGGCAGCCGCACCGGCGTCTACGCCGGGGTGATGTACCACGACTACGGCACGTCGGTGGCTCACACCGCCGAGGACGAGGTGGGCGGCTTCCTTGGCACCGGCACCTCCGGCAGCGTCTTCACCGGCCGGGTCTCCTACACGCTGGGCTTCGAGGGCCCGGCGGTGACGGTCGACACGGCCTGCTCGTCCTCGCTGGTGGCCCTCCACCTCGCGGTGCAGGCACTGCGCAACGGCGAATGCGACCTCGCGCTCGCCGGTGGCGTCACCGTCATGGCCGGACCGGGGACGTTCGTGGAGTTCTCGCGGCAGCGGGGGCTGGCGGCGGACGGGCGTTGCAAGGCGTTCTCGGACGCGGCGGACGGCACGGGCTGGAGCGAGGGCGCGGGCGTGCTCGCGGTCGAGCGGCTCTCGGACGCGATACGCAACGGTCGGCGCATCCTGGCCGTGGTACGCGGTTCCGCCGTCAACCAGGACGGCGCCAGCAACGGCCTCACCGCACCCAACGGGCCCTCGCAGCAGCGCGTCATCCGCGACGCGCTGCGGAACGCCGGTCTGGGGACGGGCGATGTCGATGCGGTGGAGGCGCACGGTACGGGCACCCGGCTCGGTGACCCCATCGAGGCGCAGGCGCTGCTGGCCACATATGGCAAGGGGCGGGCGACCGGCCAGCCCTTGTGGCTGGGCTCGTTGAAGTCGAACATCGGGCACACTCAGGCCGCTGCGGGGGTGGGCGGTGTCATCAAGATGGTGCTGGCCATGCAGCACGGCGAACTTCCCCGCACCCTGCATGCCGAGCAGCCCTCCACCGAGATCGACTGGTCGTCGGGCGCGGTCGCCCTGCTCAACGAGCCGGTGACCTGGTCCCGGCTCGACCGACCCCGCCGCTCCGCCGTCTCCTCCTTCGGAGTCAGCGGCACCAACGCCCACATCATCCTGGAACAGGCACCCGAGCCGACCGAGGCAGATGAACCGGAGAACGTACGGGCGTTGAGCCCGGTACCGGTCGTCGTCTCGGCACGGAGCGGCGAGGCGCTGCGCGCGCAGGCGCGCCGACTGGTCGACCACGTGGACGCGGACAGCGTGCTGGACCTGGGCTACTCCACGGCCGTCGCGCGCTCGGCCTTCGAGCACCGGGCGGTCGTGCTGGCCGGGGACAGCGCTGCGCTGCGGGCCGGGCTGGAGGCGATCGCCGCGGACGAACCGTCCGCCGATGTTGTCTCCGGTGTGCCGGCCGGGGACGGTGGCCAGTCGGTGTTCGTCTTCCCGGGGCAGGGGACGCAGTGGGCGGGCATGGCCGTCCCACTGCTGGACGAGTCACCTGTTTTCGCGGAGGCCATGGCCCGCTGCGAGGCAGCACTGTCCGGGCTGGTCGACTGGAAGCTCACCGACGTCCTGGCCGACGAGGACGCCCTGCGCCGCGTCGACATCGTCCAGCCCGCCAGCTTCGCCGTCATGGTCTCGCTGGCCGAGCTGTGGAAGTCCATGGGCATCGAGCCGGATGCCGTCATCGGCCACTCACAAGGCGAAATCGCCGCAGCCGTGGTCGCCGGAGCCCTGTCGCTCGAAGACGGCGCCCGGATCGTCGCCCTGCGCGCCCAGATCATCGCCCGCGAACTCGCCGGACACGGCGGCATGGCCGCCATCGCCCAACCCCCCATCGAGGTGGAAACCCGCCTCGCCAAGTGGGACGGCCGGCTTGAGGTCGCGGTGATCAACGGCCCCTCCGCCACCGTCGTCGCCGGAGACCCCGACGCCCTCACGGAACTGGTCGCCGACTACGAGGCAGAGGGAATCCGGGCCCGCACCATCGCGGTGGACTACGCCTCCCACTCCACCCACGTCGAAACCATCCAGGACGAGCTTCTCCAGGCGCTGGACGGCATCCGCCCCCAGTCCTCAGCCATCCCGTTCTACTCGACGGTCGAAGCGGCCCCGATCGACACCACAGCCCTGACCGCCGACTACTGGTACCGCAACCTGCGCCAGACCGTCCGCTTCCACGACACCGTCCAACGCCTCCAGACCGACGGCTACACCCTCTTCATCGAGACGAGCGCGCACCCCGTCCTCGTCCCCGCACTCCCGGACAATGCCGTGAGCGTAGGGACCCTCCGCCGCAACGAAGGCACCCTCCGCCGCTTCCTCACCTCCACCGCCGAAGCCTTCACCCACGGCGCACCCATCCACTGGCCGGCCATCTTCGGGGGAACCGGCGCCCGCCGCACCGACCTCCCCACCTACCCCTTCCAGCGCCGGCACTACTGGCTGGAGGCTGCCCAGGCCCCGCAGGAGTCTCTCTCCTACCAAGTCACCTGGAAGCAGCTGTCGTTCACCGGTTCGGCACGTCTCACCGGCCACTGGCTGCTCCTCTCCCCCACCGGCCACGACACCGACCTCACCCAGGCCCTCACCGCACACGGCGCCACCGTCACCCACCTCACCATCGACCCCACCACCACGGACCGCACCACCCTCACCACCCTCCTCACCACCCACCACGACCAGCCGGTCACCGGCATCGTCTCCCTCCTCGGCCTCGCCGCCACCGTCGCTCTGACGCAAGCCCTCGGCGACAGCGATCTCGACGCACCCCTGTGGACGATCACCCAGGGCGCCGTCGCCGTCACCCCCGGCGAGATCCCCGACCCCGAAGCCGCCCAACTCTGGGCCTTCGGACGAGTCGCCGCCCTCGAACTCCCCGACCGCTGGGGCGGACTCATCGACCTCCCCCACACCACCACAC
>NZ_JAILXP010000208.1 GCF_020740895.1 Streptomyces sp. UNOB3_S3 | reverse complement strand
GGCCCGGACGGCAAGCCCGGGGGCGGCGGGGCCGCCCCCGGGCTTGCCGTCCGGGCCGCCGGGGCCGCCGCCCGGTCCGCCGGGTTTTCCGTCCGGGCCGCCGGCGGCGGGCGCGGCGGGCTTCTCGAGGGACGTCACGCCGCCTCCTCCTCGGTGAGCTGGGAGAGCACGATCTCCCGGTAGGTCTCGTTCGTCCCCATCAGTTCGGTGTGGGTGCCCGTGCCGACGACCCGGCCCTCGTCGAGGACCACGATGCGGTCGGCGTCGCGGATGGTCGACACCCGCTGCGCGACGATCACCACCGTCGCGTCCCCCGTCTCACGGAGGAGCGCGGACCTCAGCCGGGCGTCCGTCGCGTAGTCGAGGGCGGAGAAGGAGTCGTCGAAGAGGTATATCTCCGGCTTGCGGACCAGGGCCCGCGCGATCGCCAGGCGCTGCCGCTGACCGCCGGAGACATTGGTGCCGCCCTGGGCGATCGGCGCCTCCAGCGTCCCGTCCATGGCCTCGACGAACTCACGGGCCTGCGCGGTCTCCAGTGCCTGCCACAGCTCCTCGTCGGTCGCGTCGGGGCGCCCGTAGCGCAGGTTGGAGGCGATGGTGCCGGAGAAGAGGTACGGCTTCTGGGGGACGAGCCCCACGGCCGCCGACATCGCGGCCGGGTCCAGCTCCCGGACGTCCACGCCGTCGACGAGGACGGCGCCCCCGGTGGCGTCGAACAACCGGGGGATCAGGCCCAGCAGGGTCGACTTGCCGCTGCCCGTGGAGCCGATGACGGCCGTGACCTCGCCGGGCCGGGCCACCAGGGAGACGTCCCGGAGCACCGGCTCCTCGGCGCCCGGGTAGCCGAACTCCACCGCGCGCAGCTCCAGGTGACCGCGCCCCCGCAGCTCGGTCACCGGGACGGCGGGCGGCGCCACGCTGGACTCGGTGGTCAGGACCTCGTGGATGCGCTCGGCGCAGACCTCGGCGCGCGGCACCATCATGAACATGAAGGTGGCCATCATGATCGACATCAGGATCTGCATCAGATAGCTGATGAACGCCGTGAGCGCGCCGATCTCCATGCCGCCGTCCCCGATGCGGTGCCCGCCGAACCACACGACGGCGATCGAGGACAGGTTCACGACCAGCATCACGGACGGGAACATCAGCGACATCAGCCGGCCCGCGCGCAGCGAGACGTCCATCAGCTCGGCGTTGGCGTTCCGGAATCGTTTCCGCTCGTGGTCGTCGCGGACGAACGCACGGATGACACGGATGCCGGAAATCTGCTCGCGCAGCACCCGGTTGACCGTGTCGATGCGGTCCTGAACCCCACGGAAAATGGGCCGCATCCGCCAGATGATCACGCTCACGATCGCCGCGAGGATGGGGACGATCACCAGCAGCAGCGAGGACAGCTGTACGTCCTGCTGGATCGCCAGGACGATGCCGCCCGCGCACATGATCGGCGCCGACACCATCAGCGTGAACGCCATCAGGGTCAGCATCTGGACCTGCTGGACGTCATTGGTGGTGCGGGTGATCAGCGAAGGCGCCCCGAACTGCCCCATCTCCCGCGCGGAGAAGGACTGGACCCGGTCGAAGACCTCGGCGCGCAGGTCCCGGCCGACCGCCATGGCCGTCCGGGCGCCGTAGTAGACCGCGCCGACGGCGCAGACGATCTGCGCGAGGGTCACGGCGAGCATCAGCCCGCCGGTGCTCAGGATGTATCCGGTGTCGCCCTTGACGACACCTTTGTCGATGATGTCCGCGTTGAGATTGGGGAGATAGAGGGTGGCGAGGGTCTGAACGAGCTGGAGAAGCACGATCAGCGCGATCGCTCCGGTATAGGGCCGCAAAGACGACCGTAGAAGTCGCACCAACACACAAGAAGCCTATGCGAGCACCTCTCGATGGGGCCTCTCCTTTACCGGTCGGGGACATGCCGGGCCCGGTACCCGTCATCATGGAGGCGGCAAGAAACCGAAAGGGGTCGCCGTGGCGACGACACACACGGCTCGTCCGGCATCGCTGCCGGCACAGCCGGGGCGGACGGAGGCGGAGCCTCCGGCCGGCACGATCCGGTACTGGGCCGCGGCCAAGGCCGCCGCGGGCATCGCCGAGGAGCCGTACGCCGCGCGCACGCTCGCGGACGCGCTGGTCGCGGCCCGGCGGACGCACGGGACGGCACCGGAGTTCGCGCGAGTGCTCGCCCGCTGCTCGTTCCTCGTGAACGGTGACCCCGTCGGCACGCGCGACCACTCGACGGTCCGACTGACCGAGGGCGGCACGGTCGAGGTGCTCCCGCCCTTCGCAGGAGGGTGACCCCGGCAGCATGAGCGAACAGCACCACCGCAATCCCTACGACCGGTACGACCAGCACGGGCAGTACCCGCACTACGAGCAGCCCCAGCAGGGCTACGGGTCGTCGTACGACCACGGGACCGACGGGCAGACCGGGCAGGCGGGGCAGCCCGGGCAGTCCGACGGCTCGTCGTACGGCTACGGCCACGACCACGGCTACGACGGGCAGCAGGCGCAGCACCGGCAGCCCGCCGCGTGGCCGCAGCCCCAGCAGAACCACCAGGCGTACGACGAGCCGCACACCCAGACCTGGCAGACCCAGACCTGGGACGTGCACAGCTGGCAGCAGCCGCTCGACGAGAGCCGGGAACAGGCCCCCGCGCCCGCCGCGTACGACACGTCGTGGCCCACGGGCGGCGGCGAGGGCGCGGCGTCCTGGGACCGGCAGCCGTCCGGCTACGAGCCCGCCGCGCCCCCGGCCCACGTCGGGCCCGGAGCCGGAGCCGGGACCGGGTCGCTGCCGGTGCCCCGGCCGGAGGGCGCGGTCGTGACCGCGCCGGTCGCCGGTGAGGTGGCCGAGCGGCCGATGACCGCCGCCGAGAAGGCGAAGGCGGAGGGCCGCCCGCAGATCGTGTCGCCCGGCCTCCAGCCGGCGCTGATCACCGCCGTGCTCGCCGGCCTGCTGGCCGCCGCGGCGCCGCTGGCGCGGCCCGCGCTGGCCGTGCCCGTGGTGCTGCTCCAGGCGGTGACGGCGGCGGGCTGGTTCCGGCTGAACGGCATGTGGCCCGCCCGGCAGGGCATCGCGCTGGCCTTCCTCGGCGGCGTGGCCGCCGACATCGGGCTGCTGGCCACGGACACGGCCAAAGCGCCGACGGTCCTCCTCGGCACCCTCGGCGTGTGGATCCTGCTGGTCGTCGTCCTCCAGCTGCGCAGCCACGCCTCGCCGGACGAGCGGCTCTACGGGCTGACGGCGGCCACCGCCTCGACGGCCCTGGCCGTGATGGCGGGCGGCCACCTGGCGGCCGACCCGGACGCAGTGGTCATCGGCGGGCTCGGCGTGGCCGCGGCCGTCCTGGCCCGCGCCCTGCCGCTGCCCTCGGTCGCCGCCCCCGTCGTCGCGCTGATCGCCGCGACGGGCGCGGGCATCGCGGGCGGCCAGCTGACCGGCTTCGGCCCGACGGCCGCGCTGCTCGGCCTCGCGGCCGGCGTCTGCGCCCTCGTCGGCCTGCGGGTCGCCAGCTACGACTACCCGTCCCGCTTCGTCCACATGACGGCGGGCGTGGCCCTGCCGCTCGCGCTGGCCGCGCCGGCGGTCTATGTCCTGGGCCGCGCCCTGGGGTAGGGGTCTGGGGCCCCGGTCCCGCCCTTTCACCGTTTCCTGGGGCTCCGCCCCAGCCCCCGGTCCTCAAACGCCGGACGGGCTGATTTCAGCCCGTCCGGCGTTTGAGGACACCGCGCGTCAGCGCGAAACGGGGGTGCGAGGGGGCGCAGCCCCGCTCGGAAACGGTGAAAGGGCGGGGCCGGGGCAAGGACCCCCAAACGGTTACAGACCGGTGACGTGCACGGGTCGACACCCCCCACCCCCGCCCGGTTAGGCTCGCGGGAAAGCCTGACCGAGAGTGGGGGACGAACGAACCGATGCGCGCGATACGCAGGCTCCTGATCGTCGCCATAATCCTGGCGGCCCTGTTCATCGGCGCCGACCGAGCGGCCGTCTACTTCGCCGAGAACCAGGTCGCCGACAAGATCCGCAGCTCCCAGGGCCTCTCCGGCACCCCGGACGTCTCCATCAAGGGATTCCCCTTCCTCACCCAGGTCGCGAGCTCACAGCTCGACGAGGTCGAGATCAAGCTCTCCGGCGGCGTCACCGCCGGCGCGGGCGACCGCTCCATCACCGTGAGCGGCTTCGACGCCACCCTGCACGACGTCCGCGTCAGCAGCAGCTACACCTCCGCCACCGCCGGCCGCGCGACCGGCACCGCGCACCTCACCTACGAGGAGCTGACCAAGGCCACCGGCGACCCCGACGTGACCGTCGGCTACGGCGGCAAGGACGCCACCGGCGGCAACCAGGTGAAGGTCTCCGGCAAGGTCACCGTCATGGGCCAGGCGTCCCAGCAGAGCGTGATCTCCACCGTGACGGTCGTGAACGGCGACACCGTCCGCGTCCGGGCCAACGAGGTCCCCTCGCAGGGCATCCCCGGTCTGGAGCGGAAGATCCGCGAGAAGACCGACTTCGACCGGAAGATCACGGGCCTGCCCAGGGGCATCAAGCTCGACACGGTCGTCGCGACGCCGAAGGGCATCGACATCACCCTCACCGGCACCGACGTCAACCTGGCGGGCTGACGTCCCCCGTCCACGCTGCGAGACGCCTCCGTCCGCACGTCAGTCCATACGGGCTCACGGGAGGGCCGGACGGGGGACGGCGGGCCCGTCGCGAAGATTCCTGTACCAGCATGCGGAATCTTTTGTCTCAATATCCGGCACCCCGGTGACAGGGCCCCCGCCCCTCCCTACGATCCCCCTTATGAAGCGACAGGCGGATCTCACCAAGCGGCGGGCAGTGGACCTGTGCCGCGTGGCCGCCATGCTGTGTCGCCGTGTCTGACGGGGCCCGCTTAACCGGCCCCTTTCCGGCCCTTCGGCCGCCTCCCCGCACCACCGCTCCACCCGCCGCGCGGTGCCGTGGCCATACCCTCGCGCACCGCCCCCGCCGGCACGCCCGCAACTGCCCCGGAGGAGATCAGCATGAGCCGCAGTGACGTCCTGGTGGACGCCGACTGGGTCCAGGCCCGCATCGACGAAGGCCACCCCAAGACCGTCATCGTCGAGGTGGACGAGGACACGTCCGCGTACGACAAGAACCACATCAAGACCGCCATCCGGATCGACTGGAAGACCGACCTTCAGGACCCGGTCCGCCGCGACTTCGTCGACCAGGCCGGCTTCGAGAAGCTGCTGTCCGGGAAGGGCATCGCCAACGACGACACCGTCGTCCTCTACGGCGGCAACAACAACTGGTTCGCGTCCTACGCCTACTGGTACTTCAAGCTCTACGGCCACCAGGACGTGAAGCTCCTCGACGGCGGCCGCAAGAAGTGGGAGCTCGACTCCCGCGACCTCGTCGCCGAGGTGCCCGAGCGCCCGCGGACCGAGTACCGGGCCCGGCCGCAGGACCTGTCCATCCGCGCCTTCCGCGACGACGTCGTGGCCGCCATCGGCGAGCTCAACCTCGTCGACGTGCGCTCCCCCGACGAGTTCAGCGGCAAGCTGCTCGCCCCGGCGCACCTCCCGCAGGAGCAGTCGCAGCGCCCGGGCCACGTCCCGACCGCGCGCAACATCCCGTGGTCGAAGTCGGCCAACGACGACGGCACGTTCAAGTCCGACGACGAGCTCACGGAGCTCTACCGGGGCGCGGGCGTGGACCTCGCCAAGGACACCATCGCCTACTGCCGCATCGGCGAGCGCTCGGCGCACACCTGGTTCGTGCTCCACGAGCTGCTGGGCCAGACCAACGTCCGCAACTACGACGGCTCCTGGACCGAGTACGGCTCCCTGGTGGGCGTGCCGATCGCGCTCGGCGCCGACGACTGAGCCTCCCGAGCCAAGCACCCGCGCCACCCGCGCCAATGGAAAGGAACGCACATGTGTGGAGCGAAGGCAGGCGGCCCCGACGCCTCGACCGCCAAGGCCGGTGAGACCACCATCCAGGGCTCGGTGACCCGCGACGGCGAGCCCGTCACCGGCTACGTCCGGCTCCTGGACTCGACCGGCGAGTTCACGGCGGAGGTGCCCACGTCCGCGACCGGGCAGTTCCGCTTCTACGCGGCCGAGGGCACCTGGACGGTCCGCGCGCTCGTCCCGGGCGCCACGGCCGCCGACCGCACGGTCGTGCTCACCGAGAAGGGCGCGCTGGCGGAGGTCGCCATCGCCGTCTGAGCGGGTCATGGAGCCCGCACCGGACCCGAAGGGCCGCACCCCGGGGTTGGACGCCTTGTGGGGGGTGCGGCCCTTCGCGCGGACCGGCCCGCGGTCGTACCGTTGAGAGGTGCTCGCCAGGCGTAGGCACCTCTACTTCGCCATGATGGGGACCTGCATCTTCCTCTTCGTCATGGCATGGGCCGTCGTGCGCCTGTGGTCGGTGCCGGCCGCCGTGGGGCTGTGCCTGTTCGCCATGGTCATCCCGCCCGTCGCCGCGATCGTCGCGAACCGGCGGGGGCCCGACGACCGCTGGTGGGACGATCCGTCGGGCGACCCGAAGTCGGACGAGTGGTGGGACGAGCTCGACGGCAAGCGCCGCCAGGGCCCGCGCGACCCCTGGGGCCGGGACTAGCGCACGACTACGCAACTAGTGCACGGCTAGTAGACGAGCGCCTGCGTGCCGTCCGCCATCGCCTCGCTGACGAACACCTGCGCGCCCGCGATCCGGGCGCCCTCGATCAGGTCCTTCTCCTCGATCCCGCGCCGCGCCGCGCACTGCGTGCACAGCGTGATCAGGCCGCCCCCGGCGAGGATCCCGTCGATGAGGTCCGGCAGCGGCGCCGCGTGCGGCAGCTCGAACTCCGCGGCGCGCCCGGGCAGCGCGAACCACGACGACTCCCCCGTCAGCCACAGCGACACCTCGACACCGCTGGCCACGGCCACGGCAGCCACCGTGAACGCCTGCGAGCACCGCTCGGGCGCGTCCGCGCCCGCCGTCACCTTGATCACGAGCTTCTTCGCGTTCGCCATGCCGGTCACTCTAGGACGACGCAACGGCCAACCTCACAGCGCCGTCCCCGAGGCGGCCGACTAGACTCCTGTCCGGTCCGTACCGACATAGATCTCCACTCCGACCGAGGAGCGCGCTCGTGCTTGAAGGCTTCTTCACCACCCTGCTGGTACTGGTCGCCGTCGGCGTCATCGCCTTCGCGGGCCTGACCTGGAAGAAGCTGTACCAGGGCCAGCGCTGACCCCTTTGTCCGCATCGCCTACAGATCGCCTGAGCTCATGATCGAGATTCCGTCCGACCTTCACCCCGACCTCGTCCCCCTCGCGTTCCTCCTCGGCACGTGGGAGGGCGCGGGCGTCCACGACTTCCCCGGCGCCGAGAAGTGCAACTTCGGGCAGGAAGTCGTCTTCAGCCACGACGGCCGGGACTTCCTCGAGTACGTCTCGCGCTCCTGGGTGCTCGACGCGGCCGGCAAGCCCGTCAAGCCGCTGGAGACCGAGACCGGCTACTGGCGGATCGACAAGGACCGCAAGGTCGAGATCGTCATGATCCGCGACACCGGTGTCGTCGAGGTCTGGTACGGCGAGCTGGCCGACCAGAAGCCGCAGATCGACATCGCCACGGACGCCGTCGCGCGGACCGCCGCCTCCGGCCCGTACTCGGGCGGCAAGCGCCTGTACGGCTACGTCAAGGGCGACCTGATGTGGGTCGGCGAGAAGGCCACCCCCGAGGTGCCGCTGCGTCCGTACATGTCCGCGCAGCTGAAGAAGGTCCCGGAGGACCTTCAGGAGTGGGCGCGCAACCTGCCGGACGACATGCCGGACGGCGTCGCCTTCTTCAACCCCGACGGCACGCCGTACAAGCCCGAGGAAAAGTAACCTCTTTCGCGCCCCGCGGGGGAAGTCCGGTGAAAGTCCGGCGCTGACCCGCAACGGTAGGCGGAAGGCCCTCCGAGGGGGCCTTCCGCGAGCCCGATCACCCGCGGCGGCGTGGCTCCCAGCACACTCGCCGTGGACTGCGAGGGGACACCCGTACGCGCGGACGCGTCGCACGTCACGTATCCGCGGGCGGAGCCACGGCCCGAGGCGAAGGCGTACCGCCCGTGTCGACAGATCTCCCGGCCGTGGCCCGGCGAGCGGACGGGCCGTCGCTCCCGGCGCCTTCCGCTCCCCGCCGGCTCCCCCTGCCGCCGCTCCTGGCCGCCCTCACCGCCGCCCTCCTCCTCTCGCTGCTGTGCTGCGTGGCGCTCGGCGCGTCCGGCGTCGGCTGGGGCGGGACCATGCGCCACCTGTGGGCCGGGCTGAGCGGCGGGACCATCGCGCCGGACGAGCTCCCGGCGTACACGATCGTCTGGGAGCTGCGCTTCCCGCGCGCCCTGCTGGCCGCCGTCGTCGGCGCGGGGCTGTCGGCCATCGGGGTGGGCGTGCAGGCGATGGTGCGCAACGCCCTCGCCGACCCGTTCGTCCTCGGCATCTCCTCCGGCGCCGCCGTCGGCGCCAACGCCGTCCTGCTCTTCGGGGCGCTGGGCTCGCTCGGCGTGTGGGCGCTGTCCGGTGCCGCGTTCACCTCCGCGCTGGCCGCGATGGCGCTCGTCTACGCGGCGGCGCGCACCCGGCACGGGCTGACGCCGCTGCGGCTGGTGCTCACCGGCAGCGCGATGTACTACGGCTTCTCCGCGATCACCACGCTCATGGTCTTCAGCGCCGACCGGGGCGAGGCGGCGCGCTCCGCGATGATGTGGCTGCTGGGCAGCCTGGGCGGGGCCACCTGGTCGTCCGTGCCGATCGCGGCGGCCGTGGTGCTGGCCGGGACCGGCTATCTGCTGTGGTCGGCACCGCGCCTGAACGCGCTGGCCATGGGCGACGAGACCGCCGCCACGCTGGGCGTGGACGCCGAGCGGCTGCGGCGGGTGCTGTTCGTGGTGACGGCCGCGGTCACCGGGGCCGTCGTGGCCGTCAGCGGCGCGATCGGTTTCGTGGGGCTGATGGTCCCGCACGTCACCCGCATGCTCGTCGGCGCCGACCACCGCCGGGTGCTGGCCGTGGCGCCGCTCATGGGCGCGGTGCTCCTGCTGTGGGTGGACGTCGTCTCCCGGCTGCTGCTGGCGCCGGTGGAACTGCCGGTCGGGGTGATCACCGCGCTGATCGGGGTGCCCTGCTTCGTGGTGCTGATGCGGCGCCGCGGCTATGTCTTCGGGGGGTCGTGATGCGGATCGACATCGAGGGGCTCGCGGTCGACATCGCGGGCGCGCGGCTGGTGGAGGACATCGCGCTACGGGCGGACAGCGGGCAGTTCGTGGGGCTGGTGGGGCCGAACGGCAGCGGCAAGTCCACACTGCTGCGCTGCGTCTACCGGGCGCTGCGGCCGGCCGCCGGGCGGGTGCTGCTGGACGGCGACGACGTCCACGCGCTCTCCGCCCGCGAGGGGGCGCGGCGGCTGGCGGCGCTGCCGCAGGAGTCGGGCGGCGAATTCGACTTCACGGCCGCCGAGGTCGTGGCCATGGGCCGGCTGCCGCACCAGGGCCCGGGCGGCCGGGCCACGGCGGCGGACGCCGAGGTGTGCGCGGCGGCGCTGGCCCGGGTGGGCGCCGCGCACCTGGCCGGGCGGGGCTTCCTGACGCTGTCCGGGGGCGAGAAGCAGCGGGTGCTGATCGCGCGGGCGCTGGCCCAGGAGCCGAAGGTGCTCGTCCTGGACGAGCCGACGAACCACCTGGACATCGCCCAGCAGCTGGAGGTCCTGTCGCTGGTGCGCGCGTCGGGGGTGACGGTGCTGGCGGCGCTGCACGACCTCAATCTCGCCGCCGGGCACTGCGACGCGCTGTACGTCGTCGCGGGCGGGCGCGTCGTCGCGTCCGGGCCGCCGCACTCCGTGCTGACCGCCGAGCTACTGGCCGAGGTCTTCGGCGTACGGGCGCACCGCGTGCCGCACCCGGTCTCCGGCGCCCCGCAGCTGCTCTTCGACCGCCTCCCGTAAGGACACCATGCGTACTGCCCGCATCACGCTGACCCTGCTCACCGCCATCACCCTCACGAGCTGTGGCGCCAAGGTTTCGGACGCTCCCGACGGCAAACAGCCGAAGGCGGCGTCCGGCGGCCACTACCCGGTGACGATCTCCAACTGCGGTGTGAAGACGACGTACGACAAGGCGCCGCAGCGCGTGGTGACCAACGATGTCGGGATAGCCGAGATCATGTTCGCGCTCGGCCTGGAGGACCACATGGCCGGCTATGTCGCGCCCGACTAC
Source organism: Streptomyces sp. UNOB3_S3 (assembly GCF_020740895.1). Taxonomy (GTDB): domain Bacteria; phylum Actinomycetota; class Actinomycetes; order Streptomycetales; family Streptomycetaceae; genus Streptomyces. Next base: position 2,381 of record NZ_JAILXP010000208.1, on the reverse strand, counting down.
CGCACCAGCCGGGACGACAAGGGTGCCGCACCCTGGAAGAGCGGCTACGACAAGGTGAAGTGGCTGTCGAAGAAGGAGATCAACAAGGAGCTCGTCCTCGACGCCAGGGCGGACCTGGTCTTCGCGGGCTGGAACTACGGCTTCGGCGAGGGCAACGGCTTCACCCCGGAGGCGCTGAAGAAGGTCGGCGTGGGCTCGTACGTCCTCACCGAGTCCTGCCACAACGGCGGCACGGGCAGGTCGCGCGGGGTGATGCCGCCGCTGGAGGCGCTCTACACCGACCTGGAGACGCTCGGGAAGCTCTTCGACGTCGAGGACCGGGCACGGAAGCTCGTCGACGGCTTCAAGAAGCAGGTCGCCGACGCGCAGGCCGCAGTGCCGAAGGACGGCCGGGCGCCGCGGGTCTTCCTCTACGACGACGGCAAGGACAAGCCGCTGACCGCCGGGGCCTACGCCGGGCCGCACGACATCATCACCAAGGCGGGCGGCGACCACGTGATGAAGGACCTCAAGGACTCCTGGGTGACGGTCGGCTGGGAGACGGTCGTCGAGCGCGACCCCGAGGTCATCGTGATCAACAACTACGGGGCCGTCGGCGCGGAGGAGAAGAAGAAGTTCCTGATGTCCTACCCGCCGCTCGCGGGGGTCTCGGCGATCAAGAACGACCGCGTCTTCGTCCTCGACTACGTCGATCTCGTCGAGAGCCCCCGCAATCCGTCGGCCGTCGCCGCACTCGCCGCGTACCTGAAGGGGGTACGGGGCGCGTGACGCTGCCTAGACTGGGAGCGTGGTGGACACCGACTGGCAGAGCGACCTCCGTAAGCGCGGCTACCGGCTGACCCCGCAGCGCCAGCTCGTCCTGGAGGCCGTGGACCGGCTCGAACACGCGACGCCGGACGACATCCTCACCGAGGTCCGCAGGACCGCGGGCGGGGTGAACATCTCGACGGTCTACCGGACGCTGGAGCTGCTGGAGGAGCTGGGGCTGGTCAGCCATGCCCATCTCGGGCACGGGGCGCCGACCTACCACCTCGCCGACCGGCACCACCACATACACCTCGTCTGCCGGGACTGCACCGGCGTCGTCGAGGCCGACCTGGCGGTCGCGGCGGACTTCACCGCGAAGCTCCGCGAGACCTTCGGCTTCGAAACGGACATGAAGCACTTCGCGATCTTCGGCCGGTGCGCCGACTGCTCCTCGAAGGCGCCGGACCCCTCGCCGTAGGCTTGGCCCCATGCTGCGTCAATCGAAGAGCCCGCTGCTGTCCCTGCCCGGCGCCGTCCCCGCCGAGGGGCCCGACGAAGGCGTCGCCGCGCACTACGGCGACCTGTTCCGGGAACAGCGCGCGCTGGCCGGCGGGACCGGTTTCGTGGACCTCTCGCACCGGGGGGTCCTCACCGTCACCGGCCCCGACCGGCTGAGCTGGCTGCACCTGCTCGTCACCCAGCACGTGAGCGAGCTCCCGGCCGGGCAGGCCACCGAGGCCCTGATCCTCTCCCCGCACGGCCACATCGAGCACGCCCTGTACCTGGTCGACGACGGCGGGACCACCTGGGTCCACATCGAGCCCGGCACCCAGGAGGCGCTCATCGCCTACCTGGAGAGCATGAAGTTCTTCTACAAGGTCGAGGTCGCCGACCGGACGGACGACTTCGCGGTGGTGCACCTGCCGGCCGGCTCGATCGCCGAGACCCCCGAGGGCGTCGTGGCCCGCGAGACGCCCCACGGCCGGGACCTCTTCCTGCCGCGCGCCTCGCTGACGGACTTCGCCGCCGCCCACGGCCCGGCGGCGGGCGTCCTCGCCTACGAGGCCCTGCGCGTCGAGGACCACCGCCCGCGGCTCGGCCTGGAGACCGACCACCGGACGATCCCCCACGAGCTGGGCCTCATCGGCGTGGCCGTCCACCTCCAGAAGGGCTGCTACCGGGGCCAGGAGACCGTGGCCCGCGTCCACAACCTGGGGAAGCCGCCGCGCCGCCTGGTCTTCCTCCACCTCGACGGCAGCGAGGTGGTCCTGCCGGCCCACGGCGCGCCCGTCCGCCTGGCCGCCGACGGCCCCGAGGGCCGCCAGATCGGCTTCGTCACGACCTCGGCCCGCCACTACGAGCAGGGCCCGATCGCCCTGGCCCTGGTGAAGCGCAACGTCCCGGTGGACGCGCCCCTGCTCGTCGGCGAGGGCACGGCGGCGGCGCAGGAGGTCGTGGTCGAGCCGTAGCGCCGTGCGGCTGAGCGCTCCGCTGGAAGTCCGGTACATCATCCGCGGGTGAGTCGTGGCCGGTCGCGCAGTTCCCCGCGCCCCTTCGGGGCGCGGTACCGCAGACCGGCCCCCCGTCCGGGCCCGGGGCGAAGCCCTCGGGGCGCGGGGGCCGGTCTGCGGTAC
>NZ_JAILXP010000207.1 GCF_020740895.1 Streptomyces sp. UNOB3_S3 | reverse complement strand
GAGCGGGGGTCGTCCCCACGGCCGACTCGGGGGGGGAGGAGTCGGGCCGGGTTAGACACGGTCGCGAACGATCCGTGACTTCCATGGTGTACCCGAGAGCCTTCTCAGGCAAACCCACACGCCTCAGCTTACGCCGAATGGAGGGCCCCTATGCTCGGCGGCGTGGAAAACCACTCCTTGCCTCGGACAGCCGCGTTCTTTGATCTGGACAAGACGGTCATTGCGAAGTCGAGCACGCTCACCTTCAGCAAGTCCTTCTACCAAGGCGGCTTGATCAACAGGCGTGCCGTGTTGCGTACCGCCTATGCGCAGTTCGTCTTCCTGGCCGGCGGAGCCGACCACGACCAGATGGAGCGGATGCGTCAGTATCTCTCCGCCCTCTGCAGGGGCTGGAATGTCCAGCAGGTCCGCGAGATCGTGGCGGAGACCCTGCACGAGCTCATCGACCCGATCATTTACGACGAGGCCGCCTCGCTCATCGAGGAACACCACGCCGCGGGACGGGATGTGGTGATCGTGAGCACCTCCGGCGCCGAAGTCGTCGAGCCGATCGGGGCGCTGCTGGGCGCGGACCGGGTCGTCGCCACCCGGATGGTCGTCGAGGACGGCGCCTTCACGGGTGAAATCGAGTACTACGCCTATGGCCCCACCAAGGCCGAGGCCGTGCGCGAGCTGGCCGCCTCGGAGGGATACGACCTCAGCCGCTGCTACGCATACAGCGATTCGATCACCGACATTCCGATGCTGGAGGCGGTCGGCCACCCTCACGCCGTCAATCCCGATCGGGCGTTGCGCCGGGAAGCGGTGTCACGCGACTGGCCGATCCTCTGCTTCAACCGGCCCGTGCGTCTGAAGCAGCGTATTTCCGCGCTGGCCATGCCCTCCCGCCCGGCGCTGCTCATGGCCGCCGCGATCGGCGCGGCGGCAGCCACGGCGGGGTTGATGTGGTTCGCCAATCGTCGTCGCTCGACCATGCCCGCCTTGCCCGCTTTTGACGCTAAAAGCAAAAGAACTGTGGCTTAGGCTTCCGCTTCCGCGGCGACAGGAGTAGAAAGGACTTAACGGCCCGCGAGACCAGGGACATCCGGGAGGACGCCCCTCACGCACCAAGGCCCCACGGACCGCGCATGAAAGCCGGGCACCCACGCGACGCCGACCCGTCGATTACGGGCCAGTCGCACCAGGTGGCGGGCGAAGTCCCCGGCCTGATGGGCAAATTTCGTGCACGCATGGTAACCCGGCTGACGTGCCAGCGGCGGTACCGGAGCAGTACGGGTACCGCCGCAACCCATGTCCGCCACAAGGGTGATGAGGCGGACCGGGGCCGACGCCGGGCCGGCCCGGCGGCCGCGGGTCAGGCGGCGCCGCGCTGAAGCGCCTCGCACACGGCCGTACTCTCCCGCACCCCCAGCTCGACGGCGCGGCCGCAGTGCGCGATCCAGGCCGCCAGGCCCTCCGGGGTTCCCGAGACATAGCCCTCGAGCGCCGCCGCATAGGCCTCCCGGCCCTGCTCCGCGTGTCCCACCTCGGCCGGGCAGATGGACTTGGGGTCCAGGCCGCTGCCCACCAGCACGATGCGCTCGGCCGCCCGCGCGACCAGGCCATTGTGCGAACCGAACGGCCGCAGGGCGAGCAGTTCGCCATGGACCACGGCCGCCGTCACCAGCGCCGGGGCCGCGCTGCCCGCGATCAGCAGCCCCGCCAGCCCCTCCAGTCGTCCCGCGACCTCGTCCGCACCCGGCAGCGGCAGCTCGACCAGCGGCTCCGCCACCGGTTCACCGGCCAGCCGCGGCCGTCCGACCGAGGCGTCGGGCCGGTCCCCGCCGGCGGCCACCAGGTGCAGCCGGGCCAGGACCCGCAGCGGGGACTGCCGCCACACGCTCAGCAGTTGGCCCGCCTCGGCGGTCAGCCGCAGTGCCGCGCCCACCGTGCGCGGCTCCCCCTCACCGCCGAAGTCGGAGCGGCGGCGCACCTCTTCGAGGGCCCAGTCCGCGCCGGACAGCGCGGCCGAGCCGCGCGCACCGCGCAGCGCCGCCTCGGAGGTGACCTCATTGCTCCGGCGGCGCATCACCCGGTGCCCGTACACCCGGTCCACCGCCTTGCGTACGGATTCCACGGAGTCGGCGACGCCCGGGAGCGACCCCAGGGCGGCAAGCGGATCGGCTGTCGTACTCATGGGTAAGACACTACGCACTTCGGGTCTACACCCCCCGAAAGAGTGGTCCTCTTCACTCACGGCCATCACTCCGCGCACCCCTGCACCTACTCTTGGTGAATATGAAGATCGCTTTCGTGGGGAAGGGCGGCAGCGGCAAGACCACGCTGTCCTCCCTGTTCATCCGCCACCTCGCCGCCGGCCATGCCCCCGTCATCGCCGTGGACGCGGACATCAATCAGCACTTGGGCGCGGCGCTCGGGCTCGACGAGGTGGACACCGCCACGCTGCCCGCGATGGGCGCGCGGCTGCCCTTGATCAAGGACTATCTGCGCGGCGACAACCCGCGCATCGCCTCGGCGGAGACCATGATCAAGACGACTCCGCCGGGCAACGGCTCACGGCTGCTGCGCGTCACCGAGGACAATCCGGTCTACGAGGCGTGCGCCCGCAAGGTGGCGCTGGACGACGACGCGTCCATCCGGCTGATGGTCACCGGCCCCTTCACGGATTCCGATCTCGGTGTCGCCTGCTACCACTCGAAGGTCGGCGCGGTCGAGCTGTGCCTGAACCACCTCGTGGACGGGCCGGGCGAGTACGTGGTCGTCGACATGACGGCGGGCAGCGACTCCTTCGCCTCCGGGATGTTCACTCGTTTCGACGTGACCTTCCTCGTCGCCGAGCCCACCCGCAAGGGTGTGTCCGTCTACCGCCAGTACAAGGAGTACGCGCGGGACTTCGGCGTCGCGCTGAAGGTCGTGGGCAACAAGGTGCAGGGGCAGGACGACCTCGACTTCCTGCGTGCCGAGGTGGGTGACGACCTGCTCACCACCGTCGGCCACTCCGACTGGGTGCGGGCCATGGAGAAGGGCCGCCCGCCCCGTTTCGAGCTGCTGGAGGAGGCCAACCGGCAGGCCCTGAGCGTCCTGCGCGAGACCGCGGACGCCTCGTACGAGCGGCGCGACTGGCGTCGCTACACCCGCCAGATGGTCCACTTCCACCTCAAGAACGCGGAGAGCTGGGGCAACGCCAAGACGGGCGCCGATCTGGCGGCGCAGGTCGACCCCGCGTTCGTGCTGGACGAGGCGCTGCTGGCTACCGCGCAGCCCGTCTGACGGCGGCGCCGGAGAACCGCGCCCAGCCGTTCTTCGGCGCCTTGCCGATCTCCAGCTCGCGCAGGTCCGCGAGCAGCCGGGGGTCCTGGGCGTCCAGCCAGTCCGCCAGCTGTTTGAAGGAGACGCAGCGCACGCCGTCCCTCACGCAGACCTTCTTGATGACGCTCTCGACGGCGCGCATATACGTGCCGCCGTTCCAGGACTCGAAGTGGTCGCCGACGAAGAACGGGGCGCGGTTGCCCCGGTACGCCCGTTGGAAGCCCGCCATCAGGCCGTCGCGCATCTGTCTGCCCCATGCCTCCCGCCGGGCGGGTTCACCCGCGGTGGTACCGGACTGGTTGGCGAGGAAGTTGTAGTCCATCGACAGCGTCTCGAAGCCACGGCCCGGGACGGGGATGTCCTGCAAGGGGAAGTCCCAGACGCCACGGATCTTCCGGGGCCAGACCTGCCGCCCGCCGATGGAACTCGCGTCGTAGCGGAAGCCCATGGCCTTGGCGGCCGGGATGAGGTTGCGCTGACCCTCCAGGCAGGGCGCCCGCCCGCCGACCAACTCCTTGCCGTAGTCGAACGGAAGGGGTGGCTCCGATCTGAGCCCGGCGTTGGTCCGCCAGTGTCTGACGAACGACTCCGCCTGCCGGATCTCGCTCATCCACTCCTTGCTGCTCCAGGTGCCGACGCCGCCGTGGGCGCCGCAGAAGTGACCGTTGAAGTGGGTGCCGATCTCATTGCCCTCCAGCCAGGCGGCGCGCATCTGCGCCACGGTGTCCCGCACGCCCTTGACGTCGTTGAAGCCGATGTCGGAGGCGCCGGCGGGGTGCCGGGGCGGGGCGTAGAGCTTCCTCTTGGCGGCGGGGAGCATATAGACGCCGCTGAGGAAGTAGGTCATGGTCGCGTGGTACTTCCTGCCGACGGCACGGAAGTGGGAGAACAGTTTCTGCTCGTCCTCGCCCGCGCCGTCCCATGAGAAGACGACGAACTGCGGCGGCCGTTCACCGGGGCCGAGGCGGCGTGGGACCGGCTGTCCGGGCTGAGGTCCGGTCTCGGCGGTGGAGCCATCACCGATCAGCCGGGCCGGGCGCCCGGCCGGGTGCGGACGGGCCGGCGTCCGCCGGCCGCCGGCGGGTGCGTCGGGCGTCGCGGCCCCCGAGGCCAGCGCCAGGGCAGTCAGACCGCCGAGTGCGATTCTCCATGCAGCAGCCATGAGCCACCTCGCCGTTCGACTCGCCTGTCCGACGGGGCGGACAGGCGTTCAAGCGACGCCACCATCGCATGCGGGCAAAACTGAACAAAGGAGGCAGGCATTTAAAAATACTTATTCGCTCGTTCAGGGGAAGGGTCCGGGCATTCCCTCGCCAGCCCTTTACTCTGCATTACGATCCGTTTACCGAGAGTTGATGGACACCTGTCCGTCGCAGCCGCTCCCGCCGCTGCCCGCCGTGACCACGGCCGCGCATCCAGCGCGACCGCGCCGCCCCGACGAAGAAGACGGGACCGACGATGCCCGCTCAGCAGATCCAGACGCCCCCTCCCTCCCCGGCGCTCCGCCAGGACGGCCCCCATGAGCCCAGTGGGCGGAGCCGGTCCACCTGGTCCCGGGATCTCCCCACCTCCGCCGCCGTCACCTTGGCCGCCGTTCCCCTCTCCCTGGGGATCGCCCTGGCGGCGAGCGTCCCCCTCCAGGCCGGTCTGATCGCGGCGGCCGTCGCCGGGATCGCCGGAGCGGTGTTCGGCGCCGCCCCGGCCCGGGCCGGGGGCACGGCGGCCTGTCTGGTGCTGGTGACCGCGGAGCTGGTCCAGCGCCAGGGCTGGCAGGTCACCTGCGGGGTCATCGCGCTCGTCGGGCTGGCGCAACTCGCCCTCGGCGCCCCACGGGTGGCCCGCATGGCGTCGGCGTTCAGCCCCGCCGTCGCGCGCGGGATGCTCGCCGGTGTGGGAGCGACGATCGTCCTCAGTCAGGCACCCGTCGTACTGGGCGGCGGCCCTCAGCCGTCCGCACTGGCCGGTGTGCGGGCCCTGGTCTGGGAGTTGACGCAGCCACGACCCGCCGCGCTCCTGGCCGTCGCGCTGCTGGCAGCCGCGGTCACGGCGGTGGTGCTGACGGTCTGGCCCCGGCTGCCCGGCAGGGCAGGGCGGTCGCTGCGGCTCGTCCCCGCCCCGTTCGCCGCGCTCGTCCTGGCCATGGGCGTGTGCTTCCCCCTGACGACCCCCCGGATCTCCTTCGCTCCCTGGGAGTCGCGGGTGCTCCCCGGCCTGCCGGACGGCCCGGTGCTCGGGATCTTCGCGGCTGTCCTGACGCTCACGCTCGCCGCGAGCGCCCAGTCGCTGCGGTCCCTGCTGCCGGCCCCCGTCCAGGAGTGGCTGCGCCCCCGGGGCGCGGTATTCCCCGGCGCCGTATGGCCCGGGTCCCACGCGGGCGCGGTGGTGTGCGCGGTCTGCGCGCTGCTGTGCGCGGGGCTACCGGCGGCGGTGCCGGAGCTGGTCCCGCTGTCCGCCGTGGCCGCCCTCGCCATCGCGGCGGGGCTCAGGGCGGCGGATCTCGCACAGGTCAAGGAGTTGTCGCGACGCAGGGAGTTCCCCATGTACGTGGCCACGCTCGGGTCGGCGCTGCTGCTGGGAGTGCTTCAGAGCGTCGTGGTGGGCATGATGATCGCCGCGCTGCTCTCGCTGCCCGGGGTCGTCCGCTCCCTCCGGGGCGGCGCCAAGCCCGCCTCGGACGCCGCCGGTTCCCCCGTCCACCGCCCCTGGACCCCTTGGCGCCATCACGACCGCGCCCACCACGCGGGCGAGGAGGCCGGGCCCTGTGAGATCGAGCAACTCCTGGGCGGGGTGAGCGCCTTCCAGCGCGACACCGCCCCTCTGGTCCGCGACGAGCTGGCCAGGCTCGCCCGCGAAGGACAGCGCCCCAGTCAGCTCTTCCTCACCTGTGCCGACTCCCGGCTGGTGACCAGCATGATCACCTCAAGCGGTCCCGGCGATCTGTTCACCGTACGCAATGTCGGCAATCTGCTGCCCCCACCCGGCGACGACGGCAGCTGCGACTCGGTCGGCGCCGCCGTGGAGTACGCCGTGGAGGTGCTCAAGGTCGGCAGCATCACCGTCTGCGGGCATTCGGGATGCGGTGCGATGCAGGCCCTGCTGGATCTGTCCGCCTCCCCTGCCGGCCACGGCCTCGTCTCCGACCAGACCCCGCTCACCCGCTGGCTGCGGCACGGCCGGCCCAGCCTCGCCCGGATGCAGCGGATCGGCCGGCTGGGGCGTGGGGAGGTGGCGCTGGCCGACCGTCCCGTCGCGGACGACGTCGAGCGGCTGGCGCTCGTCAACATCCTGCAGCAGCTCGACCATCTGATGGCCCACGCCTGTGTCGCCCGTCGGGTGGCCGAAGGATCGCTGCGGCTCCAGGGGATGTACTTCCATGTGGGCGAGGCCCAGGCCTATGTCCTGGACCGGCGCTCGCGCACCTTCACCGCCGTACGACCCGCCGTACGACCCGCCGTCCTGTACGCCGTATGACCCACCCCGGTGGGCGCCGTACACCCCTCCTCGGCCCACGCTCCGGCACGCCGGCGCGGCGCTCCGATCGGCCCGGTCCGGCCCCGGTCCGGCACCCCCGTCCGGCACTCCGGTCCAATGCCCCCGGCGCGTCCCGTCGGCCGCACCACCCCCTCTGACCTCGGCACATCAGCTTTCCATAAGGTCTAAACCACTTTTTGTCCACACCCCTTGTCAGGGTGCGTCCCAGCCTGATGAGCTATGGCCGGGACGTAACGAGCCCCCTGGGAAAGGGAGATGTCGTGAGTAACGAAAGCCTGGCCAACCTTCTTAAGGAGGAGCGCCGCTTCGCACCGCCTGCCGGTCTGGCCGCAGAGGCCAATGTGACCGCCGAGGCGTACGAGCGGGCGAAGGCTGACCGGCTGGGCTTCTGGGCCGAGCAGGCCCGCCGCCTGAGCTGGGCGACCGAGCCGACCGAGACCCTGGACTGGTCGAACCCGCCGTTCGCCAAGTGGTTCGCCGACGGCAAGCTCAACGTGGCGTACAACTGCGTCGACCGCCATGTGGAGAACGGGCTGGGCGACCGTGTCGCGCTGCACTTCGAGGGTGAGCCCGGCGACAGCCGCTCGATCACCTACGCCGAGCTGCAGCGCGAGGTCTCCCGCGCCGCCAACGCCCTGCTGGAGCTGGGCGTCCAGGCGGGTGACCGCGTCGCCATCTATCTGCCGATGATCCCCGAAGCGGTCGTCTCGATGCTGGCCTGCGCCCGTATCGGCGCCCCGCACTCGCTGGTCTTCGGCGGCTTCTCCGCGGACGCCCTCGCCACCCGGATCAACGACGCCGACGCCCGCGTCGTCATCACCGCCGACGGCGGCTACCGGCGTGGCAAGCCCTCCGCGCTCAAGCCCGCGGTGGACGAGGCCCTCACCCGCCCCGGCACCGAGAACGTCCGCAGCGTCCTCGTGGTCCGCCGCACCGGCCAGGAGGGCATCGGCTGGACCGAGGGCCGTGACGTGTGGTGGCACGACCTGGTCGAGCGCCAGTCCGACCAGCACACCCCCGAGGCCTTCGACGCGGAGCACCCGCTCTTCATCCTCTACACCTCGGGCACCACGGGTAAGCCCAAGGGCATCCTCCACACCACCGGTGGCTACCTCACCCAGGCGTCGTACACCCACCACGCCGTCTTCGACCTCAAGCCCGAGACCGACGTCTTCTGGTGCACCGCCGACGTCGGCTGGGTCACCGGTCACTCGTACATCGTCTACGGCCCGCTGAGCAACGGCGCCACGGAGGTGCTCTACGAGGGCACCCCCGACAGCCCGCACCAGGGCCGCTGGTGGGAGATCGTCCAGAAGTACGGCGTGACGATCCTCTACACCGCCCCGACCGCCATCCGCGCCGCCATGAAATGGGGCGACGACATCCCCGCCAAGTTCGACCTGTCGAGCCTGCGGATCCTGGGCTCGGTCGGCGAGCCGATCAACCCCGAGGCCTGGGTCTGGTACCGCAAGCACATCGGCGCCGACACCACCCCTGTCGTCGACACCTGGTGGCAGACCGAGACCGGCGCCATGATGATCAGCCCGCTGCCGGGTGTGACCGAGACCAAGCCGGGCTCGGCCCAGGCCCCGCTCCCCGGCATCGGAGCCACCGTCGTCGACGACGACGGCCACGAGGTGCCCAACGGCTCCGGCGGCTACCTGATCCTCACCGAGCCGTGGCCGGCCATGCTCCGCACCATCTGGGGCGACGACCAGCGCTACAAGGACACCTACTGGTCCCGCTTCGAGGGCCGCTACTTCGCGGGTGACGGCGCCAAGAAGGACGAGGACGGCGACATCTGGCTGCTGGGCCGCGTCGACGACGTCATGCTCGTCTCCGGCCACAACATCTCCACCACCGAGGTGGAGTCCGCCCTCGTCTCGCACCCGAAGGTCGCCGAGGCCGCCGTCGTCGGCGCCGCGGACCCGCAGACCACCCAGGCGATCTGCGCCTTCGTCATCCTGCGCAGCGGTGTGGACGCCGAGGCCGAGGGCCTCACCGAGGAGCTGCGCGCCCATGTGGCCAAGCAGCTCGGCCCGATCGCCAAGCCCAAGCGGATCCTGCCGGTGGCCGAGCTGCCCAAGACCCGCTCCGGCAAGATCATGCGCCGGCTGCTCCGTGACGTGGCCGAAAACCGCACCCTCGGCGATGTGACCACCCTGACCGACTCCTCGGTCATGGACCTCATCCAGGCCAAGCTCCCCGCTGCCCCCAGCGAGGACTGATCCGAAAAACACCTGCATAACCGCAGGTCAAAGCCCATGCGAGTGAAGGGCGTCCGACAATATGTCGGGCGCCCTTCACTCTTTCCGGCTAAGGTAAGTACTTGTCGCGTAAATATTGCGACAAGAATCTAGGGCGCGCCGGGAAGTCTGGTCGGCAACACAGCACACGTGTACGCGTGTGTTTTCAGACCGACAGACCGACCCCAGGAGGTCCACCACCGTGGCCGCGTCCAAGAACCAGCGTTCCGTCTTCCTCGGCAGGCTCTCCCTGCCCGAACGGAACTATCTCGCGGACGCGCTACGCACCGAGACCGTGGGCGGCGTCCTGCTGCTCGTCGCCGCCGTCGCCGCGCTGATCTGGGCCAACACCCCGCTGCGCGAGAGCTATGAGACGGTCCGCTCCTTCCACCTCGGCCCCGGGAGCCTCGGGCTGAACCTCTCCGTCCAGCACTGGGCGGCCGACGGACTGCTCGCGATCTTCTTCTTCGTCGCCGGTATCGAACTCAAGCGCGAGCTCGTCGCCGGTGAGCTGCGCGACCCCAAGGCAGCGGTCCTGCCCGTCGTCGCCGCGCTCTGCGGCATGGCCGCACCCGCGATCGTCTACGCCCTGACCGCCTCCGCCGGCGGTGGCTCCCTGGGCGGCTGGGCCGTGCCCACCGCCACCGACATCGCCTTCGCCCTGGCCGTGCTCGCGGTCATCGGCACCTCCCTGCCGTCCGCCCTGCGCGCCTTCCTGCTGACCCTGGCCGTCGTCGACGACCTCTTCGCGATCCTCATCATCGCGATCTTCTTCACGTCGAAGCTGAACTTCGCCGCCCTCGGCTTCGCCGTGGTGGGCCTGGTCGTCTTCTGGGTGCTGCTGCGCAAGGGCGTACGCGGCTGGTACGTCTATGTGCCGCTGGCGGTCGTCAACTGGGCGCTGATGTACAACAGCGGCGTCCACGCGACCATCGCGGGCGTCGCCATGGGCCTGATGCTGCGCTGCACCCGCCGCGACGGCGAGAAGCACTCCCCCGGCGAGCACATCGAGCACCTGGTGCGCCCGCTGTCGGCGGGGCTGGCCGTGCCGCTGTTCGCGCTGTTCTCGGCGGGCGTCGCGGTCTCCGGCGGGGCGCTGTCCGATGTCTTCTCCCGGCCCGAGACGCTGGGCGTGGTCCTCGGCCTGGTCGTCGGCAAGGCCGTCGGTGTCTTCGGCGGCACCTGGGCGGCGGCGCGTTTCACCAGGGCGGAGCTCAATCCGGACCTCAAGTGGCCCGACGTGCTGGCCGTGGCTTCCCTGGCCGGGATCGGCTTCACGGTGTCCCTGCTGATCGGCGAGCTCGCCTTCAGCGGCGACGCCGTCCTCACCGGCGAGGTCAAGGCGGCCGTGCTCGTCGGTTCGCTGATAGCCGCCGTCCTCGCCGGCACTCTCCTCAAACTGCGCGACAACAAGTACAAGAAGCTCTGCGAGGAGGAGGACCGCGACGAGGACGAGGACGGCATCCCGGACATCTACGAGCAGGACAATCCCGAGTACCACCTGCGCATGGCCGCGAAGTACGAGGCCAAGGCGGCCGCGCACCGGAAGCTGGCGGAAGTGGCGGCAGGGCGCACCACCAGCGACGACGGTCCGGCATGATCTGAGAGTCTTTACATTCGCGGTGCGCTCCTCCCAAGGCCCGGACCAGCCGGACCGGAGCCCCGCGGAGGATGAAGCCGACGACGATGAGGGAGCAGGCGATGAGCGCAGCCGACGACGGCGCGAACCGCGGCCTCGGCCAGCTGGTGGCACAGGCCACCACCGAGCTGTCCGCGCTGGTGCACGACGAGATCGCACTGGCCAAGGCCGAGCTGCGGCAGGACGCCCGGCGGCTCGGCATCGGCGGCGGCGCCATCGCCGCGGCCGGTGTCCTGGCGCTCTTCTCGCTGCCGGTCCTCAGCTTCGCGGCGGCCTACGGCATCCACAATCTCGGGCTCGGGCTCGCCTGGTCGTTCCTGATCACCGGTGGCGCGTATCTGGTGATCGCGGCGGTGCTCGGGCTGCTGGCCGTCGCCAAGTTCAAGAAGATCTCGAAGCCGGAGCGGACCATCGCCTCGGCGAAGGAGACCGCGGCCGTGCTGGGCACCGTCAAGCCGCACCCGCGTCCTGTGGCCGACACGAGCCAGACGGACGCATCTGTGACACGCTCGACCGTATGACGGTGCCCGATACCTCCGCAGCGCCCGCGTCCCCCGAACCCGGCCGGCCCGCGACGCCCGCGGCCCCGGTGACGGCGGCGACCTCACCCGCGGCGGTCGTCCGGCCGGAGGGTCCCTGGACCCACCGGGACGTCGCGGCGAACGGGGCGCGGTTCCATATCGCCGAGATGGGCGAGGGGCCGCTGGTGCTGCTGCTGCACGGCTTTCCGCAGTTCTGGTGGACGTGGCGGCATCAGCTGCCGGCCCTCGCGGAGGCCGGGTTCCGTGCGGTGGCGATGGACCTGCGCGGCGTCGGCGGCAGCGACCGTACGCCCCGGGGCTACGACCCGGCGAACCTCGCCCTCGACATCACGGGGGTGGTCCGCTCCCTCGGCGAGCCGGACGCCGCCCTCGTCGGCCATGACCTGGGCGGGTATCTGGCCTGGACCGCGGCCGTGATGCGGCCCAAGCTGGTGCGCCGGCTCGTGGTGTCCTCGATGCCGCACCCGCGCCGCTGGCGGTCGGCGATGCTCGCCGACCCCCGGCAGAGCGCCGCGAGCTCCCACATCTGGGGCTTCCAGCGGCCCTGGCTGCCCGAGCGGCGGCTGCTCGCGGACGACGCGGCGCTGGTGGGACGGCTGATCCGGGAGTGGTCGGGGCCCCGGCTGCCGGACGACGAGGCCGTCGAGACCTACCGCCGGGCGATGTCGATCCCCTCCACGGCGCACTGCTCGATCGAGCCGTACCGCTGGATGGTGCGGTCCATGGCCCGCCCCGACGGCATGCAGTTCAACCGCCGGATGAAGCGGCCCGTCCGGGTGCCGACGCTGCATCTGCACGGGTCCCTCGATCCGGTGATGCGGACGCGCAGCGCGGCGGGCTCCGGCGAGTACGTGGAGGCCCCCTACCGCTGGCGGCTCTTCGACGGGCTCGGCCACTTCCCGCACGAGGAGGACCCGGCGGCGTTCTCGGCGGAGCTCATCGGCTGGCTGAAGGACCCCGAGCCGGACCGCTAGGGCGGCACGGAAGGGCGCCGGGGAACGACGGCGGACGGGCGCGAGGGCCGTCGGACGGGCGGTCGCGGGGCCGCCGTCCGGGCGACGGAACACCCGTCCACCGAACGGCCAATTGCCTCGCGCATAGGCCAATTGCCGGACCCATGGGCGATTACCGACCTTTGGGCCCGGGCAGAGCTTCCGGTATGGGCTGGACGCACGACTACCGTGACGTGACGGACGTGACCGATGTGACGCAGGAGCGCGGCGCCGACGGCGATGCCGCGCTCGTGGCCACGGAGGCACCCGAGCTGGGCAGGCGCGGGCCACAGGCCGGGCCCGACCGCAGGATGGGCATCCCACGCATCATCCGCCGGCGCGCCCGCTGGATGTCGGCGCGGCTGCGGCACCCACGCGGCCGCTGACCGCCCCCGTCACCCGAGCCCCCGCCACCCGCGCACACCGCGCGCA
>NZ_JAILXP010000206.1 GCF_020740895.1 Streptomyces sp. UNOB3_S3 | reverse complement strand
CTGCTGACCCGCTGGCACCGGTCCCGCCCCTCGGCCGGGACCGGTGCCAGCGGGTCAGCAGCCCCTCGGGGACCTCCTCGGCGGTCAGCGCGTAGACCAGGTGGTCGCGCCAGGCGCCGTCGATGTGCAGATAGCGGGGGCGCAGGCCCTCCTCGCGGAATCCCAGTTTCTCCACCACCCGGCGGCTGGGCAGATTCTCCGGCCGGATGCACACCTCCACCCGGTGCAGCCCGACCGCGCGGAAGCAGTGGTCCACCACCAGCGCCACGGCCGTGGGCATCACGCCCCGGCCGGCGACGGCCTCGTCCACCCAGTAGCCGATGTGGGCCGAGCACATCGAGCCCCAGGTGATCCCGGCCACGGTCAGCTGGCCGACGAGCTGGCCCCGGTACTCGATCACGAACGGCAGCATCCGCCCGGCGTGGGCCTCGGCCTTCAGATGGCGGACCATCTGCCGGTAGGTGGGGCGCTGGGCGACGGGCCCGCCGGGCGGCGGCGGGGGCACGGTGGCCTCCCAGGGGCGCAGCCAGTCACGGTTGCGCCGGTTGACCTCGCGCCAGGCGCGCTGGTCGCGCAGTTTTATGGGACGCAGGGCGACATCGCCGTCCGCCAGCTCGACCGGCCAGATGTTCATAGGGCGGCCGCTGGGTTTCTCGGGTGGTCACCGCCGGGCCCGGCCTCGCCGCCGCCGGGGTGGTCGCCGCCGTGGAGCTGGTCCACCGCGTGCCGCAGCAGCCGTTCCAGGACGGCCAGCCCGTCGCGTACGCCGCCCGTCGACCCGGGCAGGTTGACGATCAGTGTCCGTCCGGCCACTCCGGCCAGGCCCCGGGAGAGCGCGGCCGTGGGCACCTTGGCCAGGCCCTCGGCCCGGACGGCCTCGGGGATGCCGGGGACCTCGTAGTCCAGGACGCGGCGGGTGGCCTCGGGGGTGCGGTCGGTGGGGGAGATCCCGGTGCCGCCGGTGGTGACGACGGTGTCGTACCCGGCGGCCACGCCCGCGCGCAGGGCCTGCTCGACGGGCTCGCCGTCGGGCACGACCAGGGGTCCGTCGACGGCGAAGCCCATCGCGGCCAGCCCCTCGGCGAGCAGCGGACCGCCCCTGTCCGGGTAGACACCCGCGGCGGCCCGGTTGGAGGCGGTGACGACCAGCGCGGAGGGCGCCGCGGCGAGGAGGGCCCCGCCGAGCCCGTCCGGGTTCCCGGGGAACGGCACTCCCGCGCCCGGGTGCCCCTCGGATCCGGCGCTCACGACTCCGCCCCCGCGCCGCCCTCGGGGCGTGCCGGGCGTGCCCAGTCGCCGGACTTGCCGCCCGTCTTCTCCTCGACGCGGATGTCCGTGATCACCGCCGCCTTGTCGACGGCCTTGACCATGTCGACCACGGTCAGCCCGGCGACGGCGACGGCCGTCATGGCCTCCATCTCCACGCCCGTGCGGTCCGTGGTCCGCACGGTGGCGAGGATCTCGACGGCCTCGTCGGTGACCGTCAGGTCGAGCGTGACCCCGGAGAGGGCGAGCGGGTGGCAGAGGGGGATCAGCTCGGGCGTCCGCTTGGCGCCCATGATCCCGGCGATCCGGGCGGTGGCGAGGGCGTCGCCCTTGGGCAGCCCCTCGCCCCGCAGCAGTGCCACGACGCGGGGCGAGACCAGCACCCGGCCACTGGCCCGGGCGGCGCGCGCGGTGACCTCCTTGGCCGAGACGTCGACCATGCGGGCCGCGCCCGTGGCGTCGAGATGGGTGAGGTGCTCCTGGCCGCTGCTCATCGTTCTCCCGGTCCGGTCCCTGTGGGCAGCCACCGTACCCGGCGGGAGCGGGGATCGGTCGGGAAGGACGTCGGCCGGGAAGGACGTCATCCCAGAAGGACGACCTCCACTTCGGCGCCCGGATCCACGGACGTGGTGTCCTCGGGGACGACGATCAGGGCGTCGGCGTCGGCGAGGGCCTTGACCAGGTGGGAGCCCGCCCCGCCGACCGGGGTGACCTCGCCGTCCGCGTAGCGGCCGCGAAGGAACTGCCGCTTCCCCGCCGGGGAGGACTTCACCCCGTCCACGCACACCGCCCGTACCGTCTCGCGGTCGGCGGGCGGGAGCCCCATCAGGGCGCGCAGCGCGGGCCGGACGAAGAGCTCGAAGGAGACGTACGAGCTGACGGGGTTGCCCGGCAGCGCGAAGAGGGGGACGCGGTCGGGGCCGACGCGGCCGAAGCCCTGGGGCTTGCCGGGCTGCATGGCCAGCCGCCGGAACGAGACCCTGCCCTCCTCGCCCGTCAGCCCGGCCAGGGCCTCCTTGACCACGTCGTACGCGCCGACGCTGACGCCGCCGCTGGTGACCACGGCGTCGGCGCGCACGAGCTGGTCCTCCAGGGCGGCGCGGAAGACCACGGGGTCGTCGTCGACGGCGCCGACGCGGTAGGCGAGGGCACCGGCGTCCCGGGCACAGGCGGTGAGCATAAAGCTGTTCGAGTCGTGGATGCGGCCCTCGCCCAGGGGCTCGCCGGGCGGCACGAGCTCACTGCCGGTGGAGAGCACGACGACGCGGGGGCGGGGCCGTACGGTCACGGTGGCGCGGCCGATGGCGGCCAGCAGCCCGAGCTGGGCGGGGCCGAGGACCGTACCGGCCCGTACGGCGATCTCCCCGGCGGCGACGTCGCTGCCGCGGTCGCGGATGTGGGCGCGGGCGGTGACGGGGCGGTGGACGCGGACCTCGCCGAAGCCCTCGTCCTCCCCGGGGGAGCCCTCGGATCCGGCGGCGGCCATCGTCGTGGCCGGGCCCCCGCCGCGCTCGCCGTCGGTCCACTCGACGGGCACGACCGCCTCGGCGCCGGGCGGCAGCGGGGCGCCCGTCATGATCCGCACGGCCTCGCCAGGGCCCACGGCGGGCAGCTCGGCGCTGCCCGCCGCGATGTCGCCGACGACGGTGAGCACGGCGGGGAACTCCTCGCTCGCGCCCTCGACATCGGCGGTCCGCACGGCGTAGCCGTCCATGGAGCTGTTGTCGAAGGGGGGCAGGGCGGCGGGGACGACGACGTCCTCCACCAGCACACAGCCCTGCGCGTCCAGGAGTTGCAGCTCGATCGGCTCCAACGGGCGGATCTTCCCGAGGATGTCGTCGAGGTGCTCGTCCACCGACCAGACGCGGTCCCCTCCGGCGGCCGGCCCGTCCGTCTCGCTGCTCAAGTCGCTACATCTCCTCGGTGACATAACTCCGGAGCCAGGCCCGGAAGTCCGGTCCCAGATCCTCGCGTTCGCATGCCAGTCTGACAATGGCACGCAAATAGTCACCGCGGTCGCCGGTGTCGTAGCGGCGGCCCTTGAAGACGACGCCGTGGACGGGCCCGCCGAGGCCGGGCTCGGCGGCCAGGGCCTGGAGGGCGTCGGTGAGCTGGATCTCGCCGCCGCGGCCGGGCTCGGTCTCGCGCAGCACGTCGAAGACGGCCGGGTCGAGGACGTAGCGGCCGATCACCGCGTAGTTGCTGGGCGCCTCGCCGGGGCCGGGCTTCTCGATCAGGCCGGTGACCTCGACGACGTCCTCGACGTCGGTGGGCTTGACGGCGGCGCAGCCGTAGAGCCCGATCTGCGCGGGGTCGACCTCCATCAGCGCGATCACGCTGCCGCCGTGTCTGCGCTGGATGTCGACCATGCGCGAGAGCAGCGGGTCGCGCGCGTCGATCAGGTCGTCGCCGAGGAGCACGGCGAAGGGCTCGTCGCCCACGTGCGGGGCGGCGCACAGCACCGCGTGGCCGAGGCCCCGGGGGTCGCCCTGGCGCACGTAGTGCATGGTGGCGAGATCGCTGGACTCCTGGACCTTGGCGAGCCGGGAGGCGTCGCCCTTGCGTCGCAGGGCCTCCTCCAGCTCGTAGTTCCGGTCGAAGTGGTCCTCGAGGGGGCGCTTGTTACGGCCCGTGATCATGAGGACGTCCGACAAACCCGCGTGAACCGCTTCTTCCACCACGTACTGGATCGCCGGCTTGTCGACGACCGGCAGCATCTCCTTGGGAGTGGCCTTGGTGGCCGGGAGAAAACGGGTTCCGAGCCCGGCGGCAGGGATGACAGCCTTGCTGATCCGAGGGCGCGATTGAGTCATGGGCCGAACACTAACCGTTGAGACTGAGCGGAAGATGTGACTCCGCCGAGTATGACCCCAGACAGGAGATTGCCGAAACCATGGGTTCGTCAGCAGAGATCCCCCAGCCTGACAAGGCGGCGTTGCGGCACGCCCTCCTGGCGGTGAGAGCCGGGTTGACCAGGGATGACATCCGCGCGTACGAGGCGGAGCTGGGCCGGCGCGCCCTGGAACTGCCGGAGCTGGCGGAGGCGGGGACGGTGGCCGCGTACGTCTCGGTCGGCGGGGAGCCGGGCACCCGCGCGCTGCTGGACACGCTGCGTGACCGGGGGGTGCGGGTGCTGCTGCCGGTGCTGCTGCCGGACAACGATCTCGACTGGGGGCTCTACCGGGGCCCGGAGCATCTCGCCCGGGCGGGCCGGGGCCTGCTGGAGCCCGACGGGGAGCGGCTCGGCCCGGACGCGGTCACCGGGGCCGACGCCGTGCTGCTGCCCGGGCTCGCCGTGGACGGGCGCGGGCTGCGGCTGGGGCGGGGCGGCGGCTCGTACGACCGGGTGCTGGCCCGGCTGGACCGCGCGGGGGCCGCGCCCGCCCGCGTCGTGCTCCTCTACGACAACGAGGTGGTCGCGCGGGTCCCGGAGGAACCGCACGACCACCCCGTGCACGCGGTGATCACCCCTGGCGGGGTCCGCCGCTTCGCGGCGTAGCCGCCGCTACGGCTTGAGCGTCAGCACCGCGTCCTTGCTCTTCTCGACGGCGTCCTTGCCGAACGCCCACGGCAGGAGCTCGCCCTTGGCCCACTTGTCCGTCTGGTCGTAGTAGTGGGCGTTGTAGGCGTGGCCGGAGGCGCCGGTGAGGTTGATCCAGCGGGACTTGTCGAGGTCGGCGAGGTTGACCACCATCCGCATGGACGGCACCCAGACCACCCCGTAGCCGCCCGCCGCGTTCCAGCCGGCGGCGTTGACCGCCGCCTCGCCGCCCGCGAGGTTCCAGGGGCCCCGGTTGAGCATCCACCGGACGATGCCGGGGCCCTCCTTGCCCAGGGTCTGGTTCTTCAGGTTCAGCTGGTGCAGCCGGCCCCAGCTCCACTGGGTGACGTCCTTGCCGAGCTTGGACGTCAGCTCCCAGCGGGCGTCGATCATGGCCTTGGCCAGCAGCTGGTCGCGGTTGGCGGCACCCGGGTTCGCACGCGTGCCGTTGGTCTTCCACCACGCGTTGTCGGGCTTGTCGAGGATGTTGCGGACGACCTCGAACCAGCGGTCGCCACCATCGGGCTGCGCGTTGTCGGGGTCGCGCTCGCCGCACTCCAGGACGAGGCGGGTGTTGCCGTCCAGATCCTCCTGCGGGCCGGAGTCATTGGCCGGGCGCACCCGCAGGCACTGGCCCTTGACCCGCAGCTCCTTGGGGAGCTTGTTGCCGAAGGCGAGCTTGAGGGTGTTGCGCCACACCGCGTTGAAGTACGCGGCGGCCGCCGAGTCGGGCTCCTGGGTGTAGTCCCAGTCCTTCAGCAGCTTCTGCGCCTCGCGGACGTACTTGGTCTCGCGCTCGTTGGCGCCCTTGACGTCGATCTTGAGCAGGTAGGGCGTCAGCAGCTTGCCGATCTCGCTGCTGTTGTCCATCTGCATCTTCTGCATGTCCTCCGTCGAGATCTTCCCGCCGTCCTTGATCTTCGACTGGATCATGTCGTTTATCCGCTGGCTGCGGGCGCCGTAGCCCCAGTCCTGCGTCAGGAGGTACGGGTAGCTCTTGTCGGCGACGGCCTGGTTGGCGGTGACGATGTAGCCGCGCTTGGGGTTGTAGTCGTACGGCAGCGCGGACTGCGGCACATAGTCGGTCCACTGGTAGGCCGGGTCCCAGCCGGGGGCGGGCAGCCGGCCGTCGGGCGTGGCGGCCTGCGCGTCGGGCTTGGCGGCGTCCTTGGAGTCGATCTTGCCGTCGCCGTTGACGTCGGTCTTCGGCTCGCCGGTGACGCCGTTCTGCGCGGCGGTGCCGCCCGGGCCGGTGGTGCCGTTGGCGCCGGTCCGGCCGTTGGCGCCGTTCAGGCCCGGCTCACCGCCCTTGGCCTCGCCGCCCGCCTTACCGCGGACGGGGATACGGCCGGGGGCCTGGTAGCCGATGTTGCCCTTGGTGTCGGCGTAGATCAGGTTCTGCGAGGGGACGTCGAAGTCGGCCGCGGCCTTGCGGAAGGAGGCCCAGTCGTTCGCCTGGTCCAGCGCGAACAGGGCGTCCATCGTCTTGCCCGGGTCCAGCGCGGTCCAGCGCAGCGCGACGGCGTAGCCCTCGGCGCGGTCCGGCGCCGGGTCCTGCACGGGCGCCTTCCCGCCGACCTTGACGAGCTCGTCGTTGCGGTCGGAGACGACCGGGCCGTTGTTGGTCTCGCGGACGGTGATCTCACGGCTCTTCTCGCCCGCGACCTTGATGGTCTCCTTGCGGGTGACGAAGGGCTTCTGCTTGCCGTCGTAGAGGTAGCTGTCGGCGGTGACCTTCTCCAGGTAGAGGTCGGAGACGTCGGCGCCGAGGTTGGTCATGCCCCAGGCGATGTCCTTGTTGTGGCCGATGACCACGCCGGGCATGCCCGCGAAGGTGTAGCCGGCCACGTCGAACGGGCACTGCTCGCCGGTGGTGGTGCAGTGGAGGCCCATCTGGTACCAGAGCGAGGGCATCTGCGGGGCGAGGTGCGGATCGTTGGCCAGCAGCGGCTTTCCGGTGGTCGTGTACTGGCCGGAGACGACCCACGAGTTGGAGCCGATGCCGTTGCCGCTGGGGCCGAGCAGGGCCGGGATCTTCTCCAGCGAGCTCGACAGGGAGGCCAGGCTGCTCCGCAGGCCGTTCGCCGCGCCCGCGCCACCGGACGTCGCCGGGGTCCGCTCCCCGGCCGCCTGGGTGCCGCCGGTGCCGGCGCCGCCCTTGGGGTCGTAGTTCTTGGCGTTGTCGACCGCGCCGCCCTCGACGATCGGCTTGTTCCGGTCGTACGGGTACGCCGGGTACAGCTCGTCGATCTGCTGCGGGGTCAGCCGCGAGGAGGCCAGGGAGCGGTCGATCTCGTCCTTCATATTGCCGCGCAGGTCCCAGGCCATCGCCTTGAGCCAGGCGACGGAGTCGACCGGGGTCCAGGGCTCGGGCTTGTAGTCGTTCTGGAACTCGAGGGCGGCGTACTCGACGGACAGCGACTTGCCCTTGTGGTCCTTCAGATAGGCGTTGACGCCGTCCGAGTAGGCCTGGAGCCACTTCTTGGTGGTCGCCGACAGCTTGGTGTCGTACTCCTGCTGCGCGACCTTGCGCCAGCCCATGGTGCGCAGGAAGGCGTCGGTCTCCACCTGGCCGGATCCGAACATCTCGGAGAGCCGTCCGGCCGTCAGATGACGGCGGACGTCCATCTCCCAGAAGCGGTCCTGCGCCTGGACGAAGCCCTGGGCGCGGAAGAGGTCCTCGGCCGTGCCCGCGTAGACCTGGGGAATGCCGTGCTCGTCGCGGACGACCTTCACCTGGCCGGACAGGCCCTTGAGCTGGAGGGTTCCATCGGTCTCCGGGAAGGAGGCGCGAACGGTGCTGACGCTCCAGTACGCGCCGAAGGCGACGCCCGCCACGAGCAGCAGCACGGTGGTGATCACGAGCAGGCGGGCGCGTCGCCCCTTCTTCTTCTTGCCGGGGCCGTTCTTGTTGGCGGGCATCGCTGTCCTTAGAGGGGCAGATGGTCCTGGAATGCTGGAAGCAACCATAGGCGCAGGGCACGGGGCGCCCGGACGCGGTGCCGCGCCGACTGACATCCGGCCAGGTTCGGCCGTGCCGAGAAGGCGTTAAGAACCCGTAAAATGTTAGATGAGGAAATTAACTTCCTCATGGACGCATCCCCCATTGCCCCGCCCTCGCGGCCCCAGGACAGGAGGAACGTTTCGGCCGAATCGTGAGCACCCCGACGCCGTATGACGACGCCCGTGGCACATCTCGTGGCACACCTCGTGAAGGGACCGGCCCCTGACTGTCCACCACCTCAACGAACTCCTGCTCATCTGCTCGCTCGTACTGCTCGTCGCGGTGGCGGCGGTCCGGATCTCCTCACGCAGCGGGCTCCCCAGCCTCCTCATCTACCTCGGCATCGGTGTCGCCATCGGCCAGGACGGCATCGGCGTCTCCTTCAACGACGTCGGGCTCACCCAGGTCATCGGCTACGCCGCGCTGGTCGTGATCCTCGCCGAGGGCGGTCTCGGCACGAAGTGGCACGAGATCAAGCCGGCGCTGCCCGCCGCGGCCGTGCTCTCCACCCTCGGTGTCGCGGTGAGCGTCGGTGTGACCGCCGCGGCCGCGCACTACCTGGCCGGCGTCGAATGGCGCCAGGCACTGATCATCGGCGCCGTGGTGTCCTCCACGGACGCGGCCGCCGTCTTCTCCGTCCTGCGGAACGTTCCGCTGCCCGGCCGGCTCACGGGTGTCCTGGAGGCCGAGTCCGGCTTCAACGACGCCCCCGTCGTCATCCTCGTCGTGGCCTTCTCGGCCGCCGGCCCGGTCGACCACTGGTACCTGCTGCTGGGCAGGATCGCCCTGGAGCTGGCCATCGGTGCCGCCGCCGGCCTGCTGATAGGCATGGCGGGCGCGTACGGCCTGCGGCACGTGGCGCTGCCCGCATCCGGCCTCTACCCCATCGCCGTGATGGCCATCGCCGTCACCGCCTACGCGGCCGGCGCGCTCGCCCACGGCTCGGGCTTCCTGGCCGTCTACCTCGCCGCCCTGATCCTCGGCAACGCCAAGCTGCCGCACTCGCCGGCCACCCGCGGCTTCGCCGAGGGGCTGGGCTGGATCGCCCAGATCGGCATGTTCGTGCTGCTGGGCCTGCTGGTCACCCCGCACGAGCTGGGCGACGACATCGTGCCCGCGCTGGTGGTGGGCCTGGTGCTCACGATGGTGGCCCGCCCGCTGTCCGTGTTCCTGAGCACGGCGCCCTTCCGGACACCCTGGCAGGAGAAGGCGCTGCTGTCCTGGGCGGGGCTGCGCGGCGCGGTGCCCATCGTGCTGGCGACCATCCCCATGGTCGCCGGGGTCGCCGACAGCCGCCGGATCTTCAACATCGTCTTCGTGCTGGTGATCGTCTACACGCTGGTGCAGGGCCCGACCCTGCCCTGGCTGGCCCGGTACCTGAAGCTGGGCGACGGCGAGGAGGCCCGGGACCTGGGCATCGAGTCGGCTCCGCTGGAGCGGCTGCGCGGGCATCTGCTGTCGGTCTCCGTCCCCGACGGTTCGCGGATGCATGGCGTGGAGGTGAGCGAGCTGCGGCTGCCCGCCGGGGCCGCCGTCACCCTGGTCGTCCGGGACGGGGCGAGCTTTGTGCCGGGACCCGCGACCGTCCTGCGCCACGGCGACGAGCTGCTGGTGGTGGCCACCGACCCGGTGCGCGACGCGGCCGAGCGACGGCTGCGGGCGGTCGGCGAGGGCGGCAAGCTCGCGGGCTGGCTGGGCGCGCCCGCCGTGGCCCCGGAGAGTGCGGTCGCGAAGCGGAAGGCAAAGAGGGGGCTGGTGAAGAAGAAGTTGGTTAAGTAAGCTATTCGGACTATTCGCGTGCGTAGCGAGAGTCCCACCGGGACCTCAGGCGTCACGCGTGGACCCGACAACATCGAACCAACTCTGCCTGACGCAGAGCTGGCGCGACCGCACGGCGGCCGTGGCCGCATGAGGCGGCCGGATCGGTATCTACCACGGTCCTGCGCGAGAGGACAGCTCTCGGCGCGCTCCGTGCGGCGGTACCGGCCGTCCGGAACGCGCTACCAGGCGGCGGAAAGGCCGGACCGTGGCAGCCACGGTCAATGACACCGACGGGGCCCGTGCCGGGTACGGCAGCCTGCTGCGCACGCGCGGCGCGCTGTCGTTCCTGCTCCCCGGGTTCCTGGCCCGCCAGCCCTTCGCGATGCTGACGATCGGCATCCTGCTGCTGGTCAACGACACCACCGGCTCGTACGGCACCGCGGGCACCGTCTCGGCGACGGCGGGCGTGGCCATGGCCCTGTTCGCCCCGCTGGGCGGCAAGCTCGCGGACCGCTACGGACAGGCCGCCGTGCTCGTCCCCGGTGTCGTCGTGCACGCCGCCGCGATCTCGCTGCTGACGGCGCTCGCGCTGTCGCACGCGCCCCTGTGGGCGCTGCTCGCGGCGGCCGTGCCGGCGGGCGCGTCGACCCCGCAGATCGGCCCGATGGTCCGGGCCCGCTGGGCGGCCAAGCTGGACGGCTCGCCGCTGATGCCGACGGCGGCGGCCTTCGAGTCGGTCACCGACGAGTTCACGTTCGTGATCGGCCCGGTGCTGGCCACCGCGCTGTGCACCGGCGTCCACCCGGCGGCCGGTCTGGTCGCCGAGGCGGCGCTGACGCTGATCGGCGGCCTGGTCTTCGCCGCCCAGCGGCGTACGCAGCCCGCCCCCGCGGGCCACGCGGCCGCCGGCGGCGCCAAGGGCGCCTCCGCGCTGTCCGTGCCGGGCGTCCGGGTGCTGGCGATCACCATGCTCGGCATCGGCACGGTCTTCGGCGGCATGCAGGTCTCGATGACCGCCTTCACCAAGGAGCTCGGCGAGCCCGGCCTCAACGGCCTGATGTACGGCACGTTCGCGGCCGGCAACATGATCGCGGGCATCGTCTGCGGCGCCGTCGCCTGGAAGTCCAGCGCGCAGCGCCGGCTGCTGATCGCCTACCCGCTGCTGGTCCTGGCCACCACGCCGCTGTGGGCCGCGCACGCCCTGCCGCTGCTGGGCGCCGCGGGCCTGGTCGTGGGCCTGTGCATCGCGCCGTCGCTGATCACCGGCTACACGCTGGTCGAGAAGCTCGTCCCGGCGAGCGCCCGGACGGAGGCCTTCACCTGGCTGACCGGCGCGGTCGGCCTGGGCCAGGCGGCCGGTGCCACCGTGGGCGGCCGGCTGATCGACGCCCATGGCGCGAGCACCGGCTTCCTGGTGCCGCTGGGCGGCACGGCCCTGGCGCTGGTGGTCCTGCTGGGCCTGCGCAAGGCGCTGACGCCGAAGGGCGAGTCGGTCGTCGCGGCACGTGGGGTCGGTCACCGTCAGCCCGTTTCGGTGGACTGACGGGCCGGAATACTGCACTATTGAGCGTCGTTAGCACTCATTGAGTGAGAGTGCCAGGAGGAACAAGTGCCGACTTACCAGTACCAGTGCACCGAGTGCGGCGAGGGCCTCGAGGCGGTGCAGAAGTTCACCGATGACGCCCTGACCGTGTGCCCGCAGTGCGACGGACGCCTCAAGAAGGTGTTCTCGGCGGTCGGCATCGTCTTCAAGGGCTCGGGCTTCTACCGGAACGACAGCCGTGGCGCGTCGTCCAGCAGCACCCCGGCGTCGAAGACGACCTCGTCCTCTTCGTCCTCCACCACCACGAGCACGTCGAGCGCGTCGAGCACTTCGAGCGCCGGCACGTCGAGCACGGCCGGCAGCTCGGCCGCCTGACGCACGCACGCAGCTTCTCCACGGAGCCCGTCGCCCCCTGCTTTCGCGGGGGCGGCGGGCTCCGTGGCGTGCGGGGACGGGGCGGTTAGGGTGAGCGCATGGCCGAGACCAGCAGCGCAGCGACGACCGCGAACACTGCGGGAACGACGAACACGACGCCGGACACGACGCCGGACGGGGCGACGACCACGGCGGAGATAGGCGTCATCGGGGGATCGGGGTTCTACTCCTTCCTCGACGACGTGACCGAGATCACGGTGGAGACGCCCTACGGGGCGCCGAGCGACTCGCTCTTCCTCGGCGAGCTGGCGGGCCGGAAGGTGGCCTTCCTGCCCCGCCACGGCCGCGAGCACCGCACTCCCCCGCACCGCATCAACTACCGGGCCAACCTCTGGGCCCTGCGGTCGGTCGGCGTCCGGCAGGTCCTGGGGCCCTGCGCGGTGGGCGGGCTGCGTACGGAGCACGGACCGGGCACCCTGCTCGTACCGGACCAGCTCGTGGACCGCACGAAGTCCCGCGTCCAGACCTTCTTCGACGGGGAGCCGCTGCCCGGCGGCTCGGTGCCCAACGTGGTCCACATGACCTTCGCCGACCCCTACTGCCCCACCGGGCGCTCGGTGGCCCTCGGGGCGGCGCGCGGGCGCGACTGGGAGCCGGTGGACGGCGGGACGATGGTCGTGGTCGAGGGGCCGCGCTTCTCCACCCGGGCCGAGTCGCGCTGGCACGCGGCGCAGGGCTGGTCGGTGGTCGGCATGACCGGGCACCCGGAGGCGGTCCTCGCCCGGGAGCTGGGGCTCTGCTACACGTCGATGGCGCTGGTCACGGACCTGGACGCGGGCGCGGAGACCGGGGAGGGCGTCTCCCACGAGGAGGTGCTGCGGGTCTTCGGCGAGAACGTGGGCCGGCTGCGCGAGGTGCTGTTCGACGCGGTGGGCGCGCTGCCGAAGACGGCGGACCGGGACTGTCTGTGCACGCGGGCGCACGAGGGATGGGACCTGGGGATCGAGCTGCCGTAAGGCGAGCGGGACTCTCCCGAGTGACGAAGTTCTCCACAACCGGCGAGTAGTCCACAGGGCTCAGCGGGATCGGCACGGAGCCGGGATCGTGGGGAGCGTCCGTAGACGCTCTCCACGCCAGGTGGTGTTCCCGATGTCCCCCGTGTCCCC
>NZ_JAILXP010000205.1 GCF_020740895.1 Streptomyces sp. UNOB3_S3 | reverse complement strand
GGGCCGGGCGGCCCGTCAGCTCCCCTTCCGCACCCCCGGCAGGTACCCCGCGTGCGCCTGCTTCCGCAGGTTGACCCGCGACAGCCCGAACGCCCGGAGGTACCCGCGAGGCCGCCCGTCCACGGCGTCCCGGTTGCGCACCCGCGTCGCGCTCGCGTCGCGCGGCTGGCGCCGCAGCTCGTGCTGCGCGGCCTCCCGCGCGTCCGCCGTCGCGCGCGGATCGCGGATGACCGCCTTCAGCAGCGCCCGTCGTGCCGCGTAGCGGGCGACGACGACCTTCCGGGCCTCGTTCTTCGCGATCTTGCTCTTCTTGGCCATCAGACCTTCCCTCCCCGGGCCCGGATACGGGCCACGGCCGCCTCGACGCCGATCGCGTCGACGGTCTTGATCCCCTTCGCGCTGAGCGTGAGCCGCACATGACGGCCCTCGCTCGCGAGCCAGTAGCGCTTGCGCTGGACGTTGGGGTCGAAGCGGCGTGAGGTGCGGCGGTGGGAGTGGGAGACGGAGTTGCCGAAACCGGGCTTCCGGCCGGTCAGCCGGCAGTGGGCGGACATGGCGCACTCCTCCCGAGCAGGCAAATGAAAATGGAAACCATTTCTGTATAGTAGCCCCCATGGCCCGCACCAACGACCTACGCCTCGTCATCAAGCTCCGCTCCACCGCCGGCACCGGCCACACCTACGTGACCCGCAAGAACCGCCGTAACGACCCCGACCGCCTCGAACTCCGCAAGTACGACCCCGTCGCCCGCCGCCACGTGACCTACCGAGAGGAGCGCTGACCCCGCCATGAAGCCCGGAATCCACCCGCCCTACGGCCCCGTCGTCTTCCGTGACCGCGCCGCGGGCTTCGCCTTCCTCACCCGCTCCACAGCGGCCGCCGCGGCCACCGCCAGTGGCAGGACCATCGAGTGGGAGGACGGCAACACCTACCCCGTCGTCGACGTCGAGATCTCCTCGGCGAGCCACCCCTTCTACACGGGCACCGCCCGCGTCCTGGACACCGCCGGCCGCGTGGAGCGCTTCGAACGCCGCTACGGCAAGCGCGAGGGTGGCCGTTGATGCGGCCGTCCACGCGTGAACTGCCCGTCGTCCTCGTCGCCGGCATCCACGCCGACGCCCGCCGCACCGTCGTCGACAGCCTCCTGCGCACCGTCCCGGGCTCCGTCGCGCTCCACCACGACCTGTCGAAGGCGGCCTCCTCCGGCACCGTCCGCCGGACCGTGCGCGACCGTTCCGGCACGCTCGACGAGGGCGAGGCGCCGCTCGTCAACGACTGCGCCTGCTGCGCCCTGCGCGAGGACCTGATCCCCGAACTGGAGCGCCTCGCCGGGCTCGGCGTCCACCGCCTGGCGGTCGTCGAGCTGTGGGACTCCGTCGAACCCAAGGCCATGGCGGAGGTCGTGGCCGCGCACGGCGGCCCGGACACCCGGCTCTCCGGGGTGTTCACAGCCATTGACCCGGCCCTGGTGCTGCCGGCGCTCGCCAACGGCGACGACCTCGCCGAGGCCGGGATCGCGGCGGCCCCGACCGACCGGCGCACCGTGGGCGACACTTTCGCCCGGCAGCTGGAGTACGTCTCCGTACTGGCCCTGGCGCACGGAACCGATGAAGCGGACGAGAGCGACCACGCCCTGCTGCACCAACTCGCCCCCACCGCCCGCTGCATTCCGGCCGAATCCGTGGAGCTGGCCGCCGCGGCCGTCGCCGGGTTCGACGTGGACGCGGCCGCCGCCCGTCAGCACCCGGCCTGCGCGCTGCTGCCGCAGGCCGCCGACGCCCACGGCGTGGCCACGCTCGTATGGCGCCGCGACCGGCCGTTCCACCCCGGCCGGCTCTACGCCGCCCTGGAGGACCTGACCTGCGCGGCGGCCCGCAGCCGGGGCAGATTCTGGCTGGCGGACCGGCCCGACACGCTCCTGTCGTGGGACGCGGCGGGCGGCGCCCTGTGCGTGGAGAACGCCGGGCCCTGGCTGGCCGCGCTGCCGGACGCCGCCTGGGAGATGGTCCCCGCCGAGCGCCGCGTGGCGGCGGCACTGGACTGGCACCCGGAGCACGGCGACCGCTCCCAGTACCTCACCTTCACCTCGCCCGGCCTCGACGGCGAGGGGGTCCGCTCACTGCTGGAGTCGTGCCTGCTCACGGACGCCGAGTACGCGGGCGGCCCGGCCGCGTGGCGCCGGCTGCACCCGGCATTCGACGAGCTCCTCGACCCGGTCTCCTGAGCCGGTCTCCTGACCCGGTACCCGAAAGGACCCCCATGGACATCCGACGGAACAAGCCGCACAGGCTGAACAAGGTGAACAAGCCGCACAACTCGAAGGGGAGGCCCCGCCGGAATCCCCTCGACGCAGCCGGCATCACATACATCGACTACAAGGACACCGATCTCCTCCGGAAGTTCATTTCGGACCGGGGGAAGATCCGCGGTCGTCGCGTGACCCGGGTCACCGTCCAGCAGCAGCGGCAGCTCGCCGGGGCGATCAAGAATGCCCGGGAGATGGCCCTGCTGCCGTATTCCGGAGTCTCCCCGGACGGACGTTCGTCTTCCGGGAAGAAGTCGTGAAGTAGTGGCGGGAACACCCTGAGTGCACGTGCATCGGCTCATGCAGAGGCACATGAACGCGGCTATGATCCGGAGCAGTTGCCATCCTCGAATCCGTGTTCTGTGGATGAGGGTGCCCCCTGCAATGATCCGGGAGAGTCCAGTGCCCCAGGCGCACAACGGCATGGCCGCCTCGGACATCGAAGATGTCGAATGGCGAAAGAGCCGGTACTCCAACTCCCAGGGCTCCTGCGTGGAGTTCGCGAAGCTGCCGGGTGGCGGGGTCGCCGTGCGCAACTCCCGCCACCCGGACGGTCCGGCGCTCGTGTACACACCCGCCGAGATCGAAGCCATGGTGCTGGGCATCAAGGACGGCGAATTCGACTACCTGCTGCGCGACTAACCCCGTGATCTAGTCGCGGTCGCGTGGCAGCCGGAACAGAGCCCAGACGACTTTGCCGTGCAGCGCGCCCGCCAGGGGGTGCCAGCCCCACGCGTCGCTGAACGACTCGACCAGGTACAGCCCACGTCCGCACTCGTCCCCGGCGGCGGCCTCGCCCACCACCGGACCCCTCTCGCTCGGATCGCGTACCGCGCACACGAGCCGCGACGTCCAGCGCATCAGATGCAGGCGTACGGGCGCCTCGTACTCACCGAGGGCCCGGTCGGCGGACACCGGTGCCGGTACCGGCACCGCCGCCGGTATCGCGTACCGCATCGAGTTGGTCACCAGCTCGCTGACGACGAGTGCCACCTCGTCGAAGAGGCCGACCAGATCCCATCGGTCGAGCGTGGTCCGGGTGAATCTCCGAGCGCTTCCGACCGCTTCGAAGTGGGGCGGCAGCGAACAGGAAGCCGAGGTGGAGGCTGCGGATGAGTCGATCGTGGGCAGCCCTCTCCATAAGGGGGAGAGCACAGTCGATCCTTCGGTACCCATCCGAGGCACTCCTGGCAATCGAGGACGTGACGTGCACGTGTGCGAGCTCCATGGTTGCCAATGCGCCCGGCGGATGCAAGGGCAGATGCACGTGCACGCGATGGATTTGGGGGCGCACAGGGGGGTTGGGGAGCAATTCTCCCTACGCCCCCTGCGGTAGGGCTCCTGCCCGTGGCTGGTCTCCGTAACCGCGCATGCACTCAACGGAGCCCGAAGATGGCAGACTTCGGCGCCGGGGGTAGCGGGGGTCGCCCTCAGAGAGGCGCGGAAACGACAGACCGGAACAGGACCGGAAGAGGAAGGGTCCCAGAGATGGCCACGAGCGAGTCGAGCGGTTCCGTGGTGCGACGCATACTCCTGGGCTCGCAGCTCAGGAGGCTGCGCGAGTCGCGCGGCATCACGCGCGAGGCGGCCGGCTACTCGATCCGAGCGTCCGAGTCGAAGATCAGCCGCATGGAGTTGGGCCGGGTGAGCTTCAAAGCACGGGATGTGGAGGACCTGCTCACCCTCTACGGGGTCACGGACGGCGCCGAGCGCGAGGCCCTGCTCGGCCTCGCCCGCGAGGCCAATGTCGCCGGGTGGTGGCACAGCTACGGAGATGTGCTCCCCGGCTGGTTCCAGACGTATGTGGGGCTGGAGGGCGCCGCCTCCGACATCTCGATCTACGAGGTGCAGTTCGTCCACGGCCTGCTCCAGACCGAGGGCTACGCCCACGCCGTCGTCGTCCGCGGCCAGCCCAACGCCGACGAGGCCGAGATCGAACGCCGGGTCTCCCTGCGCATGGAACGCCAGAAGCTGCTGTTCTCCGAGCGCGCGCCCCGCTTCCACGCCGTCCTCGACGAGGCGGCCCTCCACCGCCCGTACGGTGGCGAAACGGTCATGCGCAATCAGCTCCAGCACCTCGCCGACATCTCCGAGCAGCCCAATGTGACCCTCCAGGTGATGCCCTTCGCGCACGGCGGGCACGCCGCCGAGAGCGGCGCCTTCACCATGCTCCGCTTCCCCGAGTCGGACCTCTCCGACGTCGTCTACCTGGAGCAGCTGACCAGCGCGCTCTACCTCGACAAGGCCGAGGAGGTGGCCCAGTACGCCCGGGTCATGGACCGGCTCCACGAGGACAGCCTCTCCCCGGAGAAGACCCGCGATCTGATTGCGCGACATCTTCAACTCCTGTGACACATCAGTACGATGACGTCTCAGTAGCGCGACATGAAGCGGCACGGAAGAGCGGTGCGCCAACGCGACGCACTCGATCGACGCACCTCATGACGGGCGCCCCGGGCGCCCCGCATTTCGCAGACGGGATGGCGCATGTCCGACGGCACTCACGGATCACACGACACCAGGGGCGACATCAGGGGCGGTTACGGATCGTGTTTCGACACGCTGGGCGCCCAGTACATCGGCGGTGAGTGGCGGGCCGGCACCGGCTCCTGGGACATCGTCGACTTCAACCCCTACGACGGTGAGAAGCTCGCCTCGATCACGGTCGCCGGCATCGACGAGATCGACCAGGCCTATCGCGCCGCCGAGCGCGCCCAGCCCGCCTGGGCCGCCGTCAACCCGTACCGGCGCCGCCTGGTCTTCGAACGCGCCCTGCGCATCATCGACGACAACGAGGCCGACCTCACCGCCGCCATCACCGCGGAGTGCGGCGGCACGGCCGTCAAGGCCGCCTTCGAACTCCACCTGGTCAGAGAGTTCTTACGGGAGGCCATTCAACTCGCGCTGCGCGCCGAGGGCCGCATCCTGCCCGCCCCGGACGACACCCGCGAGAACCGCCTCTACCGCGTCCCGGTAGGGGTCGTCGGGGTGATCAGCCCCTTCAACTTCCCCTTCCTCCTCTCGATCAAGTCCGTCGCCCCGGCCCTGGCCCTCGGCAACGCCGTCGTGCTCAAGCCCCACCAGAACACGCCGATATGCGGCGGCGGCCTGGTCGCCAGGCTCTTCGAGGACGCGGGTCTGCCCGGTGGCGTGCTCAACGTCGTCGTCACCGACATAGCGGAGATAGGCGACGCCCTCATCGAGCACCCCGTCCCCAAGGTCATCTCCTTCACCGGCTCCGACAAGGTCGGCCGCCACGTCGCCACCGTCGCCGCCTCGCACTTCAAGCGCACCATCCTGGAGCTCGGCGGCAACAGCGCCCTGATCGTCCTCGACGACGCGGACGTCGACTACGCCGTGGACGCCGCGGTTTTCAGCCGTTTCATCCACCAGGGGCAGGTCTGCATGGCCGCCAACCGCGTGCTGGTGGACCGGTCCGTCGAGCGTGAATTCACCGAGAAGTTCGTCGCCAAGGTGCGGACCCTGAAGGTCGGCGACCCCGGCGACCCGGCTACGCACATCGGCCCCCTCATCAACTCCGGCCAGGCGGAGGCCATCACCAGCCTGGTGGACCAGACCGTCGCGGACGGCGCCACCGCCCTCGTACGCGGCCGGACGGACGGCACCCTGGTCGGCCCCTCCGTCCTCACGGGGCTGCCGGCGGACTCCCCGATCCTGGCCCAGGAGATCTTCGGTCCCGTCGCCCTGATCATCCCCTTCGACGGCGAGGACGAGGCGGTACGGCTCGCCAACGCCACGCCGTACGGGCTCAGCGGCGCCGTGCACACAGGCGATGTGGAGCGGGGCGTCCGGGTGGCCCGGCGGATCGAGACCGGAATGATCCACGTCAACGACTCGACCGTGCACGACGAGGCGATCGTGCCGTTCGGCGGCGAGAAGCACTCGGGTGTGGGGCGGCTGAACGGCGACTCGATGGTGGAGGCGTTCACGACGACGAAGTGGATCTCGATCCAGCACGGCCGGAGCAGCTTCCCGTTCTGATTCCTGTTCTGACGTGTCGTGGGATCTAGGACGGATGCTGTCCTAGATGCGCCCTACCGTTTGATCCATCGCCCCGGGTTTACCGGGAGCGTACGGAGGACGAAGGACGAAAGGCGGACCCCATGGTCACCCACGTGAGCGAGCGGAACACCGGCGACGAGCGCAGCGCCCTGCTCGCCTTCCTGGAGGCCCAGCGCGGTGGCATCCGCCGCGCGCTCCTCGGCCTCACCGACGAGCAGGCCGCCACGAAGCCCAGCGCCAGCGAGCTCTCCCTGTCCGGTCTGCTCAAGCACGTCGTGGAGGTGGAGCAGATGTGGGTCCTGCACGCCCAGGGCCTGCCCCCGGCCGTCCCGCGCGACGAATCCAACTGGAACGAGAGCTTCCGGCTGCTGGAGGGCGAGACCGTCAAGGACCAGCTGGCCCGCTGGGAGGACGTCGTCGCCGAGACCGAGCGGTTCATCCGGTCGGTGGAGGACCTGGCGGAGACCTTCCCCCTGCCCGAGGCCCCCTGGTTCGCGAAGGAGAACGTGTCCATGCGCTGGCTGATGCTCCACCTCATCGAGGAGGTCGCCCGCCACGCGGGCCACGCCGACGTCATCCGCGAGTCCCTCGACGGGAAGACCGCCTACGAGCTGGTAGCGCAGGAGCGGGGCACGGGCGCCTAGGCTGGGACACCGCAGCGTAGGTGTCGGGACAGAGGGAGACCGAGGCGAGATGTCGGCCATCCGGCTGCTGGTCCTGGGCGCGGTCCGGCAACACGGACGCGCCCACGGCTACCAGGTCCGCGGCAACCTGGAGATGTGGGGCGCCCAGGAATGGTCGAGCGCCCAGCCGGGCTCGATCTACCACGCCCTGAAGGCCATGGCCAAGCAGGGCCTCCTCATCGCCCACGACACCGCCCCCAGCGAGGCGGGCGGCCCCCCGCGCACGGAGTACGAACTGACGGAGGCGGGCGAGGCGGAGTACCTCACTCTGCTCCGCGCGGCCCTCGTCGCCCACGACCAGAAGACCGACGTCCTCACGGCGGGCGTCGGCTTCCTCGTCGACCTCCCACGCGCCGAGGCCATCGCACTGCTCCGGCAGCGTGTGACCGCGCTGGAGGAATGGCGCACCGACATCGAACGCCGCTGGACCCCGGGCGAGGGCGAGGACTGGGGCCACATCGCCGAGATCGGCATCCTCTGGCGAGGCATCGCCGAGACCCGCGAACACTGGGCACGCGGCCTGATCGCCCGCCTGGAGGCGGGCGCGTATGTGATGGCGGGGGAGGGCGACCCCTGGAAGGGGATCGTTCGCTGAGGTGGTGTACGCGGGGGGTGTTGAGCCGGTACGGTGGGGAGCGAAGTGGCCCCCGCCATGGCGGACTCCATGACGAGGGCCAACCGGTGGTGCCTACCTGTCAGCCCTCAGCTTATGTGAGGACTGGCAGGTCACTGGCCCCTGAACCACCCCCTCACCTTCTGCGCGACGCGCTTCCAGATCGACGGGCGGATCTTCCGGTGACGCCCCACGGGCGCCCCCCTTCATACGACGCGGTCATGTCCGGTGACCGCAGCCGGAGGAACCCGTTATTGGGCCCTCGACCGGCCCAACGCGCAGACGATTCCTCGTTGTAAGGGGGGCGCGCTCGGCGCGCCACGGAAGACTTTACAGACGAGCGGGCCTGTCGAGAGCGCACGCCCGGTATTGCCAAATATCTAACGCGGCAAGGCCGTTACCGCCATCCAGTGTGTAGATTCCTGGTCGAGTCTGTGCGTATCGCAGCCGAAGGCGCCCCCGCTTCTACGCTGGTTCCCCACTGTTGTGGGGAAGGTGGAGCGCGTGCAACAGGGCGGGACGAACAACGAGTTCAGCAACGCGAAGGCCGAATTCGTCGTGATGGGCCGGGACATCCATATCGGAGGGTCGTCCAGCCTGTCACCCCCGGCTGCCGACGGCTGGGTGGATCTCGCCGTCCGCTCGACGGCATGGCGGCACGTCCCCGTCGACCGCGACGTGGCCTTCTTCCGCGAGCGCGTCGCCGAGACCGTCGCGGCCCTCGCCCGGATCCGTGACGAGGCGGAGCGCGAGCTGGCCGACGACCCCTGGCGGGACGACGGCGTCGTGCCGCGCTTCGCGGAGAGCGTGGAGTGGCTGCTGGGTGAGCCGGGGCCCGAGTGCCGGCTGGACCTCTACCCGGCGGAGGCTTCGCTCTTGGTGCTGACGCCCTTTCTCTACCGCGTGCAGTCACTGCGCCTGGCGGCCTCTTTACGAGCACTGGTCACCCCGACCCGCCTCGACCGGCACCCCGGGCCGGGCCAAGAGCGCGCGTCGTTCGAGGTGTTCGCCGAGGGGCACGACCTGCTCGTCAAACGCGCCCTCCAGCACCCCGAGGCAGCGGATTCCATCGGCTGGTGGCTGTTCCACCGGTGGCTGGCGCTGCGGGAGGAGTTCTCGGACGCGGCAACGGTCCGGACGCTGTGGGAGGCGGTCGGCGCCCCGGCGGACGCGCTGGGGGAGGCCCTGGAACCCCGCCGGATCTGCCGGCTCCTCCACGGCCTCCGCCGTGGCCCGGACGTCTGCAACCGCGAATACCTCGACGAACTCCCCGCCGACGACGCCGCCGGCGTACGCGGCGGCGGCCCCCAGCGCATCCGCGACCAGCGACTCGCCCTGCTCCTCGCCCTCGCCCACGGCGCGAGCCGCGAGATCACCGCCCTGCCGCAGATCGTCGTGGAGCACCTGGGCATCCCCCACCCCGTCGACCTCGACCAGCTGCGCCGCACGCTGGAGAGGTCCCGTTGGGGCGGCTCCCACGACCTGCCGGTGCTCCACGCCGAATGCCACCACGAAGCGGTCATCGAGGGCCTCCGTGCCTACACGGAGCGCACGGACACCCTCCTGGCCGCCGCCCGCCGCACCGTCCGCGAACGCGTCACCCAGCCCATGCCCGCCCTCCCCGCCCGGCTGTCGGCGGACGGGGTGACCCCGGCGGAAGGTGTCTTCACCGGCTGGGCCAGCTTCCGTCTCGACGAGCGCCGGATCCGCGACCTCCTCATGGGCGTCCAGCTCTACCGCGACCGCGACCTGGCCATCCGCGAGCTCTACCAGAACGCGCTGGACGCCTGCCGCTACCGCCGGGCCCGGACGGAGTACCTGGACCGGACGCAGACCGCCTCGTACGCGTACGACGGCCGGATCGCCTTCGAGCAGGGTGTGGACGAGGACGGCCGCGAGTACGTCGAGTGCCGCGACAACGGCGTCGGCATGGGCGAGTCGGAGCTTCGCGGGGTCTTTTCGCAAGCGGGCTCGCGTTTTGTGGATCAGCTGGACTTCAAGCTGGAACGGGCGGGGTGGGCGGAGGCCGTTCCGCCGGTGGAGCTCTTCCCCAACAGCCGCTTCGGCATCGGCGTGCTGAGCTATTTCATGCTCGCGGACGAGATCCGGGTGACCACGTGCCGGATGGACGCGAAGGGGCGGCTGGGGCCGCTGCTGCGGGTGTCCATCTTCGGGCCGGGGCATCTGTTCCGTGTCGAGCGGCTGGAGGAACGGGGTGAAGAGGCGGGGACGCGGGTCCGGCTCTATCTGAGGGACGCGGACGAGAGAGGGACCAGATGGTCGTGTCTCTCGGTCCTCGAACGGGTCCTGGGAATCGCCGAGTTCCGGACCGAGGTCCGGCACGGCGAGTACGACGGGACGTGGGAGGCCGGTCGGCTCTCGGCGAGAAAGGCGCCGGACCGGGAGCGGTTCGGGCTCAACGCCCACGGCACGATGGTCGAGTGGGCCGAGGCCCCGGACGGCGTGCAGGTGATCTGGTGCGAGCGTGGCGGCGGGCTGCTCGTGGACGGGCTGGTCGTCCAGCCCGAGGACCGGCGGGGCGTGCTGACCGCACGCGCCCACTCGGGGCTGGAGGGGGTGGTGGTGAACCTCTCCGGCGGGCACGCCCCCGGGCGGCTCTCGGTCGACCGGTCCCGGATTCTGGACGATGTGTCGGGGCACGTGAGCGACCTCCTGGTACCGGCCCTGAAGAGCCTGCTCGCGAGCGACGAGGAGCTGCCCCGCTACGAGTGGATCTGCCGTCTCGTCGACTCCAGCGTGTGCCTGGCGGAGCTGGTCACCAAGGCGACGATCGACGCGGGACGGGTGCTGGAGTACGAGGGCCACCGGATCGACATGGCCACGACCGGGTGTCTCCCCGCCGACATGAGGGTTCTCCCCGCGAAGGCCTTCGGGGCGAACGACCGGCGCGACACGTTGCGGGACCTGCCGTGGACGAAGATCCTCGGCGAGCCGCTCGATCACATCCTGCTCTGGCGCGTCATCGCCCACGGGCCCAATGCCGCCCTGACAGCTCTGGCAGAGGTGTGCCCGGAGATCCAGGACGTACGGGTACGCCCGGCCCTGCCCTCCGACGACCTGTTGCTCTCGAGGAGCGATGAGGCCCACTACCGGCACTGGAACGCCCGCGATGTGGGATACACCAGGGTCCTCGGGCTGTGCGCCAACATGGCGGACGAGCTCGGCATCACCTGGCAGTCGGCGGCCCGGCGCGCCGAAGAGCTGGGAATACGCACCGGGGACCGGCCCGTGTCCGTGGGGGAGCTGCGGAGCGTGGCACGGTTCATGGGAGTGGGCGTCGAAGAAGCGGCCGTGCGCTGGAGAGACCTGGGTGTTCCGGTCCGGGACGCGGTGGTGACCCTCGCGGTGGCGGACGAGTACGACCCGTTGCTCCTCAAGGACCCCGGGGCCACCGGCCAAACCGGCTGGCTGGACCCCGATGAGGTCGTTCCCCCCGGCCACGTCGCCAAGGCGAGTCAGGTGCTGGACATTCCGGTCCCCG
This sequence comes from Streptomyces sp. UNOB3_S3, assembly GCF_020740895.1. Lineage (GTDB taxonomy): Bacteria > Actinomycetota > Actinomycetes > Streptomycetales > Streptomycetaceae > Streptomyces. The sequence continues at coordinate 1,565 of NZ_JAILXP010000205.1, read as the reverse complement.
AAGTGTGCGCCAGGCTCGCCGCGTACGGTCTGCGCTATGACGTGACCGGTCTGTCCGACCGTCCCGACGCCAGGACCGTCATCCTGCTGAGTGCGAACGCCGACGGGAAATGGCCCTGGCGCTCGCAGGGGGAATCGGTCCCCGCCGGTCAGGTGCTCAGTAATTCCGAGAAGCTGGGGATCCCGCCAGGGCAGTTGCTGGCGGAGCTCACCTATCTGGGCTTCACCACCCCTTCGGCGTTCCCGGCCGACGCGCACCCCGATGACGCCCGGCTGCTGTGGAGCCTCGGCGGCTATCTGCGACCGGGCAAAGGGATCTTGTACCGGCATCTTTTCCATGACGCCGGCCGTGCGCCCCAGGAGGTCATCGACCGCCTTCGGGCCTATGGCATCGACGTTCCGCTGAAGCTTCCTTCCACGCCGACGCGGATGGACAAGGAACTGGTCACCGACGAATCCCTGTGGTGGGGTCTGAATACCGCGCAGGCCTTGCCCTACGCCCATGTCGTAAAGGTGGCGGACATGCTGCGGACGGAGCCGAGCGAGGTCGCGTGGTACCTCCGTGGCTACGGCGCCCTCCTCGCGCGGGACGAGCTGCCGGAGGGGCTGACCTTCGACGCGGCGCTGACACTGATCAAAAAGGGCGACCCCGGCAAGGACTTGCGGTTCGATGTCATGGAGGACTTCTCCTTGGGGGATCTCCTTCGTACCTCGCTCCGTGTCGGTCAGCCCTTGAGCCAGGTGGCCACGTGGCTTGAGGAATTGGGCCTCTGGAGCGGTTCCGTGACGGACGCCGTGCGCAAGGCGCTCAGCCGCGTTCCGCGTGCCTGAACCCGGCCCGCACGCGGTCGGCGTGCGCCCGTACGGCCGCCGCCCGCTCCTGCGGGCTCGGCCCCGCGCCCGGATGGACGTCCACCCCCCGGCAGACGCGGCAGAGCCCGCCGGAGAGCGCCTCCGGGCGGCCCGGGGTGCGGCAGGACGTGCACTCCATGATGCGGCGGCCCGGCGTCGGCGTCGGCTGCGGCGCCGGGGGCATCTTCGTCGCGAGCCGCTTTCGGGTGATTGCGACGGGGGAGTGGACGACGGACGGGAGTCCGGCGGTGAGGGTGACGATGAGCTGGGAGGGTGGGATGCCGCTTGCCAGCCATTCCGCCGCCAGGGGTTCGAGGTCGGCGCACTCTCTCGCCGAGAGGGCGAGGCGGGCGTCGGCGAGGCCGAGGGCGGCGAGGGCCACGTACGCCGGTGAGCGCTGCGGCTTCGCGTCGGGCTGCGGCTCGTCGCCCTCGTTCAGCCAGCGCTCCCACCAAGCGTCGCTGCGTGCCGTGCGAGAAAAGTACGTGCGGAAGACCCACTGCGTGGTGTCGTCACCGGCGGGTTCGCGGATGCGGCGGAGGTGGCCCGCCTCGGAGAGGTTGTTGAGGGCGGTGCGGAGGGCCTGCTGCCCGTAGGGCAGCTCCTTGGCGAGCGTCTTCACGTCCATCGCCGCGCCGTCGGGCAGACGGTCGATGTGGGAGGCGATGTACGCCTCGCGGGCGGGGAGGTGGGCGAAGGTGTGCGGGTCGCGCG
>NZ_JAILXP010000204.1 GCF_020740895.1 Streptomyces sp. UNOB3_S3 | reverse complement strand
TCATCCGGCCGGCGGAGGCCTGTGCGCAGCGGCGCAGTTCGGCGAGGAGCCAGTCCCGGGCCGCGCCGACGCCGCCGCGCCCGCCCGGCCGCAGCGGGAGTTCCCGCCCGGGCGGGAGGAGATCGCACTCCCGTTGCGCGGCAGGCCGTTGCGGGACCGGTACGTCCTGCGGCTGATCGCCGTCGACCGGATGCCGCACTTCGTCGTTCTCGCCGTACTGGCCGCCACCGTCTTCGTGTTCGTCCATGAGCGGAGCCGGCTCCAGAAGCCGTTCTACCGGATCGTCGACGCGGTCCAGAACGGCGTCGGAGGGCCGAGCGGACTGACGAACCACGGCCTGCTCAAGGACCTCGACAAGGCCTTCGCCGCGCACGCGTCCACCCTCTGGATCATGGCCGTGGTGCTGTATCTGCTCCTCGCCAAGCGGCTGTTCGGCGTCCGGGGCGGTGGCCGGGCCGAGGCGGCCGAGTGCGCTCACGACACCGGCTGGGGAGCGCTGGAACGGGTCTTCCCCGGGCACCCGGGACGCGCCTGAGCACGCGTCCCGCCCATCTACCCACCGCCGGCCGGCAGTTCCGGCAGCGCCCGCTCGTGGAGCCAGCCGGTGAAGAACCCGCCCAGCTCCCTGCCCGTCACCTCATCCGCCAGCGCGATGAACCGTTCCGTATCGCACGCGCCGCCCCCGTACCGGGCGAGCAGTTCGCGGGCCAGGCGGAAGAACGCGTCGTCGCCCACGGTCTGCTGCAGCGCGTGGAGCGTGCACGCGCCGCGGCTGTACATCCAGTCCTCGTACATCTCGCCCGGCCCGGGGTCCGCCAGGACCGACCCCCTCGGTGTCCCGTCCCGCCGCAGCCCGGCCATCTCCGAGCGGGCCGTCGCCGACGCGGCCGGCCCGCCGGAGGCCTCCCACCACAGCCACTCGGCGTACGTCGCGAAGGCCTCCTTCAGCCACAGGTCCCGCCAGCCGCCGATCCCCACGTGGTCGCCGAACCACTGGTGGGCCAGCTCGTGCGCCACCTCGTCCTCGTGGCCCCGGACGCCGTCGACGCGGTCGGTGCCGAAGACCGGGCAGGTCTGCGCCTCCAGCGGGTCCCCGACGTCGCCATCCACGACCACGACCCCGTACTCCCCGAAGGGGTACGGGCCGAAGAGGTCCGTGAACACCCGCAGCATCCACGGCTGCCGGCCGAAGTCGTACGCCGCCCGGTCCGCCATCCGCTCCGGGAAGGCGTTGCGCAGCACGACGCCCGGCGGGCCGCCGGACTGCTCGGTGAGGACGAAGCGGCCGATGGCGACGGTCGCCAGGTACGGCGCCATCGGGCCCGCGTGCTCGTACACCCACGTGGTGCGGCCCGCCCCCGCCGCCCGGCGCTCCGTCAGCCGGCCGTTGGCGCACACCCGGTAGGGACCGGGGGCCGTGATCTCGAAGCGGTAGGCGGCCTTGTCGTCGGGGCGGTCGTTGCAGGGGTACCAGGACGGGGCGCCCACCGGCTCACTGGCGACCCGGACGCCGTCCCGGGTGCGGAACCAGCCCGCCGCGTCGTCCAGTCCGGGCAGGCCGACGGGCCGGGGCACCCCGCGGTAGGCGACGGTGACCTCGACGGGCTCGCCCGCCGGCAGGGGGCGTTCCGGTCCGAGGCGGAGCTTCTTCTTGCGGTGCCGGAAGGCCACGGCCGTGCCGGCGACCGTGGCGCGGGTGACACGCAGGCGCGCCAGGTCGAGGTCGAGCGTGTCCAGGGGGCACGTGGGGACGACGGTGAGGGCCGCGTCGGCGAGGACGCGGCCCGAACCGGGCCGCCAGTCGAGGCGCAGCCGGTAGCGCGATACGTGGAAGGCCGTGCTCCCGTGGCCGGGGAAGTAGCGGTGCCGGGAGCGCACGGTCTCAGCGGGCCAGCCGGCCCAGCAGGGAGGCCGCCGCGGCGATGCCCAGGAGCGCGGCGAGGGTGAGGACGGCGAAGTCGGTGACGAGGTGGGCGTGGGTGCCGATGAGGAGTCCGCGCAGGGCGTCCACCTGGTAGCTGAGCGGGTTCACGGCGCTGAACGTCCGCAGCCAGGTGGGCATCACGTCCACCGGGTAGAGGGCGTTGGAGCCGAAGAACAGCGGCATGGTGATGGCCTGGCCGATGCCCATCAGCCGGTCGCGGGTGAGCACGATCCCGGCGATCGTCATCGACAGGCAGGAGAAGAAGGCCGAGCCGAGGAGGACGACCACGACGACGCCCAGCAGCTTCAGCGGGTTCCAGGTGAGCGCGACGCCCAGCACGGCGGCGATCGCGATGACGACCACGGCCTGGATCACCGCCTTCACCCCGGACGCGAACGCCTTGCCGGTGATCAGCGCGGCTCTGGGGGTGGGGGTGACCAGGAGCTTGGTGAGGACGCCGGAGTCCCGCTCCCAGATGATCATGATGCCGTAGAAGATGGCGATGAACATCGCCGACTGGGCGATGATCCCGGGGGCGAGGTAGTCGATGTAGGGGACGTTCCCCGTGGGGATGACGCGCATCCGGGTGAAGGTCTCGCCGAAGATCAGCAGCCAGAGCGCCGGCTGGACGGCCCGGGTGTAGAGCTCGGTGCGGTCGTGCCGCAGCTTCTGGAGCTCGACCGCGCACATCGCGGCCACCCGGGCCGGGACGACCCGCAGCCCGCCGCGGGCGCGCGGCGGGGACAGCAGCAGCGCGAACCGCTGTTCCGGTTCCGGGGAGACGGTCCCGCCCGGCGTGGCGTCAGCCGACGCGGGACGCGGTGCGGCGGGTACGGCGGACATCGCTGAACTCCCCTCGCTGCTCGTCGGGGCCGGCGTCGCCCAGCCCGCTGCCCGCGAAGTGCCGGAAGACGTCCTCCAGGGAGGGCGGCGGCAGGCTCGTTGCGCCGGACTCCCGGCGGTGGGCGATCAATTGTGCCTTGAGCTCCTCGGGCGTGCCCAGCGCGCGGATCCGCCCGCGGTGCATCAGCGCCAGCCGGTCGCAGCGCTGGTCGGCCTCCTCCATGGAGTGGGTGGTCACCAGCACGGTCATGCCCGTGCCCGCGCGGATGTCGGAGATGCGCTCCCAGACGCTGTCGCGGGCGATCGGGTCCATGCCGATGGTCGGCTCGTCCAGGATCAGCAGACGCGGTGCGCTCACCAGGGCCTGGGCCAGTTCGAGGCGGCGGACCATGCCGCCCGAGTACGTGCCGGCCGACCGCTGCGCGGCGTCGGCCAGGCCGACCGCGTCCAGCGCCTGCGCGACGCGCGCGGCGCGTTCGCGGCGGGGAACGTCGAAGACCCGGGCGAAGAGGGCCACGTTCTCGTGGCCGGTGAGGTTGGCGTCGGCGGACAACTGCTGGGGCACATAGCCGAGCAGCCGCCGGACGGCCATCTTCTGCCGGGCCGCGTCGTGCCCGAAGACCTCGACGACGCCCGGCGGGACGGGCAGCAGCGTGGTGACCGCGCGGATCGTGGTCGTCTTGCCCGCGCCGTTGGGGCCCAGGAGGCCGAAGACCTCGCCCTGCTCGACCCTCAGGTCCAGGCCGTCCACGGCCTTGGTGGCGCCGAACGCGTAGTGGAGGTCGACGCAGCTGAGCGCCGCCGTGTCCGCGGTCTCCCCGGCGGTCCTCGAGTGGTGAGGGGTGGAAGTGGTCATGGCACCTCCGCGGTGTCAGACGGGCTCCGCGTCCCGCATCGACGCGGCGAGTCTGCGCAGCGCCGGCAGCGCGGCCGCCAGGGCCGCCCGGTCCTCGTCCGTGAGCTTCCGGACGTGGTCCCGGAAGAGCGCGGCGCGCCGCGCGTCCCAGTCCCGAAGCCGTTCCCCGCACGACGGCGTCGGGAAGAGCAGCGCGGCGCGCCCGTCCCCGGGGTCGGCCGCCCGGCGCAGCAGGCCGGCCGACATCAGCTGACCGACCAGTGTGCTGACGGTGTTGGCGGCCAGGCACAGCTCGCGGGCGGCGGCCGAGACGCCGATGCCGGGGCGGGCCGTGACCAGTCGCATCAGTTCGACCTGGGCGCCACGGGGCCGTGGCACCGGAAGGCCGTGCCAGAGCCTCCGGCGGGCGATCCGCTGGATACCGGAGAGCACTCCGGCGAGCTCGTCGGGAAGACTCCCTGCGGCCATACCATCATTTTAGCTCTGTGTAGGAGTTACCGACAGACGCCCGCACGCGCCGGTTCGGCCCCGGCGCACGCCGCGCGCGCCGCCCTGCCGGACGGGACCACGCGCTTGGCCGGCTCGGCGTCCGCGCCGAGGCCGAAGGACCGGTGCAGCGCGCGCAGCGCGTCCGGGAGCCGGGCGGCCGGGCAGAGCACCGAGATCCGGGTCTCCGTCGCCGAGACGGTCTCGAACCGCACGTCCGCCCGGGCCAGCGTCTCGCAGAACGTCGCGATCGCGCCCGTGCGCGTCCGGATGCCGGAGCCGACGAGCGAGACCTTGCCGATGTCGTCGCGGCAGATCACGTCCTCGTGGCCGATCTCGGCGCGGTGCTCGCACAGTGCCGCGAGCACGGCGGGCACATCGCTCTTCGGGAGGACGAACCTGATGTCGCCGGCCCGCGCGCCGGGCCCGTACACCGTCGGCTGGACGACCGTGTCGATCTCGGCACCGGCGTCCGCCACCACCCGGAACACCGTGGACACGGCCCCCTGCCGGGCCGGGACGGCGGTCACGGTGACCTCGGCCGTGGACAGGTCGTGCGCGACGCCCGCGAACGGCGCGCGCTCCGGGCAGGCGGCGTGCTCCGCGCACGCGCCGCGCTCCGGTTCGTCCGGGCGCGCCGACACCACCGTGCCGGGGCAGCCGCCGTCGGAGGCGCGGACGCGCACGGTCACACCGTGCCGGCGGGCGTACTCCACGCTGCGCGGGGCCAGCACCTTGGCGCCGCTCGCGGCCAGTTCCAGCATCGTGTCGTAGTCCAGCCGGGACAGCGGTCTGGCCTGCGGCACCAGATGGGGGTCGGCGGTGTGGACGCCGTCCACGTCGGTGTAGATCTCGCAGACGTCCGCCTTGAGCGCGGCGGCCAGCGCGATCGCCGTGGTGTCGGAGCCGCCGCGGCCCAGCGTGGTGTCCTCGCCGGTCTCCCGGCTGACGCCCTGGAACCCCGCGACCAGCACGACCATCCCGCGGTCGAGCGCCTGCCGCACCCGGGTGGGCTCGACGCCGATGATCCGGGCCCGGCCGTGCACCGAGCTGGTGATCACACCGGCCTGCGGGCCCGAGAAGGAGCACGCCGGCACCCCCAGCGTCTGGACCGCCATGGCCACCAGCGCGTTGGATATGCGCTCGCCGGCGCTCAGCAGCATGTCCAGCTCGCGACGGGAGGGGACGGGGGCCAGCTCCCCCGCCAGCCCGAGGAGCCGATCGGTGGTGTCGCCCATCGCGGAGACCACCACGACGAGGTCGTGGCCCTCCTCGTGCGTGGCGACGATGCGTTCGGCGACGCGCCGGATCCGCTCGGTACTCCCTACCGAGGAGCCGCCGTATTTCTGGACGATGAGCATCGTTCGGGGCCTTCCACTACGGAGTACGTGTACGGAGTACGTGCGGTGGGACTACGGGGACGGGGCGCGGGCGGTGACCGCGTCGACGAGGATCGAGCAGGCGGTGTCGACGACCTCGGCCGTCACATTGAGCGGCGGCAGGATCCGTACGACACAGTCCTCCCGGCCGCCGAGCTCCACGATCAGCCCGTGGCGCAGCGCGTGGGCCTGCACCGCCGAGGCGGCCGCGGTCGCGGGCCGGCCGGTCGCGGGATCGGCCAGCTCGACGCCCCACATCAGGCCCCGGCCCCGCACCTCGCGGACCCATGGACGGCCCGTCAGCGGCGCCAGCCGGGCGGCGATCTGCTCGCCGCGCCGCCGGACGTTGCCCAGTACGTCGTCGCGCCGGATCACCTGGATCGCCTCCACCCCCGCGGCGAACGCCAGCTGGTTGCCCCGGAAGGTGCCGATGTGCGCACCGGCCTCCCAGGTGTCCAGCGCGGCGTCGTAGAGGATGACGGCGACCGGCATGCCGATGCCGCTCAGGGCCTTGGACGCCACGACCACGTCCGGCTCGATGCCGTACTGCTCGAACGCGAACCACGTGCCGGTGCGCCCGCAGCCCGTCTGCACCTCGTCGACCACCAGGGGCACGCCGAGGTCACGGGTCAGCTCCCGCACCCGCCGGGCGAATTCGGGGCGGGCCGGGACCACGCCGCCCTCGCCCTGCACCAGCTCCAGCAGGACGGCGGCGGGCAGCGGGACGCCCCCGAGGCTGTCGGTCAGCGCCCGCTCCAGGTACCCGGCGTCGTTGTACGGGAAGAAATGGACGCCGGGCATGGTGTTGGCCACGTTCCGCTTGGCGGACACCAGCCCGCTGAGCGCCATGGCGGCGTGCGTACTGCCGTGGAAACCGCCCTGGAAGGAGACGACGTCCCCGCGGCCGGTCGCGGTCTTGCACAGCTTGACGGCGGCCTCGACCGCGTTGGCGCCGGTGGGCCCACAGAAGTGGATCTTCATCTTGTCGCGGAGCTCCGGGCGGAGCATGGACAGCTGGGCCTCGGTGAAGGCGTCCTTGGCCGGGGTGGGGAAGTCCAGGCCGTGGGCGAGCAGCCCCAGCTGCCGGGTCACGCTCGCGACGACCTCGGGGTGGTTGTGGCCCAGGGAGAGCACCCCGGCGCCGGCGAGGAAGTCGATGAAGACATTGCCGTCGACGTCTCGGACGAAGCTCCCGGAGCCCTCCTCCAGGGCGATCGGCAGATGCCTCGGGTACGTCCGGGCGCCGGACTCCCGGAGCTCCTGACGGGCCAGCAGCTCGGCGGAGAGCGGGCCGGGCAGCTCACCGTCGACATACGGGGCGGTCAGCGGGCGGGGGATGACGAGCGAGGTCATGACGCACCTCCTGCGGTCGCCTCGGCGTTCGCTTCGGGGGCCGCCTCCGCGGTCGTGCTTACGGGCGCGGTGGCGGGCCGGGCGGGGATGCCCCGCCAGCTCGTGCCGTCGGGCAGGGACTCGCCCTTCATCACGAGGGACATCGAGTCGAGCCGGGCACCGGATCCCACCCGCGCGCCGTACAGGACGACGGAGCGCACGCCGACCGACGCCGACGCTCCGACCGTGACGTGGGACATCTTCATCACCCGGTCCTCGAACAGATGCGTCTGGAGGGAGGTGACCTCCCCGACCGCCGCGTCGTCGCCGACCTCGACGAGGTCGAACTCCGTCAGGTACGTGGTGGACAGCCACACCCGCCGCCCGATCCGCGCGCCGAACAGCCGCAGCATCCAGCAGATCCACGGTGTGCCGGTCAGCAGATTGAGGAAGGCGGGCACGACCAGGTTCTCGAACAGGCCGGTGACCAGCTCCGTACGCCGGACCCAGACGCTCCACAGGGGCTCCTCGCGCGGCCGGTAGCGGCCCACGACCAGCCATTTGATCACCACCGTGACCAGGGTGGCGGCCAGCCCCGCCAGCAGCACCAGGGCCGGGGCGACGAGGAACAGCACCAGGGGCCGGGAGGCCTCGGCCACGCGCAGCGCCAGGTAGAGGCTGCCGAGGCCGCACAGCGCGCCGATCGTCGCGGGCAGGGTCACCCGGAAGTACTCGATGGCCAGGCGCGCGGCGATCAGCCCCCGGGTCGGGCTGTAGGTCAGCTTGGGGTCGAACGCCTTGCTGGCCTCGCGGTGCGGCAGGAAGATCGCGGGGGAGCCCAGCCAGGTCGTCTCGGGGGCGAGGGGCGTCTCGGGAGCGAGGGAGTGGACGCCCAGGAGGGCGTTGTCGCCGATCCGGCAGGAGCCGGGCACCAGCGCCCCGTTGCCGACGAAGGCGCGCCGCCCCACCTCGGCGGGCGCGAGCGCGATCCGGCCCCGGTGGAAGACGGCCGGGCCCACCATGCTGATGTCCGCGACGAAGCTCTGCTCGCCGATGACCAGCATGTCGGGGTCGACGAAGCTCACCGTCGCCACCTCCGCCCAGCGTCCCGTCCGCGCGCCCAGCCACCGCAGGAAGGGCACGAGGTAGAGGGTGGAGTACAGGGCGTGGGTAAGCGTCAGGCTCTGTGTGAGCATGCCGTCGCTGATCCACTTGCGCACCCCGAAGGCGCCGCGCTCGATGTGGAGCCCGGCGGGCGCGGTGCGCATGAGGGCCTTCTTGACGAGGAGGACGGCCCCGCAGATGCCCAGCACGGCCACGGGCCCGGCCACGGCCGCCGCCGCGCAGGCCCAGGCGAAGCCGTAGCGCCAGGCCGTGCCCGCCACGATCACCGGGGGGACGGAGATCGACAGCAGGGGGACAAGCGTGAAGAGCAGCGCGCCCGCCGCGTAGCCCGCCAGCACCGGGACGGGCCAGGGACGTTCGTCGTCGGCGCGGGCGGCCATGTCCGCGAGCAGGGGCGGGGTGGCGTCCCGGCGGGTCACGGGCGCGCCGGCCCAGTGCTCGCCGGCGGGGACGACCTGGCCCTCGGGGACGAGCGACTGCTCGCCGACCGAGGCCCCGTCGCCGATGACGGCACCGGGGAGCACCACACTGTTGGCGCCCACGAAGCAGCCGGAGCCGATCCGCACGGGCCCGAGCCGCAGCCGGCCGCCCGTGACGGTGTACGGCTGGACGCGGGCGCCGTAGCCGACGCTGGTCCGCTCGCCGATCTCCACGAGCGAGGCCGGGAAGAAGAGCGCCGACAGGTGGCAGCCCCGCCCGATCCGGGCGCCGAGCAGGCGCAGACAGACGGCGAAGAGCGGCGAACCGGGCAGCAGGGCGACCGGCGATGTGGCAAGTACCCTGCCGTGCAGCCAGAACCGCAGATAGGTGACGCCCCACAGGGGATAGTCCCCGGGGCGCACACCGGCCATGAGCAGCCGGCAGACGAACAGCGGCAGCACGCCCAGGGTGAGGACCAGCCAGCCCGCGGTCAGCAGCAGGAACACCGGCATCGGGAGATGCCCGGCCACGTCCAGCGCGCTGCCCGCCGGCGGTGCCCGCACGGGGACGCGCCACGCCTCGAAGAGGCGGTACAGCAGGGCCACCGCGGCGACCGACGGCAGCAGCAGCCACAGGTACAGCCCCATGAGCTGGGCGATGCCGCAGACCGCCACGCGGAGGGTGGAGTGCCGCAGGGGAGGGGGCGCGGGCGTCTCGCGCGCGGGTGTCTGCGAACGGGCGGACGCGATGAAGGCGGCCAGGTCCCGGACGGTCGGGTGGGCGTAGAGGTCGCCCATGGCCACGTCGCCGAACGCGGGGTCCTGGCGCATCCGGGAGATCAGCCGGGCCGCGGTCATGGAGTGACCGCCGAGGTCGCAGAAGAAGTCGTCCTCGACGGAGAGCCCGCCGCCATCGCTGTCGGTCCCGCCGGCGCCCAGGATGTCCTGCCAGAGGGCGGTCAGCCGCCGCTCCAGCGGTGTCGCCGGGGCGGTGCGCGGCTGGGTGCGGCGGGCGAGCGGCGGGGAGACGGGCGCGGGGAGCGCGGCCCGGTCCACCTTGTCGGCGGCCAGCAGCGGGAACTCGGGGAGCACTTCCAGGAACGAGGGGACCATGTAGCCGGGAAGCCTGTTGCGCAGCCGGACCCGCAGCCGCTCGCGCAGCTCCTCGTCGGAGGGCCGGTCGGCGGCGTGGCCGGTGAGGGTGACGTAGCCGATCAGGCCCTGGGCGACGCCCTCGCGTTCCAGGGGTGTGACGACGGCGTTCCCGACCGCCCGGTCCTCGCGCAGGACCGTTTCGATCTCGGCGAGTTCTATGCGGTAGCCGCGGATCTTCACCTGGGTGTCGGTGCGGCCCAGGTATTCGAGCTCTCCCGCCCCGGTGAAGCGGCCCCGGTCGCCCGTGCGGTAGACGCGGGGGGCGCGGTCGCGGTCGCCCGGCACCGGGTTGGGGACGAACCGCTCGGCGGTGAGCTCGGGGCGGTTGACGTAGCCCAGGGCGACTCCGGGGCCGCCGATGCAGATCTCGCCGCTCTCGCCCCGGGCGACCGGGCGGAGCTTCTCGTCGAGGATGTAGACACGGTAGGTGGGCAGGGGCGTGCCGATGGTGACCGGCCGGTCGGGGGCGAGCTCGCCACAGGTGGCGGTGACCGTCGCCTCCGTGGGGCCGTAGGCGTTGAGGATGCGCCGGCCGGGGCGCCACCAGCGGCGTACCAGGCCGGGAGGGCACGCCTCGCCGCTGACGAGGAGGCTGCGCAGGGTGGGCACCTCCGCCTCCAGCGTCATCAGGAGGGTGGGGACGCAGCACAGCACCGTGATCCCGTGCTCGATCAGGAAGCCGTTCAGCCCCTCGCCGGCCCGCCGGTCGTCACCGGGCCCCGCGACGAGGGTCGCCCCGGCCAGCCACGTCGGCCAGATCTCCTCGACGGCGAAGTCGAAGGCTAGGGAGAGGCCCTGGTAGACCCGGTCCTCCGGCCGTACGCGGTAGATGGGGGCGACCACGCGCAGGAAGTTGACGATGCTCGCGTGCGACACGGCCACGCCCTTGGGGCGGCCGGTGGTGCCGGAGGTGTAGATGACGTAGCACAGCGAGGACGGGCCGGGCCGGACCCCGGGCCGGGTGTCCGGCCGGCGGGCCAGCAGCTCCTCCGCGCGGTCCAGTTCCAGGACGGGGCAGTGCAGGTCGCGGGTCCTCCCGCTCCGGGACGAGGCCGTCACCAGGTCGGACAGCTCCGCGTCATGGGCGATGAACGCCAGCCGGTCGGCAGGGAAGGACGGGTCGAGGGGCACATAGGCGGCGCCCGCCTTGAGCACCGCGAGAAGGGCGGTGTAGCAGTCGGCGGAACGGTCGAGCAGGATTCCCACCCGCGAGCCCTCCCCGGCGCCGCGCGCCCGGAGCAGATGGGCCAGCCGGTTGGCCCGGCGGTCGAGCTCCGCGTAGCCGAGGCGCCGTCCGTCGCAGATGACGGCGGTGCGGTGCGGGGCTTTGTCACAAGCGTATTCGAAGTATTCCGCCAGGGTCCGGACGTCGGGCGGGGCGCCCGTGGCCCGGGTCCCGGCGGACCCCGTGGCCGTTGTCGACTCTGCCATGACCTCTCCCTGCGGGGCGGATCCGCAGCATGTGCGCCTTGCCTGTCCATATGTACGGATGAGCGGTGGACGCCGTTCATCCGATGGGCCCGGACGCCGGCGTCTCCGGAATCTTCACGTCGAGCTTTTGACGTGTGGAATGTAGCGTTTTATCCCTCTTCTTCTTCCACGGTAAGTAACGTGACCGCGAAGGGGAAATGGAGACGCGGTGGTGGCGTCCCCGGACCCTCGGGGCGGGCCCGGGGCCGCCCCGGTGCGGTGCGGGGCCTGACCGGATCCGGGGTGTACGGCGCCGGGTGCGGCGGCCATGCTTGAGCGGCGCCCGAGAGGCCCACCATGGGGAAGGACTCCGCATGAACCCTCACGTGAACCGCCCGAACCGCCCGAACCGCCGGCTGAGATCCTTGAGCACGATGGTCGCGAGCCTCGCGCTCGCCCTGACCGGGACGACGGCCACGGCGGCGCCGTCGACGCCGCCCCCGGCGACCCAGGCCGGCCCCGGCCCGCTCTTCAACCTGCGGAACGCGGCCGACCCGAACGGCAACAAGTGCGTGGGGCTGGCGAACAACGGCAGTACCGCGAACGGGACGATCCTCGTCCTGTGGGACTGCCACCTCAACTTCGACCAGTGGTGGTACAAGGGCGACGACGGTGTCTCCCTGCGCAGCAACGCCTCCGGCTATCCGTACGGCAAATGCATAGGCCTGGCGGACAACGGCAGCACGGCGAACGGAACGCGCCTCGTGCTGTGGGACTGTCACCTCCACCCCGACCAGTGGTGGCGGATGCAGCCCCTGGGCGACGGCAATGCCGCCCTCGTCTCCGGGGCGGGACAGAACAAGTGCGTGGGGCTGGCCAACAACGGCAGCACCGCGAACGGGACACCGCTGGTCCTGTGGGACTGCCACTACAACCCCGACCAGCGGTGGTTCACGCGTTCCTAGCCGCGGCTACGCACGGCGGACGTAGAGTTCCACGGGGTTGAAGCCGACCGGGTCGGGGATCCGGGGCGGGACGCGGCGGAAGCCGGCCCGGGCCAGTGTGGAGCGGACGGCGATGCCGTCGATGTACTTGTCGTGGATCTCCATCACGATCCGCGCCACCCGGGTCATCCACGGCCGGGGCTCGGCGAAGATCCCGGACTCGCTGCCCTCGACGTCGACCTTCAGCAGGTCGACGCGGTCGATGCCGTGCTCGTCCAGCAGCTGTTCCACGGTGACCGCCCGCACCGTGCGCGGCGGCCGGGCCAGGACGTTCTCCAGCCGGTGCGGGCGGCTGCGGCGCAGCTCGCGGACGGCGGGGACGGCGGTGCAGGTGTCCCAGAAGCCGCTCACCGCGAACTCCAGTTCCCCTTCCCGGCCGTCGACGGCCAGCGGCTCGACGGTCCAGTCCAGGCCGGACAGCGCGGCGTTCCGCCGCAGCACCGCGAGGCTCTCCGCGATGGGCTCGACCGTCAGCAGTCTGCGCGGCCGGTAGCGGGCCGTCAGATAGGCGGCGGCCAGGCCGGTGTTGCCGCCGAGGTCCACCACCGTGTCGAGGGTGGTGAGGGGCTCGTCCAGCGCGTAGACGGCGTCGAGCTCGTAGAAGCGGCGCAGGAAGACCTGCCACAGGATCAGCAGGTCGCTCTGGCCCCGCCGGACGACCACGGACGCGGGCCCGCCCGGGGTGGCGAAGCGGAAGGAGAGTAACGCCTCGCTGTCGAGGGGCGTGCCCGCGGCGCCGGCGAAGCGCCGGGCCATCCAGTACGGCACCGTCA
>NZ_JAILXP010000203.1 GCF_020740895.1 Streptomyces sp. UNOB3_S3 | reverse complement strand
AGCGGGGAGAGCACCGGGGTGGCCGCGTCCGGGCCGGCTCCGCCCGGGGCGCGCCCGGGGACGGGGCGCGGCGCGACGGGCTCGGCCGGGTCGGGCACGGGCGGCACGGTGGGGACGTTGGGCTGGAGGATCGGCGCGATCGGCGGCTTGGGCGGCAGCGGCTTGGGTGTGACGCCGCTGGTCCAGGCGTAGGCGAGGGTGGTGGCCACGACGGCGACGCCCAGGACGAGCGCGGCGCGCAGCCGGGGCCGTCCGGAGGTGGCGCGCAGGGCGTTGCGGCCGAGCCGTCCGGAGAGCCGGATGGACAGGTACGTCATACCGGCCAGCGGCACGATGAGCATCAGGCTGCCCACCACTCCGGCGAGCCCGGCGACGGGCTGGCCGTCGGCGAACGCCTCGTAGGTGCCGGTGAGTTGCTGGGTGAGGGAGCGGATGCCCGTGGCGACCAGGCGCGGGAGGTTCCACAGGGCGTAGGCGACCTCGGCGGCCAGCAGCGGGACCATCGTCAGCACCCAGGCGGTGACGACGACCCGGGTCCTCGGCTTGAGGTCGGCGACGGCGGGGTCGGTGCCGCGCCAGGGCAGCGCGCTCAGCAGGATCGGCTTGATCTTGCCGTAGAGGTCGGGCACTCCGGCGAGGTCGCCGAGGATGAAGTAACCGTCGAGCCGGACGGCCGGCATCAGCTGTTCCAGCACCTCGAAGTGGCCCAGGTAGACCGCGCAGAGCAGAAAGGGCTGGCCGGTGACGAAGTACGCCCCGGTCAGCAGCAGCATGAAGACGACGTTGAAGTAGACCCCGCCCAGGTCGGTGCGGATCCGCCCGGCCCGGCCGATGCGGTAGACGTCGGTGACGTCCGTGTACATCGAGGGCCAGATCAGGAAGAGGCCGCAGCCGATGCAGCCGGGTGTCGCGCCGTCGTATCTGCACGCCGAGGCGTGGCCGAACTCGTGGAAGACGAGCGAGGCGACGGTCAGCCCGAAGACCACGAGCAGCAGCAGCGGCTGGTCGAGGACGTTGAGCACGGGCGTCATCGCGCCGTGGAAGCCGAACAGCCAGGTGTCCATGGCCACGGCCAGCAGCAGCACGACCGCCACCACGGGCGGGCGGTGGAGCCAGGCCAGCGAGCGGGCGATCACGGCGACCCGCCGCTCGTTGAAGATCACGCGATGGCCCTTGAGGGCCAGCAGCAGGTCCGAGCGCGGGCCGTCGACCTCGTCGCTCTCCTGGCCGGGCGGCACGGTGATGCCGAGCGGCTGGAGCTTGGTCTCCACGAGATAGGTGATGTTCTCGGCGCTGACCTCCCGGCCGAAGGAGGCGCTGACCTCCCGGGCGATCGCCCGGGTGTCGCGCCGTCCGTCGACGGCGGAGGCGACCAGGTGGAGCAGCCGGGAGAGCTGCACCACCTGGCCGTCGCCGCGGCGGGCGATGTACTTGGGCTCGGTGAACCCCGAGCCCTGGTACTCGCCGTGCAGCCGCAGCCCGGCGCTGAGCCGCGGGACGACGGCTCCCGCGTCGGGCGGCGGTACGGGCGGCGGTACGGGCCGCCCCGCGGTGGGCAGCAGCAGGGTCCCGGTGGCCTCCCCCTCCTCGTACGCCGGTGACAGGGCGTACGGAAAGCCACCGGGACCCGGCACCGGGGCTCCGCTGTCCCCTGTCCGGACCTCGGTCCCCCCGGTGTCGAAGTGGATCGTCGTGCTCGTGCCCTCGGTGCGGCGATGGCGGCTCCGGCCGGCCTCGTGGTCTCCGACCACCGTCATCTTGTCTCCCCCTGGACGCATCGCGACGGATCCACCGTTGTCCCCAACCCCCAAGCCCCCCCTGGGGATCGGCGGACCGCGCTTCCCCTGGACGCGGTCCGCCGAGCGCGTGGGCCGGTCCGGCCTACTGCTTGATGGAGATGGACTGGGCCGCCTCGGACTGCGCCACCGCGAACGGCGAGTTGTCGTTCACCGCGAGCGACTCGTTGTGCGCGTGGACGTTGGCGATGTGCTTGGTGACGCTGGTGGTGCGGGAGAAGCTGAACTTGAGCTTCCCCAGGGCCTCGCGACCCGGCAGCAGCTCGGCGGACTCGGCATCGAGCTCGTGCGCGTTCATGCTCATGGCAGTGCCTTTCTGTTCTGACGACTCTGTTCCGGCGGCGGGCTGTTACTGCTGGATCGCGATGCCCTGCGTGGCCGCCGACTGGGCGACGGCGTCCGGCGAGCAGACGTTCAGCGCCGTCGACGTGTTGTGCGCCGAGACGTTGGCGATGTGCTTGGTGACGGTCGTGGTGCGGGAGAAGCTGAACTTGAGCTTCCCCAGGGCCTCACGGCCCGGCAGCAGCTCGGCGGACTCGGCGTCGAGCTCATGCACATCGAGCATGGTGTTCCCCCTCGGGACGGCGGTTCGGTGGCGAACCGCGATGACGCGGACGGACACGGCAGGACCCCCCGGCTCGCGTCCGATGCGGTCGGACAAGCTGTCCAACGAGATTGGACAGTAGTGGGGTCCGCCGACGCCGCGCAAGCGGTTCGCCGGAGATCCCTCTGGACGCCCTCCGTAGAATCGGTTCACCCGAGCGCGCCCGAGCCAGCCGAGACCAGGAAGCGACCGTCAGTGACCAACGCACTGAGCCAGATCATCAAAGATCGACTGGACCGGCAGGGGTGGTCCTACGGGGAGGTCGCCCGGCGGGGCGGCGTCCCGCGCTCGACCGTCCACCATCTGGCCACGGCCGAGCGTCTGGTGCGGATGCCGCAGCCGGCCACGCTCGAAGGACTGTCGCGCGGACTCGAGCTCCCCCTGGACACCCTGCGCCGCGCGGCCGCCGAGGCCTGCGGGATCCACCTCTACCCGACCGCGGAGCCGGCCCCGGACGCCCAGGAGCCGGCCGCCCCGGCGGACCCGGAGGTCGATCTGCTGATCGCGAGTGTCCAGCGGCTGTCCTCCGACGACCGCCGGCATGTGGCCGCCCTGGTCGAGTCGTTGCTCGAACGCGCGCCCAAGGATCACCCGGACGGACGCTGAACCGGCCGTTTGCGCACGGGAGTTCCCTACCGGACGCCGTCGGCGGCGGCAGCGGTTCCCGGATCACCCGCATCCCGGCGAATATTCGCGTCCGCCCGAGGAGCGCCTCCCCACCGGGCTATCGTCTCGGTCTGCCCGAAGCCAGGGGGAATGTGTGCTCGTTGTCAGTGGTGCCTCGACGTCCAACGCCGTCGTCCGGGGGCGCTGCGGGGAATCCGTGGTCCTGCTCTCCGGTGAACTGCCCGAAGTGCTCACCGAACGGAGCGTCGCCGAACTGCTCGACCTGGCGGCCGCCGTGCTGACCGGCGAGGAGATGGCCATGTTCCGCGACTGCCTGCGCGCCCTGCGCCGGGGGGAGCGGCTGGGGCGCCGCCGCGTGGAGGTGGGCGGCGCGGTGCTGACCATCTACCACGAGAGCTGAGACGCCCGAGAGCCGGAGCGGACCAGGGCCGAAGCGCACCGGAGCCGGAACGGCGGGAGCCGCCCCCCGGCCCCGAGACCGGAGGGCGGCTCCCGCGGCGAGCGGGTCAGGCGCGGCCGTCAGTGGCCGTGGCCGTGACCGTGCCCACGGCCGCCGAGCTCCCCGAAGAGACCTCCCTCATTGCCGGAGCCATTGCCCGACAGGATCGGGATGTCGTCGAGGATGTGCGACAGCGGGTCGTCCCCGTCGTTGATCGTCGAGTTCTCGGTGCACATCTGCTGCTGCTGCGACGACAGGATCGGGATGTCCTGGAGCCCGAGGCCGAGCGCACCGATGAGCGACTGGACGCCCAGCTTGCCGATGGCGATGCACGGCTTGTTGAACGAGCCGTTGATCAGGCCCATCTGCGGGCTCATATAGCCGCTGGTGTAGGTGTTGCCGTACATCTGCATGGCGCCGTTGGCGTTGTAGACGTCCCTGGCGTCACCCCCGCCGTACGCGAACGCGGGGGCCGACGACACGCCGACCGCGGAAACCGCGAGCGCGGCCGTGGCCACAACCTTCTTGAACACGTTCTTCCCTCAGCTCCGGTCGACGAACTTCCTGAACTCACTGCCTAACTCGGAGCGATCGCGAAGGTTATCGGCCTTCATTCCTTCGGCCCATTCCGGGAAAAAGGGGAGTCCCCCCGCAGCGGGTCCCGCACACCCGCCGCAGAGGGACTCTTGTCCGTGGCCGGACGGTCCGGTCAGTGACCGTTGCCCGAGCCGTTGCCCGACAGGATCGGGATCTCGTCGAGGATGTGCGACAGCGGGTCGTCCCCGTCGTTGATCGTGGAGTTGTCGGTGCACTGCTGCTGCTGCTGCGACGTGAGGATCGGCACGTCCTGCAGACCGATGTTGAGGGCCCCGATGAGGGACTGGATGCCGATCTTCCCGATGCCGATGCACGGCTTGTTCAGCGTGCCCTGGATCAGGCTCATCTGCGGGCTTTCCTTGCCGCCGGTGAACGTGTTGCCGTAACCGGTCTTGGCACCATTGGCGTTGAGGACATCCTGGTCGTTTCCGATGGCCATCGCCGGCGAGGCGACGGCGCCGACCGCGGAAGCCGACAGGGCGGCCGTGGCGAGAACCTTCTTGAGCACGTCTATGCCTTTCGATCGAGTAGCGCCCCCACAGAGAAAGCGTTCTGAATAACTCCGGCCCATTCCCTGGGTTGCGGGGTTTCACTCGTTCGATCCAGTGGGACGTGCTAGGCCCGACCGGCGTTCATAGCGATATACAAAAGACCCTCAACGGGTCAGCCGTCGATAGGAAAAAATACTGGTCAGTGTCACGTACCGGTATTGCCCGCCACGCTCGCTGCGCAGTTCGCCGCGCTCGATGAGATGCGCCACGGTCCACGGGGAGAGCCCCAGCAACGAGGCCGCCGTCCGCACCGGGACGCTCAGCCCCTCGAATACCGCGGGCAGGGGCTCGGCCGGGGAACGGCCGGCCGGAGCACGGTCGTCCGGGACGGCTTCGGCGGGCGCGTCATGGCGCGTGCCACCGGCCGCGGCGAGACCCGTCGCGTAGTAGTCGTGTGCGTAGTAGTCGATCGCGGCAGCAACATGTCGTGCCATGTCGACGCGCACCATCCCCTCGGTCCAGTCACATTTACGTACCTGCCGCCAGGCTAGTCAGCTAGGCCGGAAGCGTAGGAGGCCCCTAGCCGGGCGTCAAGTATGGTTTGGCCTTGCCTGCCGTCCGGCTAGATTCCCTCCGTCGCACCCGTCCCGGCCGCCACAAGGGCACCGATGAGGGGGGCCGCCCGTTACTTACTTGCCGACGGGCTAGTTAGGAACTTAAAGAAAGCGCACCACGGACCAGCAGGAGAGTGAGCCCATGGGCAGCACACCCCAGCCACGCAAGAGCGACACCCGCGAGCGCATCCAGCGGACGGCCCTCGGCCTCTTCGTCTCGCGCGGCTACGAGAAGACCTCGCTGCGGGAGATCGCCGAGGAGCTCGGTGTCACCAAGGCCGCGCTGTACTACCACTTCAAGACCAAGGAGGACATCCTCGGCGCCCTCTCCGAGCAGCTCGGGCGCCCGGTCGACGAACTGATCGCCTGGGGCCGGGACCAGCCCGCCACCCTGGAGACCAAGCGCGAGCTGCTGCGCCGCTACAGCGCGGCCCTGCGCGAGGCCGCGCCGATCTACCACATCCTCCAGGAGAACCAGGCGACATTGCGCGAGCTCGCCATCGGCGAGAAGCTCCGGGAGCGGGTGACGGCGGTCTCCGGGCTGCTCCACTCGGGCGAGGCGCCGCTGGACACCCGGGTGCGGCTCTCCAGTGCCCTCCTGGCCGTCCACTTCGGGGCGCTCACCCTGGACACGCTGCCGGGGGACCGCGAGGACAAGCGCGCGGCCGTCCTCCGGGTCGCCCTGGAGATCCTGGACTCCACCGCCTGCGAGGCCGCCACGCCGGCCGTCACCGCGGGCTGAAACAGGGCCGGCCGCTTCGGAAAAAGTGGCTGGCCGATACACGGTTGAATACCGTCACGTCGGTTTGCTCTACGCCCGCCGAATGATTTCGGCCGTCACTTTCCGGCCAGCTTAAGAGAAACGGGTGCCCTGCGGCACCCTTTTTACGGAATAAGACACTCCACCCCGGTGAAAATCCAGGGGAACGACCCGCCGGACCGGCCCGCGAATCAACCGACTCCGGCCGGTGCGGCCTCGAGGGCGCCCTCCGCCTCGGCCGCCCGCCGGCGCTGCCGCTCCGCCTCCGCCAGGGCCCGCGCGCCGCGCCCGGGGGCCATGTCGAGCCGGGCCAGCACGGAGGGCACGGCCACGCTGGGCATCACGTGCTCGTAGAGGACCGTGGCACGACGCTCCAGGTCGGCACGGTTGTTGATGGCCTGCGACATGGTGTTGATGCCGGCGTACGCGCCGACGATCAGCTCCGCCGTGTCGGCCGGGATCACATGCGGCAGCACCTCGCCGCGCTCCTTGCCCTCGGCCAGGACACGCGTGTGGAGATCCGTCCAGCCGTGGAAGGGGCCGCTGCGGTTGAGGTTCGTCGAACCGTGTTCGAGGGTGAGCCGGACGCTGCCGCGCAACAGCGGGTCCACCAGCAGCCGGTGGGCGAAGATCATGCCCATGTCGACCATTTCCTGCATCTTGGACGCCCGGCCCGGCTCGGCGACCGGGAGATCCGTCATCATCTGGGCATCGATCACGGCGAGCGCCAGTTCCTCCTTGGAGGCGAAGTGGAAATACAGCGCCCCCTTGGTCACTTCGGCCCGGGCCAGGATCTCCGTAATGGTGGCGGCGTCGTAACCCCGCTCGTCGAACACCACCGCGGCCGCTTCCAGAATGGACTGGCGAGTCCTGATCGCGCGGTCCTGCTTTGCCACGGTCTGCCTCCGGATCGATGAGATAGCTCCGCCGCGTCCCGGCGGCGAGGGCGACATGTCGCCGGCCATACGTGCCGCGGTCGCCCCGGAAATCAAACCGGCGAGTACGTATCCTATCAAGAGCCGTCTGGCAACATGGCGCAATACACTCGATACCAATTCGTCCGGGGCAGCGCGGCCCGTCGCCCAACTCCCGTGTCACACCATGTGGAAGCCCCCGTCCACGGGCACGGTGGCACCGGTGACGAAGGACGAACGGTCGCTCAGCAGCCAGGCCGCGGCCTCCGCTATCTCCGCCGGCTCGGCGGTACGGGGCTGCGGGGACGCCGCGTGCAACGCCGCCTCGATTCCCGGGTTCCGCTCGAACCACTCCGCCACCACCTCGGTGCGCGTGGTGCCCGGGGCCACGGCGTTCACCCGAATACCGCTCGCCGCGTATTCGGCCGCCGCCGCACGGGTGAATCCGATGACCGCGTGCTTGGCGGCCACGTACGGGGCGGCCACGGGGGTGGCCAACAGCCCGCCCACACTGCTGTTGTTGACGATGGAACCACCGTTGCCGGACTCCAGCATGGCGGTGATCTCGTCCCGCAGGCAGTTCCAGGTGCCCCGGGCGTTGACGTCCATGATGGCGTCGTAGAGGCCGTCGTCCATCAGATGGAGGGGGGTGCGCCCCTCGCCCCAACCCGCGTTGTTGAAAGCGGAGTCAAGCCTTCCGTATCTCTCCACGGCAAAGCCGACGGCGCGGGCGGTGTCCTCGCGCCGGGTCACATCGGTGACCACGTACGCCGCCTCGGCTCCCTTGTCGCACAGCTCCGTCACCAGCTCGCGCAGCCGGTCCTCGCGCCGGGCGGCCAGGACGACCGTCGCCCCCTCGCGGGCGAACACCCATGCGGCCGCCGCGCCGATGCCACTGCTGGCACCGGTGATCAGGACGATCCGGTCCCGCAGCAATCCCTGGTCACTCTTCATCAAGGGAACCCCTTCACTTACGCTCCGGCAGCGGTACCGTCGGGGGCGGCACCGTCAACCGGCTCCATGATGCTCGGTCGTTCGGCGTAGCCCTGTCCGGTGGGGGCCGCCCACGACGTCCCGGCCGCGGCCTCGGCGTCGACGGTGCGCAGCAGCGACTCGTCGATGGCGGAGAGCGAGCCGGCCAGGTGCCGCACGCCCGCAGCCCGCATCAACTCGCCCTGGAAGCCGTGGGCGAAGCCGGAGGGGTGCCCGATGAACGCCACGCCGAGCTCACGCGCCGTCTCCGCGACCCGGGCCACGTCGTCGATGAACACCGCCTCGTCGGGGCCGAGCCCGAAGACCTCCGTGGTGATCTCCTCGACTCCCGGCCGGAAATCGTTGGTGCAGACGTACCGGGGGCCGTCGAAGAGGTCCGCGTACGCGCCGAGGTGGCGGTCGAAGTGAGCGGCGTCGAGGCCGCCGTAGCAGACGGTGGCGAGGCCCAGGGCGCGCAGCCGGCGCAGCAGGTCCACGGCGCCGTCGAGCAGCCGGACCGGCTCGTGCTCCAGGTACGCGGCGCGCTCCCGGAAGTAGACCTCCAGCACCCGCTCCGGCGCCCAGTCCACCCCGGCCGCCGCGCCGAGCGCGCGGGCCGCCACCAGTCGGGGCTGGGAGAAGACGGCGTACTCCACGTCGGCGGTGTACCGGCCGCCCCGTTCGGTGACGAACCGGTGGATCACCGGGCTGAACGTGTCATTGAGAAGGACGCCGTCGATATTGACGGCGGCCAGCCGTATCCGGCTCAGGGACCTCACCACAATCGACCTCCATTGTCGAACGAAAGAGCAGACAGGGGGAACGTGCCCTCGAATTGCAAAGCGACGCACCGCGATTGCCCCAGGTGAGAGAGGTAAATCACATCGGAGCTGAGAGGCCGTCACCCGCCTTGTATCTTGACCCCCCGAAGGGCGTTGGCCGGGGGGCCGTCAGCGGCGCGAGGAGCACTGACCGCACGCACCTTGACATATCCGCAGTCGATCCTGGGCGCTGCATGCCGATCCGAGGGGGAACCATGTCCCAGACCACCTCAGCGCCGGCGTCCTTCGCCCCGGCCCTGCCGCGGCTGACCACCACCGTCCCGCGTGAGTACGTCCACCGCGCGGCGGTCGCCGAGGTGTTGCTGACGGGCTGGCGCAAGGTCGGGGCGAACCGGTTCCGGGTCTGGGCGCAATGGCCGCGCGGCCACAGTTTCTTCGCCCCGCTGCGGGGGGTGCAGCACGATCCCATGCTGGTCGCCGAGACCGTGCGGCAGATCGGTTCGCTGCTCGCCCACGCGGAATTCGACGTACCACTTGGATTCCAGTTCCTGATGTGGCACTTGGACTACGCACTGCGTCCCCAGCACACGACGCTCGAGTCCACCCCCGCCGAACTGGTGCTGGACGTCGAATGCTCGGAAATCCGCCGCAAGGGCCGGAGTTTCGGCGGGATGCGCTACGAGGTGGTCATCCGCCGGGACGGGGCGATCGCGGCCACCGGCAGCGCCTCGTACACTTGTACCTCCCCCGAGGTCTACCGGCGGCTGCGCGGCGACCGGCTCCCCGGCACACCGGCCGTGCTGGGCGCCCCGCTGCGGCCCCGGCGCGTCGGCCGGAGCTCCCCGTTCGACGTGGTGCTCGCCGAGGAGGACGCGCCCGGCGCCGCCCGGTGGCGGCTGCGCGCCGACGGACGGCATCCCATCCTCTTCGACCACCCCGTCGACCACGTCCCCGGGATGGTCCTGCTGGAGGCCGCCCGTCAGGCCACCGCCGTCCTCTCACCGGACCCGGTCATCCTCCCCACCGAGCTCACCAGCAGCTTCCACCGCTATGCGGAGCTGGACAGCCCCATCTGGATAGAGGCCGCCCGCGAGGCCCCCGCCGGGGGGCGGGGCGGGCCGGCCGCCACCGTCGTCCGGGGCCACCAGGACGACGAGCTGCTCTTCACCTGCGCGCTGACCTCCATACGCCCGCGGAACGCCCCCGCTCCGCCCGGCGATACGGCCGTCAACCCTTCCGAGTAGCCCTGCCCGTTTTCTCCGGCGCTCCCTCCCCCGCTCCATTAAGGTCGTCCCGCCATCGGGACCGACGAGCCGAGGGGGCGTCCGCGGGATGGGCCTGAGTCTCACCAGCACCGCGTTCCTCGTCCTGCTCGTCGTCGCGTCCGTGCTGGCCGTGGTCGCCACGCTGCTGCTGTGGGCGCGGGTCCCCGGGCCGGCGCCGCTGCGCTGGCTGGGCCGGGTGCTGCTGATCGGGCTCTGCCAGGCGACCGCGATCTGTGTGGTCGCGGTCTCGATCAACTCCAGCTACGGCCTCTACGCCTCCTGGGACGACCTCCTCGGTCGCAAGAACGGCACCGGCCCCGTCTCGATGCCCGGCCCGCCCGCCCACCGCGCGCGCTTCGGCCAGGCCGACTACGGCATGCAGGAGACGTACTTCCGGGGCTCGCGCTCCCAGCTCTCCGGCCAGGTCCTGGTGTGGACGCCACCGCAGTACGGGCAGGCGCGCTACCGCCGGACCGCCTTCCCCGTGGTCGTCCTGCTGCACGGGGTGCCCGGCTCCCCTCAGTCCTGGATGGAGCTGGGCCGGATGCCGGGCGCCTACGAGCGGCTGCTGAAGGAGGGCGCGACCCGTCCGTTCATCCTGGCCGTGCCGATCATCAACCCCGGCGGCGTCGACACCGACTGCTCCGACGTGCCCGGCCGCAAGGTCGCGACCTGGCTCTCGGAGGACGTGCCCGAGCTGCTGCGCAAGCACTTCCGCACGGGCCGGGGCCCGGAGTCCTGGGGCGTGCTGGGCATCTCCACCGGCGGCTACTGCGCGGCCAAGCTGCCGCTCCAGTACCCCGGGTCGTACACCGCGGGGGCGGCCCTGGACCCGGACCCGCTCAACGGCGACGGCGGCGCGATCCCCGATCCCGGGCTGCGCAGGCGCAACAGCCCGACGTGGCTGGTGCGGCACACCGACGCCGACGTCGGGCTGTTCGTGGCGACGTCCCGGCAGGACCGGGACAGCCCGCCGCGCTATGTCGAGGAGTTCCAGCGGGAGGCGGCGGGCACCAGGGTCCGGCTGAGGACGATGCTGCTGCCGTCCGGGGGCCACAACTACGGCACCTGGATCAATCTCTACCCGGCGGCCTTCGCCTGGCTGGGGCAGCAGCTGCGGGGCGGGCCCGGCTAGCCGCCGGGCCCGCGCGAGGGCGGCCGCGCCCGAAGGGGCGCGGGGAACTGCGCGACCAGCCACGACGTACCCGCGGCTGAAGCACTCGTACTCCAGCGCGGCGCTTGGCCGCCCGTCGCGA
Organism: Streptomyces sp. UNOB3_S3; assembly: GCF_020740895.1. GTDB lineage: Bacteria > Actinomycetota > Actinomycetes > Streptomycetales > Streptomycetaceae > Streptomyces. The sequence goes on along the minus strand of NZ_JAILXP010000203.1, from coordinate 1,617 downwards.
TGGGCTATTCCGCCGCCCCGGGCTCCTCGGAGGGACTGGCCTCCTCGGACGCCTTCGGCTCCTCCGAGGGCTTGGCCTCCTGCGAGGGCTTGGCCTCCTGCGAGGGCTTCGGGGCCTGCGAGGGCTCCGGCTTCCCGGAGGGCTTGGGCTTGTCCGCCGTGTCCTGCGGGAACGTCAGCTGCTGGCTCATCCACTCCAGCACCGGGCCGATCTCCCGCCGCCACGTCGTGAAGTGGTGGCTGCCCTCGGGAAGGATGATCGAGGAGGCGGTCATCGGCTGCTTGACGGCCTTGAGGAACCGCTCCGTCTCGGCGTAGTTCTTCTCGCCCTTCTTGCTGCTGGTCACCAGCACGTTCACCCGGGGCACGGGCATGTTCTCCAGCCGCCAGACCAGGTCGTGCTCCTGCTGCTTCCGCTTGGCGTCCGGGCCGCCGCCGAAGAGGTTGCCGGTGGTGAGGTCGTTGCCGACCTTGTAGTCGCCGGAGAGCGCGGCGGCGGCCGGGTAGACGCCGGGCTGCCGCATGGCCAGCTCCAGCGCGCAGGTGCCGCCCGAGGAGTAGCCGAGGACGCCCCAGGCGCTCGGGTCGTGGCCGACGCGGTAGGTGCTCTTGAGCGCGTCGGGCAGGTCCTTGGTGAAGAACGTCTCCGCCTGCGGGCCGTCGGGCACGTCCACGCACTCGGTGTCGCGCGGCGGCGCGATCGTCGGCCGGACCATCACGATGACGGTCGGCTGCATCCTGTTCTCCTGGAGCAGCCGGCCCGCCGTCTGCGGCACCTGGAGGTGCTGGGCCAAATTCATGATCCCGCCGGGATAACCGCTGATCACGACCATGACGGGAAAGCGGTGGCGCTCGTACTGCTTCTGGAAGTACTGCGGCGGGAGATAGACGAATGCGGGGTTGATGGCCCGGGAGCGCTGTCCGACGATACGGACCGACTGGACCTTCCCCTCCTTGTCGGCGGCGCCGCGCGGAATTCCGCCCACCTTGTCGAGTCCCTGCGGGCCGGCCGGCTGCACGAGCCCGTCCTTCGACGCGCCGACCGTCGCGTACGGCCCGTTCCGGCCCATCTCGTTCACATTGACCGGGGCCTTGTCGACACGGCCGAGGAGCTGATTCCAGGTCCCGTAGAAGCCTCCCCAGGAATTCACGGCCAGCGCCAGCGCCGCCATGATCGTCAGCTGGGTGGTCGCGATGACCCCCAGCCGCCCCAGCACCGGCCGGACGCCGCGCCCGGCCAGCCGGGGCCAGATCCAGACGGTGAGTCCCACGCACAACACGGCGGCGAATACCACCGTGTACAAGAGTGACCTGCTGGTCAGGCCCATGCGCCTCTCAACTCCCTGCCCCCGTGGTGGGTACTCATGTTCGGTCCGGTAATACTCACCGATAAAGAGGCCGGAACATGCGGACAGGGTTGCCCTGACCTCATTTATTGCCCTGCTCTTGTCCTGCCCTTGTCCTGGGCTTCCCCAGGCGTTCCCGACAACGAAAGCCCCCTTCGGGCGGTTACCCCGGCCCGGTGAAGACCGGGAGACGGTCGGATGGAGACTGGCCGAACGCGTCCTTCCGCTGTTTGGTGGAATCACGGCCCGGCGATGGGGGCACCGCCCGGGGG
>NZ_JAILXP010000202.1 GCF_020740895.1 Streptomyces sp. UNOB3_S3 | reverse complement strand
TCCACCCGCGGCACGCTCCCCGCCGCCACCGTCCGCAGCAGCCGTTCCGCCTCCTCCGCGCCGAGCCGCAGCGCCGGGTCCTTGCGGAGCAGCCCGCCCAGGACGGGCGCGAGCGGCCCGGCGCGGCGCGGCGGCGGGAGCTCGGCGTCGACGACGGCGCGCAGCGTGCTGAGCGGGGTGTCCTGCCGGAAGGGGGAGTAGCCCTCCACGGCCGCGTAGAGCATCACGCCGAGCGACCAGAGGTCCGACTCGGGCCCGGGCGGGTGCCCCAGCGCGCGTTCCGGGGCGAGGTACTCGGGGGAGCCCACCAGCTGGCCCGTCGCCGTCAGCGCCGAGCTTCCCTCGATCATCGCGATGCCGAAGTCGGAGAGGACGACACGCCCGTCGTTGGCGATGAGTACGTTTCCCGGTTTTACGTCGCGGTGGAGTACACCCACGGCGTGCGCGCCCCGGAGCGCGGCGAGCACCTGCGCTCCGATCCGCGCCGCCCGTACCGGGGGGATGGGCCCCTCGGCCAGGAGGACCTCCGCGAAGGAGAGGCCGCGCACCAGCTCCATGACGATCCAGGGCCGGCCCTCCTCGGTGACCACGTCGTGGACGGTGACGACGTTGCGGTGGGAGATCCGGGCCGCCGCGCGTCCCTCGCGCTCCAGCCGGGCGTAGAGCTGCCGTACGTCGGGGGCGGGCAGCCCGGCGGGCGCCCGGACCTCCTTGACCGCCACTTCCCGGCCCAGCACCTCGTCCCGGGCGCGCCATACCACGCCCATGCCGCCCTGCCCCAGCTCGCCCAGCAGCCGGTAACGGCCCGCCAGCACCCGTCCGGCGCCGGAACCCACGTCCATGCGTCCGTCCCTCCCCCGAGAGCAATTCGGGGTGAATGTACCGCAACGGAGCGTGATTGCCCCCTGTTCGGTACCGTATTGTCCTGTTCAACTCGCTGTCGGTAACGGCAGGTTCACGTCATGCCTGTCAACGCCCTTGACGGGGTGGTGAATCGGCCCCGCCGATGCGCGGGTGACGCGATGGGGCGATAGGGTTACCCTGCCTGGGCCGGGTGCCTCGTACGGGTGGGGAGTGTCGAATGGATCAGATAGCGATGCGGAGCAGGCCGCGTGTGCCTGCCGTCAGCTACGGAAGCGGTGCGTCGAGCGCGCGCCTCGACCGTCATCTCGCGGTGCTCGGCGGGCCCGCCCTGCCGCAGCGCGAGGTCGAGGGCGCGACGGTGCTGATGCGCGAGATCACCTCGCGCGACCACGTCCGCGCCGGCCGCAGCAAGAGCCAGAGCCGTACCGCCCGGGTCTCCCTGTTCGCCCCGCTGCGGCGGCTGCGCCGCTCGCTCTTCGGCAGCCGTAGCACCACTTCTCCCGCCTGACCCCGGCCCCGGCCCGTTCCCGTACGGCCTGCCCTTTCCCCGGGGCCGGTCGATCGGCACCCCTCGGCATCCCCCCGACACCTTCCGGTCCGCCGCCGTCCCCGGACGTTCGCACAATCTCCTCAGTGCGCGTCGAGGGTGACGGTGAAGGAGAAACGGTCCCCCCGGTAGTGGATGCGGGCCACGTCGACGGCCCGCCCGTCCTCGTCGTAGGTGACGCCCGTGTAGTGGAGGATCGGGCTGAGCAGCGGCACCTGGAGCAGCCGGGCCGTCTCCGGGTCGGCCAGCCGTGCCTCGACGGTGTCCGTGATCCGGCTGATGCGCACCCCCACCACGTCGCGCAGCACCTTGGTCATGGGCCAGCGGGTGAGGTCCGCGACGTCGATGTGCTCGGCCAGCTCCGGGCGGACCAGGTTCTCCGCCCAGTTCGTCGGCTCGCCCGACGCCTCGTCATGGCGCAGCCGCCGGTAGGCGACCGCCTCGTCCAGGCCGGGGAAGTGCTCGGCCAGCTCGGCCGGGACCGGGGCCGGGCCGTGGCCGAGAACGGCCGTGTGCTCGCCGGACTGCTGGGCGACGATGGTGTCCACCGAGCCCAGCAGCCGTACGGGCGAGCCGCGCCGGGCGCTCGGCTCGATGAACGTGCCCCGCCGGCGGTGCCGGGTGATGAGCCCCTCCGCCTCCAGCTCCTTGAGCGCCTGCCGCATGGTCAGCACGCTGACGCCGTAGTGCGCCGCCAGCGCGTCCTCGGTGGGCAGGCGCAGCGGGTCGTCCGGGCGCCGGCCCAGTATCGAGGCGCGCAGCGACTGCGACACCTGGTACCACAGCGGCAGCTTGCGGTTGAGCGCGAGGGAGTCGGGGGCGAAGGTCACGGGGGCTCCGGGCTCTGCGAGCGGGGTGTCACTGACGGAAATGGCGTTCCAGACCCTGCCACACCCGGTCGTATCCCGTCTGCAGGTGGTCGGCCCCCGCCGCCTGCGCCGTGAGGGTCAGCGGCCAGCGGGTCTCGAACATGAAGGCGAGGCCGTCGTCGATCTTCTGGGGCGCCAGCTCGGCGGCGCTCGCCCGCTCGAAGGTCTCCCGGTCCGGTCCATGGGCGGACATCATGTTGTGCAGCGAGCCGCCGCCGGGGACGAAGCCTTCCGCCTTCGCGTCGTACGCGCCTTCGATGAGCCCCATGTACTCGCTCATCACGTTCCGGTGGAAGTAGGGCGGCCGGAAGGTGTCCTCACCGACCAGCCAGCGCGGCGCGAAGACGACGAAGTCCACGCCGGCCAGCCCCGGGGTGTCGGACGGCGAGGTGAGCACCGTGAAGATGGACGGGTCCGGGTGGTCGTAGCTTATGGAGCCCAGCACATTGAAACGGCGCAGGTCGTAGACGTACGGGACGTGGTTGCCGTGCCAGGCGACGACGTCCAGCGGGGAGTGGTCGTACGTCGCCGTCCAGAGGTTGCCGCAGAACTTGTTGATCACCTCGACGGGGCCCTCGACGTCCTCGTAGGCGGCGACCGGGGCCAGGAAGTCCCGGGCGTTCGCCAGCCCGTTGGCGCCGATCGGGCCGAGGTCGGGGAGGACGAAGGGCTGCCCGTAGTTCTCGCAGACGTAGCCGCGCGCTGTGGCGTCGAGGAGCTCCACGCGGAAGCGCACCCCGCGCGGGATCAGCGCCACGTGGCCGGGCTCGGCGCGCAGCAGGCCGAACTCGGTGCGCAGCAGCAGCCCGCCCCGCTCGGGCACGATCAGCAGCTCCCCGTCGGAGTCGCTGAAGACGCGGTCCGTCATGGAGGCGTTCGCCGCGTACAGGTGGACGGCCATGCCGGCGCGCTGGGTGACGTCCCCGTTGCCGCCCAGGGTCCACAGGCCGGCGACGAAGTCCGTGCCCTCCGGCGGCTCGGGCAGCGGGTTCCAGCGCAGCCGGTTGGGGTCGGGGACCGTCTCGGTGAAGGGGGCCGCGCGCAGGGCGCCGTTGTCCGTCCGGGCGAAGGGCGGGTGGGCGGCGGAGGGCCGGATCCGGTACAGCCAGGACCGGCGGTTGTGCGCGCGGGGCTCGGTGAAGGCGCTGCCGCTGAGCTGCTCCGCGTAGAGCCCGAGGGGGGCCCGCTGCGGTGCGTTGCGCCCCAGGGGCAGGGCGCCGGGGAGGGCCTCGCTGCTGTGCTCGTTGCCGAAGCCGGGGGAGTAGACCAGCGCCTCCGCGGTCTTCCGCGCCCGCTCATTGCCCGTACCGCTCATCGCGTGCTCCCACTGCCGATGGATTCCTATGGGAGACCGTAGGATTCCCGGGCCGGGCGCGTCAATGGACCGGTTCCGGGCATGCGGAAGATCCGGCCGCCGGGCGGGCGCGGGAACCGGCCGCCGGGCGGGCCGGGGCCCGGGCCCGCCGGGGGCCCGGGGTGATCACGCCGCGCGGGCCGGGATCAGCCGGCCCGCTCCGCCCGCCACTGCGGCGACGGCAGATGGATCAGCAGCAGGACGATCCCGGAGAGCGTGAACATGCGGGTCGCGGCCTGGAGCCCGTTCCACTTCGTGGACTGCCACATCGCGAACCACTCCCCGCCTATGGCGACGAAGCCCAGCCCGAAGAGCAGCATGAGCATCAGCAGCCCCAGCGTGGTGGCTCGCCGGGCGGGCCCGAAGCCCTGGCCGGCCCCGCCGTGCCGCAGCCCCCGCACCCACAGGCCCGTGGCCGCGAGCAGCACGAGCGCCGCCAGCGTCTCCCAGACGATGATGGTCACGTAGGCGGCGTTCTGGAGCGTGGCGTCGGTGACGGCCCGCCACATCAGGTCCCGGTCCTGGAACGTCGTGTCCATGGCCAGGACATGCCGGACGAAATCCTGGTTGGTACCGAAGTCGGTGACATTGCCGAAGGCGACGAGCGTGATGTAGACCGCGATCGTGGCGGTCAGCGCCGTGGCCGCCACCGGCAGGGTGCGCTCGGCGGTCATGGGGTCATGCATGCCCGTCCGGCCGGGCCGCTACGCGCCACGGGCCCGGACCGGGCGCCCTAAGCGCTTGCTCAGGCCCGGGGTATGGTGTTCGTCCTTGTCGTCGGCGGGGCCCGGGCGGGCCCGGAGAGCGGGGCACCGAGATGGGCGAGCGGACGCCACGGACCGAGGAGTGGGCCGACGTCACGCCCGACGCGGCGCGCCGCCTGCTGGCGGCCGGTGTGGAGGCCTTCGCCGAGCGCGGTTACCACGCCACCACCACCCGCGACATCGCCGGCCGCGCCGGGATGAGCCCCGCCGCGCTCTACATCCACTACCGGACCAAGGAGGAGCTGCTCTACCGCATCAGCGGCATCGGGCACCGGCTCGCCCTCGGCATCCTGTGCCGGGCCCGCGACGGCGCCGGCACCCCGGCCGAGCGCCTCGCCGAGGCCGTCCGCCGCTTCGTCCGCTGGCACGCCGAGCACCACACCACCGCGCGCGTCGTCCAGTACGAGCTCGGCGCGCTCGGCGAGGAGCACCACGCCGAGATCGTCGCGCTGCGCCGGGAGACCGACGCCGCCGTCCGCTCGATCATCGAGGACGGCGTCGCCTCGGGCGACTTCGACGTTCCCGACGTCCGCGGCACCACCCTCGCCGTGCTCTCCCTGTGCGTCGACGTCGCCCGCTGGTTCAACGCCGCGGGCGAGCGCACGCCCGCCGAGGTCGGCGACCTCTACGCGGGCCTGGTGCTGCGCATGGCCGGCCACCCGGAGCCCTCGCCACGGCCGGCCTGACAGTGCCGTCACGTACAGTCTGAGCCGTGCCGCAGATTACGAAGAAGGTTTGCGAGCTGACTGTCGGTCAGCTCTCGGCGCGCAGTGGCGCGGCCGTCTCCGCCCTTCACTTCTACGAGACCAAGGGCTTGATCAGCAGCAGGCGCACCTCGGGCAACCAGCGCCGCTACGACCGTGACGCGCTGCGCCGCGTCGCCTTCATCCGCGCGGCCCAGCGCGTCGGCATCCCGCTCGCCACGATCCGCGAGGCGCTGGCCGGGCTGCCCGACGGGCGCACGCCCAACCGGGCCGACTGGGCCCGGCTGTCGGAGGCGTGGCGGGTCGAACTGGACGCCCGGATAGCGCAGCTGGGCAAGTTGCGCGACAGCCTCGAGGACTGCATCGGCTGCGGCTGTCTCTCCCTCGACCGGTGCGCGCTGTCCAACCCCGACGACCGTTTCGGCGGCCTGGGCAACGGATCCATCCTCTACGGCCAGCGCGACGCCGGCTGACGGCCGGTCGTGTGCCCGAGGGCGGCCGGCGCTCCCCGGAGGGGTCCGGGGAGCGCTCTCACACCCCCGCGTACCGTCCGGCGAAGGTCCTCCTGTGCGCCGCGGCCAGTGCCGCCGGCGTGAGCACCGAGACGGGCACCACGATGCCGCAGTCGGCGCAGACGGGGCCCTCCAGCGGGTAGCGCTCCAGGTCCGTGTGCCATTCGACGCGCTCCTGCCCGCACACCGGGCAGGCGTCGCCGGGGGCGGACTCCATGGCCGCGATCACCCGGCGCAGCACCTCCGCGAGCCGGGCGTCCGGGGTGATGTCGGGGGACGCGCAGGGCACGATGTCACAGCCGCCCCAGGTGTTGCGGTACCAGTCGTCGATCGCGCTCGGCTGGCGGATCCCGTGGTGCTTCTCCTGGCGGCGCCGGCCCGCGAACCGGGCCTCGTACGCCAGCCAGACCTCGCGGGCCTCCTCCAGCTCGGTCAGCGCGGCGATCAGCAGCGCGGGGTCGGGGGCCCGGTCGTCGGGGGCGAGACCGGCGCGGGCGCACAGATGGCGCCAGGTCGCCCGGTGACCGTAAGGGGCGAAGCGTTCGAGGCATTTGCGCAGGGAGGTCCTGCGAAGCGCGATGGTGTTCCGTGGATTGCGCACTTCTCGGGCTAGTGCTCTGAAACCTGCCACTGCATCCCACCTCCGGCGGCGCGGACTCGGATCGACATGGAAGGGACGTAACGCACGGCCGATCGGATCCATCCGATTTTCGGATCCCGGCCCGCGTCACGGCACCGACTCCGCTCTGCTACCCCCATCGGGCGGACAGATGTGGCCCATCACGAAGGTGGCGGATCCCGGTGCCGTGCTCAGCGCACCAGGCGCCCCGCCAGCAGGACGAGCCGGGCCAGCTCCCGGTGGCAGATGTCGCTGTGGGCGCCGGAGGGCGGGCCGCCGCGCCGCACGACCGCCGAGACGTCGACGTTCACACAGCCGCCGGCCGGGAACGGGCCGGTCAGGGCCCGGTCTACGTCGAGGGCCGCGGTGCCGGTCACGGCCTGGACGCCGTCGTGGCCCATGGCGCCCCAGCGGGGGTCGGAGAGCACCGGCGGGTCCAGGCCGAGCAGGGAGTCCATGTCCCCGGAGATCCGGGAGGCCAGTGGATAGAGCAGCCCCAGCGCCTGGTCGTGGCGCGAATGGCAGCAGACCACCGGGCCGTCGACCCGGTGCTGGAGATCCTTGAGCGCCCCCGCGAGGCCGGGGGCGAACGGCAGCCGGGGCGCGAACGCGTAGTGCGAGAAGGCGCCTTGGAGCAGGGTGACGGAGCACACACACCGCGCGCGCTCCGGAAGGCCGCGCAGGGCGAACGCGACGAGCCGCCCCCCGAAGCTGTGCCCCACCAGATGCGTCCGCAGGCCGGGGCACTCGTCGGCGAGCTCCCCGAGGAGCCGTCCGAGCCCCGCCTCCCCCACGGTCCCCGCGCGTCGCTTCATCTCCCAGTAGGTCCCCTGGCGCAGCATCTCCAGCGCCCCGCCCCACAGCCGCTCCAGCACGCCGGACAGCTCGGAGCGCGCCGGCCCGGCGAGGTCCAGGGCGTCCGCGAAGCGCGCGCACACCCGCTCCGGGCTCCCGGTGAACATCGCGGGCTCCTCCGGCTCGCCCGCGCCCGCGTCCAGGTCGTGGACGTACGGGTCGGCGGCGGAGCCCGCCGCCCGGCCGCCCCGGCCCCGGGCCACCAGAGAGCGCACCAGCGTCGCGAACTCCGTCAGCCGCTCCGGGTCCGCGGGCCGCCGCTCCAGCAGCTCGGCCAGCCGGTCCAGCACGGCCTCGCCGCCGGGGAAGACCGCGGCCAGCCCCGCCAGGGTGCCCGGGTCCAGCAGCGGCCCGGCGGCCGCCGCGGAGGGCCGATCGGCGGGGAAGTCCGGGATGGGCTCGTCCGTGAACCGCATGGAAGGCCAGATCACGCCCCCGTAGCCGAGACGCACGGGGCCACCGGTGGCGGAGTGGGCGGGGGCGTCGGCGAGCACGGCGGGGAAGGGGGCGAAGAAGCGGTCGTAGAGGCCGGTGGCCATCGAGCGATTGTTGTTCCAGCCGTGGGCGAAGACCACCAGATCGGTGATCCCGTTCTCCGCCACGCCCCTTACCAGGGCCTCCCCTTCGCCGGGGGCCATGTCCCCCTCGGCGTCGAACATCAGCTCCCAGTACGGCTGCACACCTATGGTCGCCATGGCGCCCCCCTGCCAGGTCAGTTGGCGCGCATCGTCCTGCCGTCAAGAAGGTGTGTCCAGCCTTCCTCGGGCGTCTTCACCCGTTCGTGAGCCACGCTTCGCGCCCTTGTGCCCCGTGCATGCGAACGAACCCGGGCAACTCCCCACGCACCCCCGGCCCCGGGTGGCAAGATCCTCGGAGGGGGCCGCGCAGGCGGCGCGGCACCGCACGGCGGCGGAAGGCGGTGGTGGCCGATGCACACCAGGACGGCGACGGCGGGAGCGACGGAGAGCGGCACCAGACCCGTGCCGCAGCGCCTGCTGGCCGCCGCCACCCGGCTCTTCGCCCAGCAGGGCTACGACCGGACCTCCGTCCAGGAGATCGTCGTGGCCGCCGGCGTCACCAAGGGCGCGCTGTACCACTACTTCGGTTCGAAGGACGACCTGCTGCACGAGGTGTACGGGCGGGTCCTCCGGCTCCAGCAGGAGCGGCTGGACGCCCTCGCCGGCGCCGACGCCCCCGTCGAGCGCCGGCTGCGGGACGCCGCGGCCGACGTCGTGGTGACGACACTGGAGAACCTCGACGACACCACGATCTTCTTCCGCTCGATGCACCACCTCTCGCCCGAGAAGCTCAAGCAGGTGCGCGCCGAACGGCGCCGCTACCACGAGCGGTTCCGGGCCCTGGTGGAGGAGGGACAGCGCACGGGCGTCTTCAGCCGGGCCACGCCCGCCGACCTCGTGGTGGACTACCACTTCGGCTCCGTCCACCACCTGGGCAGCTGGTACCGCCCGGACGGCGCGCTCAGCGCGCGGGTGGTCGCCGGCCACCTCGCGGACCTGCTGCTGCGGGCCCTGCGCCCGTAGTGGCAGGTGGAGAGGCTTGTTCCGCCCGGAGGGGATCCGGGCGGAACGAGCTCGGTGCGGTCGGGGGCTACGCGTAGCGCTCGATCTCCCGCCGGGCCAGCGACCGCTGGTGCACCTCGTCCGGCCCGTCTGCCAGCCGCAGCGTCCGCGCGGCGGCCCACAGCTCCGCCAGCGGGAAGTCCTGGCCCACCCCGCCCGCGCCATGGAGCTGGACCGCCTTGTCGATGATGTCCGTCACCGTACGGGGCGTGGCGATCTTGATGGCCTGGATCTCGGTGTGGGCGCCCCGGTTGCCCACCGTGTCCATCAGCCAGGCCGTCTTGAGGACCAGCAGCCGCAGTTGCTCCACCGCGACGCGCGAGTCCGCGATCCACTCCTGGACCACGCCCTGCGCGGCGAGCGGCTTGCCGAAGGCCGTACGGTCCAGGGCGCGTCGGCACATCAGCTCGATCGCCCGCTCGGCCATGCCGATCAGCCGCATGCAGTGGTGGATGCGGCCCGGGCCCAGCCGGGCCTGGGCGATGGCGAAGCCGCCGCCCTCCTCGCCGATCAGATGGTCCGCGGGGACGCGCACGCCGTCGAAGGCGACCTCCGCGTGGCCGCCGTGGTAGTGGTCCTCGTAGCCGTAGACCCGCATGGCGCGGCGGACCTCGACGCCCGGGGCGTCGCGGGGGACCAGGACCATCGATTGCTGCCGGCGGATGTCGGCGCCCTGGGGATCGGTCTTGCCCATGACGATGAGGACACGGCAATCGGGGTGCAGCGCACCGGAGATGTACCACTTGCGGCCGGTGATGACATACGCGTGGCCGTCCCGCTCGATACGCGTCTCGATGTTGGTGGCGTCGGAGGAGGCCACGTCCGGCTCGGTCATCGCGAACGCCGAGCGGATCTCCCCTGCCAGCAGCGGCTCCAGCCAGCGCTTCTTCTGCTCCTCGGTGCCGAACTGGGCCAGCACTTCCATGTTCCCGGTGTCGGGCGCGGCGCAGTTGAGGGCGGTGGGGGCGAGCTGCGGGCTGCGGCCGGTGATCTCGGCGAGGGGGGCGTACTGGAGGTTGGTCAGCCCGGCCCCGTACTCCTCATCCGGCAAGAACAGGTTCCACAGCCCCCGCCGTCGCGCCTCCGCCTTCAGCTCCTCGACGACGGGCGGTACGTCCCACGGCGAGGCGAGCGCGGCCCGCTGCTCCTCGGCGACGGCCTCCGCCGGGTACACGTGCTCGTCCATGAAGGCGAGCAGCCGGGCCCGCAGTTCCTCGGTGCGGGCGTCGAATGCGAAGTCCATGCGCTCAGCCCTTCCGGAGGGTGGCCAGGCCGTTGTCGATGAACAGCGGGACGAGCTCGCCGATGCGGTCGAAGCCCGCGCCGACCGTCCGCCCCAGGGTGTGGCGGTAGTGGATGCCCTCCAGGATCACGGCGAGCTTGAAGTAGGCGAAGGCCGTGTACCAGGGCAGGGCAGAGACGTCGCGGCCGGAGCGGGCCGCGTAGCGCTCCACGAGCTCGGCCGGGTCCGGGTGCCCGGGGGCGCTTCCGGTGGCGGCGACGGGCGAGCCGGGGACGGGCCGCTGCTCGCCGTACATCACCAGCAGCCCGAGGTCGGTGAGCGGGTCGCCGAGCGTGGACATCTCCCAGTCCAGGACGGCCCGTACGGTGTCGTCGGCGCCGGTCAGGACGTTGTCGAGCCGGTAGTCGCCGTGCACCACCGTGGGCGCGGGGGAGCGGGGCAGGGCCTTCGCGAGCGCCGCGCGCAGCTCGTCGATCCCCGGCAGCCCACGGCTGCGGGACGCCTCCAGCTGCATGCCCCACCGGCGCAACTGCCGCTTCAGGAAGCCTTCCGGGCGCCCGAAGTCCCCCAGCCCCACCGCCGCCGGGTCCACGGCGTGGAGCTCCACGAGGGTGTCGACGAGCCCGAGCACCACCTCCCGCGTCCGGCCCGGGCCGATCGCGGCCAGCTCCTCCACCGTGCGGTAGGGCGTGCCGGGGACGAACTCCATCACGTAGAACGGCGCCCCGAGCACCTCCTCGTCCTCGCACAGCAGCAGCGTCTCGGGCACCGGCACGGGGGTGTCGCGCAGCGCGCTGATCACCCGGTGCTCGCGGGTCATGTCGTGCGCGGTGGCGAGGACATGGCCCAGCGGCGGCCTGCGCACCACCCAGCGCCCTCCGGAGCCGTCCCGCACCGCGTAGGTGAGGTTGGAGCGCCCTCCTTCGATCAGTTCGGCCTCCAGCGGCCCGGCCGTCAGCCCCGGCCTCTCTCGCTCCAGGTGTCCGCGCAACCGCTGTGGATCGAGTCCCGGCGGGGGACTGGCCTTGCTCATCGCGTGCTCCTTCACGGGGAGTTCCCTGCTGACGCCGATCATGATGCCGACCGGTCGGTATGCCGTCCAGGGGGGCGCCCCGAAGGGGCGCGAGGAACTGCGCGAGCAGCCACGCACGGCCCGCAGCCGTATGACCTCGCTTCCAGCGAAGCGCCTACGCGTGGCAGGCGATGGGCCGGCCGCCGTTCATCGTCATCATGTCGCCCAGGACCGTCAGGAGGTCCAGCGGCGTCCCCAGCGGGAGGCCGTCCAGTTCGGCGTAGGCGCGGTGGAGGTTGGCGACCAGGCGCTCGCTCTCGCGCAGGGCGGCGAACTCGCCGAGGTCGGCGCCGCGGGCGGCCTCCAGCGGGGTGCGGCCGGCGGCGTGGGAGGTGCGGGCGAGGTCCTCGACGTAGCGGAGGTAGCGCTCGACGGTGTCGTAGACGGAAGGGTCGGTGACCCGGCCGTGGCCCGGCACGACCACGCTCGCGTCCAGCCCGCGCAGGGTCTCCACGGCACGCAGGGAGCCGCTGAGGGAGCCCATCATGATGAAGGGCGTCCCGCCGTTGAAGATCAGGTCGCCGGTGAAGACGACGCCCTGGCCGGGGAGGTGGACGATGGTGTCGCCGACCGTGTGGGCCGGGCCAGGGTGGAGCAGGCGCACCTCGGTGTCGCCGATGTGGACGGTCAGCTCGTCGGTGTAGGTGAGGGTGGGCGGGGTGACCTCGATGTGCCCGTAGTCGACCTCGGGCCAGGCGAGGTGGAGCTGGAGGCCCGCCGCGAGGGTCTCGCGGCGGCAGTCGGCGTGGCCGATGACCGTGGCCTGCGGCGTGAAGACGCAGTTGCCGTAGGTGTGGTCGCCGTGGTGGTGGGTGTTGACGACGGTGGCCGGCAGTGGCGCCCCGCTCGCGAGGACGGCCTCGCGCAGCAGCTTCGCCCGGCGCTCGGTGGCGGCGGTGTCGATGAGCAGGGTCCGCTCGCCGTCGGTCACGAACCCCGCGTTGTTCAGGCACCAGCCGCCGTCGGGCTGGATGTAGGCGCTCACGCCCGGGGCGAGCGGGACGGTGTAGGGCTCGGTGCCCTCCGCGTCGACGCTGGTCGTTCTCGTGTTCGCGCTGGTCATTCGCCGGCCTCCCTCACCGTCCGCCGCGGGGGTGGGCGGATCGGACCACCCGTCAGAATACGGGCGGGCGGCGGCCGCCGGTCCGGTGCGTGCCGGTCAGGCGCGGTGTTCGAGCCCCGGCCGCAGCCGGTCCAGCAGGCCGTAGAGCGTGGTGCGCTCCGCCTCGTCCAGCGCGTCGAGCGCGCTGTGGGTGGCCTGCATCTCGGCCCGCACCCGGCGGATGGTCTCGCGGCCCTCGTCGGTGGCCACCACGTTCTTCACCCGGCGGTCGGACGGGTCGGGCTCGCGGCGGACGAGGCCGCGCGCCTCCAGCCGGTCGACGATGCCGGTGACGTTGGAGGCGTCACAGACCAGCAGGGTGGCCAGGCCGCGCATCGGGACCGGGCCCTTGAGCTGGGCGAGCAGCTTGGCCTGGACGGACGTGAGGCCGTGGCGGGCGGCGGCCGCCGCGAAGTCCTGCCACTGGGCGGTGCCGAGCGCCGCCACCAGCTCCAGGAGCTGGGCCTTGGTCGGGGGCTGGGGGGTCGTGCCGGTCATGGCTCAAGTGTACTCAAAGAGCTTGAAGGCTTAAATCATTAACTTGACTACCTGAAGTATCCGGGTCTAGCGTGCTCTGGTTGCTTGACGATCTCAAGCATCAACGTCGTGAAGTAACACGCAGCATCCCTAAGGAACCCCTCCCTCCCATGACCTTAGGGATGCTGCGTGTTAC
>NZ_JAILXP010000201.1 GCF_020740895.1 Streptomyces sp. UNOB3_S3 | reverse complement strand
GGCCCACGGGGCGGCCCTGGAGCTCCAGCGATGACCCTTGAGGTCCTCGCCGAGCGCGCCGGTGTCACCAAGAGCTGTCTGTCCAAGACGGAGCGCGCAGCGCTGCTCCTGATGGCCTGCGACGACCACACCGCACCGGACACCCCGCATCCGCACCTGCCCTGACGCTGCGCATTCTCCGGGTGCCACACCGACGCCCCCGTTCGGAGCCGTTCATGATGCGCCGGTAGCGGAGCGTCCTTACGTTCGGTCCCGAAGGCAACGGTGACTCAAACGGTGGGTCAAGGGACGGAAAGGCAGCCCGGTGACGCACAGACGCAGGGCCCGCCGCCACATGGAACGGTTCCTGGCAGCCGCCGTGGCCGCGGTCACCTTCGTGCTGGGGCCCGCTCCGACGGCACAAGCGGGCCCACGCGTCGTCAACGCGCACCGGGCCGCCACCTTCAACACCCATGCGACAGCCCTCTGGCAGAGCAGCGTGTACGACCTGACCAGGCAGGCCGAAGTCGTCGCCCTGCAGGAGGTGCGCGACACCCCTCCGCCGGATGCCGAGCCACAGGACGGCGCACGAGTGCGCCGGGAGACGGTGAGGAACGGCTACACCGTTCAGCGTCTCCGCTGGACGGCCTGCCCGGCGCGCGAGACATGTGCCATTTACCTCCTGCGGACGCACCGCCAGAACCGTTCGCTGGCCATCGTCATCCGGCAGGACGGCGATCTGGTCGACGACGTCGACGTCATCCCGCCCCGGGGCGGTCAGCTGGTCCCGGCGGACGCCAAACCCGCGCTCGGGGTCAAGCTGTCCGACGGCACCTGGTTCTACAGCGTTCACGCCAGGAACAGAACCGGCGCCTCCCAGGCGAACGACGCCCCCGCCCTCGTACGGGAGGTCGCACGGACGTCGGGAGCGCACTGGGCCGCCCTGGGCGACTTCAACCGCACACCCGCTTCCATGGTCCCTGAGGTCACCGCCGACCAGGCGGAGGTCGTCAGCTCGGGAAACCCCACCTTCCCCCGGTACGGCCCCACGTCCGAACTGGACTACATGGTCGCCAAGGGCATCCCCACCCCACGCGCCTACAGCGGCTTCCGCCTGACGTTCACGCAGACCTCCGACCACTTCCCGGTGGGCTTCTGGGAGAGCGGCGCCGCCAGTCCGGCCGACCGCCAGTACCCCTGCGCCCCGGAGGAGGGAGAGCTTCTCCGGAAGCGGGCGGTGGTCTGTGTGCCCGACAGACCGGCCGCGATCGTCTCGCTGGGCGACAGCTACGCCTCCGGCGAGGCCGGCCGGTGGGCGGGAAACGCGGACACGAACGCGCGCGGCACCGCCTGGGGCACCGACCGGGCGGCGATCGACTGCCTGAGCGAGACGGACTGTGCCCACGTCCCGGACGAGGTCTACGGCCCGACCTCCTACAGCCTGACGGGCAACCGGTGCGACCGCTCCGACGTGGCGCCCGTCCTCACCGCCGAGTACCCCGGTGTCGACCCCTGGCAGCACTTCGACATCGCGTGTTCCGGGGCCACCACCCACGAGCTCACCCACCCGTACACGGAGAAGAACGAGAAATCCCAGACCGAGCAGCTCGCGTACATCGCGGCGCACTACAGGGTCAGAATGATCACCGTCTCGATCGGCGGAAACGATCTCGGCTTCAGCGACATCGTCCGGTCCTGCGCCAGACGGTACCTCTACCCTTCGTGGCTTCCCTTCGTGGAGAAGTACTGCAAGAACGTCTGGCCGGATGTGGACAAGAAACTCGCGACCGTACGGCAGCAGGTCGTCACCGCTCTGCGCGCCGTCCAGGACACGATGACGACGGCCGGTTACCGGCCGGAGGACTACCACCTGGTGGTGCAGTCCTACCCCGCCCCGCTCCCCCACGGCACGGACTACCGCTATCCGGAGACGTACGCGCGCTACTCCGACGGCGGCTGCCCCTTCTACGACACGGACACCGACTGGGCCCGGCAGACGCTCGTGGGAGGCCTGACACGAGAACTCAGGAACGCCGCCGGGACCGTGGGCGCCAGGTTCCTCGGCCTCGACAGCGCCTTCGAGGGCCACGAGCTGTGCAGCAGCCGGGCCCACCAGGCGACCGCGAGCAACACACTGGCCGACCCGCTGCCCATCCAGGACGCGGAGTGGGTGCGCTGGATCCCCTACCTCGCGTTCCAGACACTCCCCTGGACCTCCCAGGGCGATCAGCAGGAGGCCCTGCACCCCAACGCCTTCGGGCAGGAAGCCCTCGGCGCGTGCCTGTCGGATCTCGGCGGACAACTGGAGAGCAGGCTCGGCAGGCCCGGCACGGACTACACCTGCCGCAACGACCCCCGCCAGGGGATCGTCGTCGAACGGACCCGGCTGCCCGCGGTCCCTGCGGGGCGGGCTACACGGCGAGCCGGTCCGCGCTCTTGACTCCCGTCACGGACGCGGACCAGGACGCGGCGGATACGGCGAGCACGGGCCCGTCAGGGCTCTTGCTGTCCCGGACGGGTACGACGCCGGTAGGGACGTGTCCGGGGGCCCATTCGAGGCACTGGCCGCCGTTCCCCTCGCTGTAGCTGGACTTCTCCCACGCCACGAACGCGGACCAGGATGGGACGGGCACCGTGAGCACGGGCCCGTCAAGGTTCTTGCTGTCCCGGACCGGGACGACGCCGGTAGGGGCGAGTGCGGGGGCCCATTCGACGCACGTCCCGCCATTCACGTCGCTGTAGCTGGACTTCACCCATAACGAGCGGGCGAGGTCGGGAGTGGTGCTCATGAGCGTATGCCTCCATAACGTGCCGGATGAGACGGAGAGAATCCGGCAGGGACAGGGCGTTCGCGCGCAGCAGCTCATATGTCGCGCGTGCTCCGGCGACTGCTTCCGGTGAGTCATACACCTGCCCCTGCACGTAGCTCTCCGCGTACAGGACTTCGGTGCCGTCCTGCTGCCTGAGCAAGATAAACGGCGTTCCCCTCACTGGCGTGCCGCCGAAGGGAAGCACCTGAACTGTGATGCGTGGATGCTCAGATGCCGCCAGCAAGTGCTGGAGCTGCCCCCGCATAACATCAGCACTGCCCGGGTCGGACCACAGCGCAGCCTCATGCATGATGACCCAGAACGACGGGGGGTTGGGACTGTCGAACACTTCCCGACGCCGCATGCGGTCGTCTACGCGCTGCTTGATGCTCAGCGCCGGGCCATCCGGAGGGGCGGCGCGATGGAGGGCTTCGGCGTACTCGGGCGTCTGCAAGATCCCCGCAACCAGGACGGGCGAGTAGTCGCAGACGGTAGCCGCTTGGCGCTCCAGTTGGAGGTATGGGAGCAGCCAAGCCGGATTCCCCGCATCCGCCGCCCTCTGCCGCATCCGCGCGTAAACCCCCGCCGTGCCGAACACCTGGTCGCACATCTCCGCGAACTGCGGTGACGCGAGCTGCTGCCCGCTCTCCACCTTGCTCACATACGGCTGTCGACACCACAGCTTGTCGGCCAACTGGGCCTGGGTCCACTTGCGCGCCTCGCGGGCGTGCTTGATCTCTTTGCCGAATGTCACGGCAGGTGATTCGGCGACCTCTTCCTCGCTCACGCGTTCAACTCCCCCTGGATTCCAGTGTCGTCCGGAATGACAAACCATCTGGTCAGCCGTACGTCACGGGTGAAGGCTTGATTCCCGTTAAGACAGCGTGGAACACACGGAGGTTCGAACAAATGACAGCGCAAACCGCTGCCACAATCACCTACCGCCCCGGCGTATGGCTCATGGACACCCACCTCAACCGCCTCGGCTGCCTCATGGCTACCGAAGGGGGCCGCGCACAACTCCGCCCACCGGGCGGCGGGCGCGAGTGGGACGTCGACCCGGACACCCTCCGCCTGGCGCGCGCCGACGAGAAGCGCGCGGCAGGTGTCCGGTGACGATCCCGCTCCCCCACACCAGCGGGGCACCCGGCGGCACGCCCTGCACGCGGTGCGTGCTCTTCGCCCGGGCGAAGGACGGTGCCAAGCAGCGGTGCGACCCGATGGCGCTCGCGCAGTACGAGGCGGCGGAGAGGGCCCATTGGGCCCAAGCGCACCCGGACCACCCGGTGAACGACCTGTGACCTGATCCCGCCCCCAACCGCACCGGGGGCGGGATTCTGTCTTGCTTCCGTTCCTTGCAAGGCTTTTACCTCTGCGAATAGCGTCGTCGATCACGATCCGGATCTCTCCATTCATCCCACGACGCACACGGTGACCCCGTGCGCCGGAGGAGGCGTTCGCATGCCCGAGTTCGCTGAGCCGATCGAGGTCGACCCGGCTGTCGCCGAGGCCAACCGGCACATCATCAACACCGTCCCGCCGAACTCCGAGGACTTCGAGGAAGCCCGGCGCGGGCTCCTCGCGCTCCCCGAGATCCCGGCGATCCCGGCCCGCCACAAGGGCGACCGGATCGTGTGGAACTTCGTCAGCTACGACTTCCTGAGCGAGGGCTTATCGGACGAGGCCCCGCCCTCCGTCAACGCGAGCCTGTGGCGTCAGGGCCTGCTCACCGCCCAGGCCGGCCTCTTCGAGGTAACGGCCTACGGGCACGGCAGGATCTACCAGGTCCGTGGCTACGACCTGTCCAACATGACCATCATCGAAGGCGATTCGGGCATTCTCATTATCGACCCGCTCGCCTCTTACGAGACCGCCCAGTGGGCGCTGAAGCTCTACCGGGACACGACCGGCAGCACGCGGAAGATCGCCGGCATCATCTACACCCACAGCCACGTCGACCACTTCGGCGGCGTCCGCGGCCTGTTCCATGACCAGAACGGCGAGGTCGACACCGACATCCCGATCATCGCCCCCGACGGCTTCCTGGAACACGCCGTCAGCGAGAACGTCTACGCCGGTCCGGCCATGTCCCGCCGCTCGGAGTACATGTACGCGGCCAAGCTGGACAAGGGCCCGCACGGACAGGTCGGTGCCGGGCTCGGGCTGACCGTCTCCACCGGTGAGGTCACGCTCGTCCCGCCGAA
The DNA here is from genome assembly GCF_020740895.1 of Streptomyces sp. UNOB3_S3. Classification (GTDB taxonomy): domain Bacteria; phylum Actinomycetota; class Actinomycetes; order Streptomycetales; family Streptomycetaceae; genus Streptomyces. The sequence goes on along the minus strand of NZ_JAILXP010000201.1, from coordinate 7,800 downwards.
CGTGAACATCGGCGGCAGCGGTACCGCCCCCGTCCCGCGCGACCAGTGGTCGTCGAAGGACGTCATCCCCTGGCGGCCCGGCCTCTACCGGGAGCTCGTCGACGGGATCCGGCTGATCTTCCAGCTCACGCCGGGCACCGAGGCCCCGGCGGAGATGAACATCTACTTCCCGCAGGCCCGCGCCCTGTGCGCGGCGGAGAACGCGACCCACACCCTCCACAACATCCTCACCCTGCGCGGCGCCCAGGTCCGGGACGCCCACGCGTGGTCGAAGTACCTCACCGAGACGATCCAGACCTTCGGCGAGCACACGGACGTCGAGTTCGCCTCCCACCACTGGCCCCGCTGGGGCAAGGAGAAGATCGTCGAGTACCTGAGCGTCCAGCGCGACGTCTACGGCTTCCTCAACGACCAGACCCTGCGGCTGATCAACGCCGGAAAGACCGGCATCGAGATCGCCGAGACCCTGGAGCTGCCCGAGTCCCTGGCCTCCCACTGGTACACCCGCGGCTACTACGGCTCCGTCAGCCACGACCTCAAGGCCGTCTACCAGCGCTACATGGGCTGGTTCGACGGCAACCCGGCGCATCTGTGGAACCTCCCGCCGGTCAAAGCGGGCGTGCGCTACGTGGCGGCCATGGGCGGCGTCGACGCCGTCGTGGCCACGGCGCAGGAGGCGTACGACCGCCAGGATTACCGCTGGGTCGTCGAGCTCCTCAACCACGTCATCTTCGGCCACCCCGAGGACAACGCGTCGGCCAAGGAGTTGCAGCGCAAGGCCCTGACCCAGCTCGGCTACGGCTCCGAGAACGGCACGTGGCGCAACTTCTTCCTCACCGGTGCCCACGAGCTGGCCCACGGCATCGAGAAGCCGTACAACCAGGAACCCGGCGACATCATCTTCTCCACGACCCTGGAGCAGTACTTCTCCACCCTCGCCCGTGCCATCGACGGCCCCAGGGCCGCCCGCGAGCAGCGTGACCCGATCGTCCTCCAGTGGGTGATCAACGGCGGCGAGGAGGAGACCTGCACGACGACGCTGCGCAATGGCGTCCTCGTCTACGTCTCCGGCAAGGACCGCTTCGCCGGCGCACCGCAGACGGTGATCAAGCTGACCCGTGACGTCCTCAACGGCCTGATGTACGGCGCCCAGGGCGACTACCGGGCCGCCTTCGACAAGGCCGTCCGCGACAGCCTCGTCCAGATCCCCGAGGGGAAGCAGGAATACGCCGACACAGTCTTCGGCTACCTGACCAGGCCCGACGCCTCGTTCCCGATCGTCGCCCCGGCCTCCCCGGTCACCCCCCAGTAGCCGGACCTCAGTAGCCGGGCCTCAGGCGCCGGGCCTCAGCCGACTCCCTCCGCCAGCACCCGCCGGCAGAGGGAGTCGGCCGCACGGGTGGTCTCCGGCAGCCGGAAACGCGGGGACAGCGCCAGCGACCACGCGCAGGCGTGGTCGAGGCTCACGCGGTGGCCGACCGAGACGAAGACGGGCTTGACGCCCTTCTGCGTGCGCAGGGCCCGTCCGACCTCCTCCGCGCCGTCCAGCAGCGGGGACGTGTCGCCGCGCTCCGGGCCGGGCGCGTCGTACGTGAAGGTGAAGGGGTTCTTCGCGACGCCGATCGTGGGCAAGCCCGTCAGGACGCCGAGGTGGCTGGCGAGGCCGAAGCGGCGGGGGTGGGCCAGGCCGTAGCCGTCGCAGACGACGAGGCCGGGGGTGACCGTGAGGCGGTCGAGAACGGCGAGGACGGTGGGGATCTCCCGGAAGGCGAGCAGCCCCGGTACATAGGGGAAGGCGACCCGGCCCACGGCCGTGGCTTCCTCGACGACCTCCAGGGTCGTTCCATCGAGCGCCACGGCCGCCGCGACGACCACGTCCCGCTCGTCGTCGTACGCGACGTCCACGCCCACCGCGATCAGTTCTGCGCCCGGCTCCGGGCCCGGCTCGTCGAGGATCACCCGCCCGCGCAACTCGTCCTGCACGGCGGTCGCTTCCGCCTCGGTCGTCGGCCAGCCGGTGGGCAGGGGGCGGGGTGCGTCGATCATGGTGGCCCACGGTACCGGGCGGGCACCCAGCCGCCGGGGCGGGGGTGCCGTCCCGGGCGACCGGGCGTAGCCTGTCGATCATGTTCGTACTGGAACTGACCTACATCGCCCCCATCGAGCGCATCGACGCCGCTCTGCCGGAGCACGTGGCCTGGCTGGAGGCCCACTACGAGACGGGCGTCTTCATCGCCTCCGGCCGCAAGGTGCCGCGCGACGGCGGGATCATCCTCGCGGTGGGCGAGGACCGGGCGAAGATCGAGGAGATCACGCGCAGCGACCCGTTCACGGTGGCGGGCGTGGCCGAGTACACCGTCACCGAGTTCATCCCGACGAAGACGTCCCAGGCCATGGAGCCGTACCGGCAGGAGCTGCCCTCCTAGTCCTTCCTAATCCTTCTGTCGCACCAGCCGGGCGATCCGGCCCTTCTCCCCCGCCGCCCAGCACCCCGTACCCGGTGTGGCGGCCGGGGCGCAGTCGACCGTGTCGTACGAGCCGGTGTCGAAGGTGCGCCAGGTGCGGCCGCCGTCGGTGGTGAGGTCGCTGCCGGTGGGGCCGACGGCGAGGGCCGCGGCGTGGGTGTGCGGGAGCCAGGCGACCCCGGAGCGGTAGGCGGCCGGGGGTGCGGTGGCGACGTGCCAGGTCCGGCCGCCGTCGCCGCTGGTGGCGGCCGCCCGGGGCGACGGTTGTCCGGCGCGGTAGTCACCGCCGACGGCCAGGCCGTGGGCGCGGTCGCGGAAGGCGAGCCCGAAGACACCTCGGGCGGCGTCGCCCGCTGGGAGGGGCGCCTCGGTGGCGGTCCAGGTGCGGCCCCGGTCGGTGGAGTGGAGCACTCGGGAGACGGTCGCGCCGCCGGTGGCGATCCAGGCGTCGCGGGGGCCCGAGCTGACCACGCACTGGCCGCTCGCGGCGAAGGCCGCCTCGCCGCTCAGCGCGGCGGGCAGTGCGGCGGCGGGCAGGGGCCGCCAGGCGCGGCCGCCGTCGTCCGTGGCCAGGAGCCGGAACCTGCCGTCGACGGGGTCGCCGAGCGCGAGGCCGTGGCGGCGGTCGAAGAAGGCCACGCAGTCGTAGAAGGCCTTGGGGTCGGTGTTCCGGAAGGTCTCCGTCCAGGTGGTGCCGCCGTCTTCCGTCCGCAGGATTCTCGATGCCTCGCCCTCGCCGATGGCGAGGACGACGGCGTTCCGCCCGTCGAAGGCCTCGATGTCGCGGAATTCCAGCCCGCGCGCCCCGGGTGGGGAGACATCGCGCCAGGTGGTGCCGCCGTTCCGGGTGAGCAGGACGGTGCCCTTGGTGCCCGCCGCCCAGGCGGTGGCGCGGCTGACGGCGGCGAGGCCCCGGAAGCGGGCGTCGGTGCCGGTGTCCTTGAGCTCCCACGCCAGGTGACGGTCAGGGGCGGCGGCCCGGGCGGGCGTCGTCGCCGGGCCGCCCAGGGCGAGGGCGGCTCCGCAGGCCCCGGTGAGCAGGGTTCGTAAGGTCTTTCCCATGCGTCTCATGGGGCGGGAAGCTAGTGGAGGCCGGGCCTGGGCGTCCATGACAACGCCACGACGGAGGAACGTCAAAGATTCATCCTTTTGGCCGGTGACCTGTGGCCGCACGGGCGATCCGGGGCCGGGGACGCCGTGCCTAGCGTGAAGGAATGACACAGATCCCCCTGCCGTCACCACGGCCCCTGTCCCTCACCCCCGCCGCCCGTATGCCCGCCCGTACGCCGGTCCGCGGCCGGGGCTGGCTGGTGACCGCGCTGGGCGGGCTGTGGATCCTGGAGGGCCGGGTGCTGAGCCGGGGCGCCGGGCATCCGGAGTACTCCGGCGGGCACCACGCGCATCTGGTGGTGTGGCTGACCGGGCTGCTGGTGGCGGCCTGTCTGCTGCCCTGGGCGCCGCTGGCCGGGCGGGCGGTGGCGGCCGTGGCCGTGTCGTGGTCGGCGACCGGCTATCTGCTGACGGCGGGGCAGCCCATGCCGGCCTGGGGGATCACCGAGAGCGCCGCCCTGCTCGTGCTGCTGGGCGCGGTCGCCTGGCGCACCCCGGTACGGCCGGCCGTGCCGCTGGGGATCGCGCTGGCCGCCGGGGTCCTCGCGGCGCCGGTGCGGGACGCGGACGCGCTGAGCACCACCGTCGTGGCGTACGCCCTGGTCGTGGCCGGGGTGACGGCGCTGGGTCTGTGCCTGCGCCACCGGGACGTCGAGCGCGCCCGGGCGGTGGCCGCCGCGCGTGAGGCGGAGCGGCTGGAGCTGGCGGGCGAGCTGCACGACTTCGTCGCCCATCACGTGGCGGCGATGACCCTGCTGGCCAAGGCCACGGGGTCGCTGGCGGACGACGAGCGCGTCGCCGCGTCGCTGCGCGACATCCAGGAGGCGGGTGACGAGGCCATGACGACGGCCCGGCGGCTGCTGAAGGTGCTCCAGCAGGACCAGGCGCACCGCGCGCCGCTGCCCGGGCTGGACCGTACGGCCGAGCTGGTGGCGGCGTTCCGCGAGGTGCACCCGGACGCGCGGGTCACGCTGAGCGTGGACCCCCGCTTCGGCGAGGGGCTGGCCCCCGGACTGGCCGGCTCCGTCCACCGCATCGTCGGGGAGGGCCTGGCCAATGTGGCCAAGCACAGCCCGGACGCCTCGGCCGTGGGGGTGTCGCTGCGACGCTCGGGGGAACGGTTGTTCGTGTCCGTGCGCGACGACGGCGGGCCGGCGCGCACGCCGTCCGCGCCCCGAGCGCCGGAGGACAGCGGGGGGCTCGGGCTCGTGGGCGTCGGTGAGCGCGCGGACGCCATCGGCGGCTCGCTGACGGCGGGGCCGGTGCCGGACGGCGGCTGGGAGCTGCTGGCGGTCCTGCCGGCGCGGCTCTGAGGGGGCCGGCGAGGCTCTGAGGGAGGCCTAGGCGGCCCGGGGTGGTCCGGGTCCGACCATCCTTGGCCGCATTCCTTGAAGTTCATCGCCATCAATGACAAATGTCTTCTTTTTCAAGGGCCGTGACGCAGCTCACGCTTGATTCATGTGCACGACCACGATCGTTCGGCCGTCTCACTGTGTAAAGCAGAGGAAGTCACAACGGCACGGAAGCGCACCACCGGGAAACCACCGGGAAACCAACGCAAGGGAGCCGGCATTGTCCACTGTCATCGAACAGGCTGTCCAGGCACGCATCATCGCGTCGGCTCCGCCGTCCCGGACGGTTCCCGCGCTCCTGCGTTACGAGAGCGCCGATCCGTTCGCCGTGCGCGTCGCCTTCCCACCCACGGCCTCCCTCGACGGCGCGGAGGTCGAGTGGGCCTTCGCCCGGGAGCTGCTGGCCCGGGGCCTGCTGCGCTCGGCGGGTGGCGGGGACGTACGGGTGTGGCCGTGCGGCCCGCACCGCACGGTGCTGGAGTTCCACGCGCTGGAGGGGGTGGCCATGGTGCAGATCGACACCCCGGAGCTGCGGGCCTTCCTGGCGCACACCTACGCGCAGGTGCCGGCGGGCGGCGAGGCCGGGCACCTCGACGTGGACAGCGACCTGGCCGCCCTGCTGGCCTGAGCCCGTCCGTCCGCCCCGGGCTCGTCAGGGGAGGTACGCGAGCCAGTCGGTGCCCGGCAGCGGGTGGGAGTGCCACCGGCGCGCGTACGGCGGGAGGTAGGGGTGGCGTGTGTCGTACAGCAGCGCCGTGGGGATCCGGGTGGCGGTGCGGACGATGTCGGCGGTGGTGTGGGAGCGGTTGTTGCCCATGGTCTGGGCGGAGGCGCAGCCCGCCTCGTAGGCGATGGGCTGGGCGCGGGGGCCGGTGACGAGGCAGGGGGCGATGACGCCGAGGCGGCCGAGCTCATTGGCGGCCCGGCGGTAGCGGACGGTGGTGTCGCGCGCGTCGGCGGTGTTCACCCGGAGCTCCTCGACCTGCACGGCGAGATGGGCGGCGAGGACGGCGCACAGGGCGGTGACGGTGGCGAGCCGGGCCCGTCGGCCGCCCGCCGTCCCCGCGGCCCGTACCGCGTGCGCGGCGAGACCGGCGACGGGGAGGGCGAGCAGCGCGTAGACGGGCAGCAGGAAGCGGGGCGCCGCGTAGTCGAGCAGGAGCAGATAGGGCGCGGCCAGGGCCATGGCGCATGCGACGGGCAGGAGGGTGACGGCGGGTCCCTCCGGCTCCCCGGGCGCCCGGCGGCGGGCCCGCAGCGCGAGGGCGCAGGCGGCCGCGATGAGGACGGGCAGCAGCCACCACCACAGGGAGTGGGTGACGGAGGGGCCGGCGATGCGGCAGGGGCGGCAGAGCTGGGGGCCGTTGAGGGCGCGGTAGGAGGCGCGGAAGCCGGTGCCGAGGTGCGCGCCCATGCCGCCCTCGGTGTCGCTGGAGAGCGCGAGCCGCCGGCCGATGCCGCCGAAGCGCGTGTACGCCTCGGCCGCCCACTGCGCCCCGCCGGCCGCGAGCCCGCCGAGGACGGCGGCCGTGGTGGCGGGCGTCCGCCAGGACCGCAGGCAGGCGCAGGCGGCCAGCAGGGGCAGGGCGAGCCAGACGGCGTCGGGGGCGCGCAGGAGCGCGGCGGCGGCGAGGGCCGCGGCGAGGCCCGCGAGGGCCCGGCGCCGGCCGGGGGCGTCGCGGCGGGCGCGCAGGAACCAGCCGGCGGCGGCGACGGCGGCCAGCGCCAGCCAGAGGTTGGGCATGACCTCGGGGCCGCTGAGCACGGTGATCCACAGCCCGGTGAGGAGCAGCGCGGCGAGCGCGACGCGTCCCTTGCCGAGCAGCGGCTCCCACACCCGGAACGCGGCGAACAGCGCGAGCGAGGAGAGCAGTACCAGCGTGACCCTCAACGCGGTGACGGAAGGGGTGAGGGAAACGACCGGCGCGACGAGGAAGCTGATGCCGCGTGAGCGCGGGGCGCTGAAGAAGGCGGCGGGATTACGGGGGTCCACTTGCGAGAGGTAGACGCTCTCGTCCCAGCCGAGATCCATATGGGCGACGGAATAGCACAGTTGCAGTACCGCGAAGGCGACGGCGACCGCCGCCAGGCGTACGTCGCGATGCGGCGTGCCGTCCCGGTCCGTGATGGCGGAAACGGGCTCGACGCGCCGGTCGGTGGTGGCCATGCCCCCTTCTTCTACCGCATCGCCGCCACCCTCGGCGCGGTCACCAGGGCGAGCTCGTCCCGGCGGCCCTGGCCCGGGCGCGGGCGGCGCTGATCTCGGCCTCGGCGGCGGCCCGGCCCGCCCAGCAGGCGGCCTCGGCGGACTTGCCCGGTTCGAGCTCCTTGTAGACCTCGAAGAAGTGCTGGATCTCCAGCCGGTCGAACTCGGGCAGGTGCCGGAGGTCGCGCACGTGCTCGTGCCGGGGGTCACCGGCGGGCACGCACAACACCTTGTCGTCCTCGCCCTGTTCGTCCCGCATCCGGAACATCCCGATCGCGCGGCAGCGGATGACTATGCCCGGGAAGGTGGGGTCCCCCGCGAGGACGAGCGCGTCGAGGGGCTCGCCGTCGGCGCCGAGGGTCTCGTCGATGTAGCCGTAGTCGGCGGGGTAGCGGGTGGAGGTGAACAGCATCCGGTCGAGCCGGATGCGGCCGGTCTCGTGGTCCATCTCGTACTTGTTGCGGCTGCCTTGCGGGATCTCCACGACGACATCGAAATCCACGGGGGCTCCTCCGGAGGGGTCGGGGGAACACCATGGTGGCGCGTTCCGTGCTGCGCGCGCCACGGGGCGTGGGTACCGTGCGGCCCGGTGGTCCGGTTTGTGCCCACCCTCCCCCAGCTACCGCTGGGAGGTGCCCCCAGCCCTGCGGAACGATTGCCCACAAAC
>NZ_JAILXP010000200.1 GCF_020740895.1 Streptomyces sp. UNOB3_S3 | reverse complement strand
CGATCCGCTCCCACAACTCATCCGACACGATCCACGGCGATGCCCCCACGAGCCGGACAACGCTCAACCCGCCCGTCAGACACGGCAACCAGCGTCAACAGATCTCATTCTGTTAGCTGTTGTAAGCCTCGGGGTGCTCGGTGGGCTCCAACATCCGTCATGAAAATCCTGACCTCACGCTCCCTTCTGGGCGAGTACGTAAGGGCGGACGGCAGCGTGGTCCGGAACGCTGACGGCTCTCCCATCATGTTGGGCGAACCGGTTTTGACCGAGGCCGAGTGGGTCCAACTGCAAGAAGTCGTCGATCTCATCAAGATTACCCAGGGGCCGCGGGAGCCGTCCCCTGTTCGGGGCTTCCTCTTCTGCGACGGGCCGACAGCTGCCGAGACGCCGCATGCCGTCTACTGGGCGAAGGGTGGTGACGGCACCGCACGCACCCGGAGCAAGACAGCTCGCATCAGGTGCAACGGCCGGCCTTCCCATGGGCTCAAGCGCTGTGAGGGGCACACGTGGCCAGCCGAGGAACTGTACGGGGTCATCGAGGCGGCGTTCAAGTTCCAAGTGGGGCACCTCGCCGTCCAGGAACGCAAGACTGTGGCCGACGACTCCAAGGCCGTGCAGGTGGCTGTGCTGGACGCACGGATGAAGCAACTCGAGACGGAGTTCAAAGCCGGGCACCTCTCCGCAGTCGACTATGCCCAGCACCTGACCGGCGTGGCCACCGAACGGGAGGCACTCACCAGAGCGCCGAACGCCAAACCGGTGACTCGATGGATGGACGTGAAGGATCACGCGAGTGACTGCCGGGCGGCTTCGTGTAGGTGCCCGGTCCTCACTTACGCCAAGTGGTGGGACTCGGCGTCCCCGGTAGAGCGCCGAGAGAAGCTGATCACCTGGGGCGTCAGGGGGTTCGTCGGCAAGCGGGGGCTGCGGTTCGAGTACGGGAAGGACTTTCCCGCCCCGGTCCGCTTGGCCGAGCTGCGCTTCGACGGCTCCCACTCACGCCCGGGCCCCGGCACCGTATCGGTGGTCGTGGACCCGGCAACGAACACCGCGGAGCTCATGCTCGACGGCGAGCAGGTGACCGCACTCCCTCTCCCCTTGGGGGCTCGGGCGCTGACACTCGCTGCGTGAGCGGTGGGTAAACGCTCAACACCGTGGGGCCGGTCTTCTCGGCGGAGGAGGACCGCTCGGAGCTGCTGGCGTCCTGCCACCGCGAGTCCCTCCGCGTGGCGGACGAACTGGGTGCCCGCACGGTGGCGTTCCCGGCGATTTCGACGGGCATCTTCCGCTGGCCCATGGAGGACGCGGCCCGCATCGCGGTCGAGACGGTGCGGCAGACGGAGACGAGGGTGGAAGAGGTCCGCTTCGTCCTCTTCGACGAGCGGGCGTACGAAGCGTTCGCCGCGCAGGCGGGGTGACTGACTCGCTCTCCATCGAGAGCGTCTGCCGGGCCCGAACCCCTGCAGAGCCGCTGGGATGCTGCCACGCCATCAGGCTGCGGCACTCCGACGGCTCTGTCTTTGTGAATAGCCACCTGGCTTCGGTCGGGTCTGTCAGCCGGTGTTCGTGGCGTGCCGCCGGGTGGTGACCGCATCGCGTACTGCGGTGGCGGCAACGGCTGCCACGAAGGCCGTGGCCACAGACCGCACGGAGTCGGCCGCCGCGGGGAAGGCGACAAGGCAGGCGGCGGTCCGACGGGACAGACATCAGGCAACCTGACCAGTCCCCAGCCCGAAGCGAGCCCCTGCCACCTCCCCCGGAGCGCGGCTGGGGCGCCGCCGCATGAGGGTGGCGCCAGGCTGAGGGTACGACGAGGATTTCGCCGGTGCCGTGGTGCCGGAAGCACCGTCTGGGCTCCGAGCCGCTTGCCCCTTCTGCTGGGCGCGTGCGTGAGCGCTTCTACCGTGGCCGTCGCGGTTTGGTGAAACGGTTCCTGCACCTGTCTCTTCCGCCCGCACCTGCCGGTTCACCGTCCCCCAGGCCGTCGGTGAGGTCCGTCCTCTGCCGACCGAGCAGGCTGCACCCGTCAGGGCCTGAGCAAGGCTGCGGACCTTCGGGCCGAAGCCGGCTACCAAGACCTCGACGTGCAGGCCGGCGGTCGGATGCTGCGCCGTTCGGGTGTGCGGCGTGGGTTGTCGCCGCCATTGGTGTAACGGCCACCGGGCGCGGAGAACGGCGCGCTCTTGATCGGATCCGGCGGGCGGGGGCATCTGGCTGACAATCCTCCGGGCCATTTCGGCGCGGCGTATACCTTTGCGGCAGCACGAGTGCATGACCATATGGTTTGCGGCAGATTCCTGCACGGCCGAGCAAAATCCAAGCCGGGCAGGTGCCAGTGTCCGGGCTGCTACTGATGTGTCTTGTGCGGAGGCTGCTGTGAATCTCGATGACATTGCCTATTGTGAAATTCACCCGACGTTGGGAGTGGCCCGTGTCGGCAATAGCCCGGATGAATTCTTCGTAGGTCCGGAGGCGCCAGGGGTCCGGGGGAACCCGGTGGGGGGATTCAAAGACACGCAAGGACGGGTGAAGCGCCAGGCGGCGCGCTTTCGTATCTACGGGTACGACAAGGACCACAACGTCCTGGGAGAGGTGACCGCGGCCGACGCGGAGGTGACGTGGTCGGCCGAGCTGGCGAACAAGAAGGCGGCCTGGTACAAGTTCCACGGGCGATTTCACCAGTCGGACTCTGCGGACAACCTGCGCAATCAGCAGGTGGATCCGGCCGACGCGCAGGCACGCGCGGTACTGATGATCACCCCCGGGGTCCGCAGCGTGAATGGTCCGAATGCCGGAGGCGGCGACACACGCTTCGATACGGGGACGTTCCTCGGCACGCCGGTCCCGCTCGGAGAACTGCGTACGGACGAGGCGGGCCGGCTCCTGGTCCTGGGCGGATTCGGGCACGCGGCGTCCGCGAAGCCGAACAACCCATTGGTGACCTATGCGAACAACGATTTCTGGCATGACGACGTCTCCGACGGTCCGGTCACGGCGACGGTGACCGCCGGCGGGCGAACGATCCCGGTGACATCCGCTTGGGTAATCGTCGGGCCGCCCGACTTCGCTCCGGACACCCAGAACCTGGTGACGCTCTACGACGTCGCCCGGGAGGTCGCCGAGCAGGCCGGCTGGGTGCCCCCGGCGGCGGAGGTGTCGTTCAGCCGGGACATCTACCCGGTGCTCGCCCGCATGTGCGGATACGCCTGGGTGAACGCGAGCGCGCTGCGCGGACACGGCGAGGACGGACCGGGCGACTTCCTCGATCCGGAGCGCCTTGCACGCCTGGCATCGAACGCTTCCGAAGACGCGGACTTCCGGAACGCCGTGTTCAACCGGCTCCGTACCCCCGGTGCCGAGGATGTGACCCAGGCGAACTATGCGTTCATGCCCCAGCTCGCGGGGAACGACGGCGACCCGATCAACGGTAAGCCCCGTACGTGGTTCACGATCCTGCCCGGACAGTACGAACGGCTGCGCCGCTGGGCCGCAGGCGACTTCGTCGCCGACGGCACGAGCGCCGCCGAACCCGTGCCGTTGGACGGCTTGCCTGTCGCCGACCAGCCGCACGCCCTCGTACGGGCCGCACTCGAATCATGTGTCGGGGGCCCGTTCTTCCCGGGCATCGAGATGACGTTCATCGCCGACGAACCCGCCACCTGGGCCGGACCGTTCCGGCTGCGCGATGACCTGACGGCAGGAGACGTCACCAAGTACATGGCCGTCCCGTGGCACGCCGACTTCTACGAGTGCAACACCCACTGGTGGCCGGCTCAACGCCCGGATGACGTGCTGCCCGAAGAGCAGTACCGCGGTCTGATCCGGGACGCACAGGGCAGCGCCAGGTCGACGGAGCTGAGCACTTGGCGCAGACCCTGGGCACGCGGAGTGGGAGTCCAGCCGGTCCAGACGCCCGACCTCGATCCTCTGCCGGGTGAGAGCAAGCAGCATTATCAGGACCGCGTGAAACACTGGAGCGTGATCCGCGAGCACGCGGGCGACAATGACATGGTCGAGAAGTGGAGCAGTCTCGGTTTCGTCGTCGCCCGCACCGGTGTGGCGGGCGAGACGGTACTGGTGGAGACCGAACGTGCCGAGAAGGTCGGACTCAGTGACCGCGAGTGGTTCTACGTCCTGCAGCACCCCGACCGGTTTCCGGAGCATGCCAAGGATGCCCGGGACTACGCGAAGTCGGTCCTCGACGACGCGGTGGCGACACAGGGCGATCCGACGTGTCCGCTGACGCTGCGCCCGTTCCGGTATACGAGCGATGCGTTCGAAGCGCGGCTGCAGCTCATCTACACGCAGCTCGTCCAGGATGCCGATGCTTCCGACCCGGCCGCGGACCCGGCGTTCCCCAGCCGCCGCGATCTGGTCGAGCGGATCCGGCAGTTCGCGCCGTTCAACCTGCTCGACGGTGCCTGGTTGCGTAATGCCATCCCGGTCGGGCCGATCAGCGGGGTCCACTCACTGTTGTTCGCCATCTGGATGGATGAGATGGGCGGCGGGGATCCTGCCCTGAACCACTCGAACCTCTACTCCGACCTACTGCACAGCGTGGGCCTGTACCTGCCGCCGGTGGACTCCTACGAGTTCGCGATGCTGCCCGAAATGCTCGACTCGGCATACACCGTCGGCGCCTTCCTGCTGGCGATCTCCCAGCACTCGCAACAGTTCTTCCCCGAGATTCTCGGGATGACAGTGCAGTTGGAGTGGGAGGTGGTGGGGGTGGCGCCGGACGTGAAGTTGTTCGACTACCACGGCATCAGCTCGCAGTTCTACAAGATGCACATCGGTATCGACAATGCGGCCGCGGGGCACGGTGCCAAGGCCCGCGATGCGGTCATCCAGTATCTGGAAGAGGTCTACAACCGTGGCGGTGACGAGGCCGTCCAGCAACAATGGCAGCGCATCTGGAACGGCTACGTGGCCTTCGCCACCACCGGAAATCTGGGCAATGACCTCAGGGCGCTGGTGGACAACCCGCCCACTCCGGAAGACCGGCTGATCGACCTCATCAACCGCAAGGCGCCGTTCGCCTCCCTCAACCACGACGGGAAGCAGCTGGGGGAGAACCATCTCAACGACTGGTTCCTGGACCCCTCCGGTCTGCTCCGGGAACTCCAGGAGTCCGGGTTCATCCAGGCCGGCGACCCGGACAACAGCCCCTTCTTCGCACTGACCACGTACACCGGCCCCATGTACAAGGTGTTCAACGACGCCGAGCTGGAGCTCTGGCGCCAGTGGACACGCTGGCTCGCGGCCCCCTCGAAGCCGAAGCCGGAGCTCACGCCGCTCGAGGCGATGATCCTGCTGGTCGACACCCTGCGTCCACGTCAGACAGGCGCCGTTGCGCATGCCCGGACCCTCATCACCGGCCCGGATCCCACGGACCCCACGCGGACCAGGAAGGAGTCGGTGGCCTGGTGGTTCACTCAGCCGACCGCCTCGCTCCTGAGCGCCATCGCCCATCCGGAGAATTCGCTCGTCTCACCCGGCAACCCCGATCAGAGCTCCTTCATCCAGGATCTGCTCGCCCCCACGAACCCGATGGGCCAGGCTTACGCCGCAGTGGTACCGGGCACGGGCAAGACCGGTCACGACATCGCTGTCGCCTGGATCGCCGCCGGATGCCCGCTTCCGGACCTGACGCCCCCACAGGCCCGGGTCCTGCTCTCCTCGCCGGTGCCGGCGGAGAGGGCGGTCGCCGCCGCCACCACGATCAGCCGACCCGGCATCACCGGCATGGGCGCCGTTCACTGATGGGCACCCACGCTCCTGACCTGGCCTGTGACGTCTTGATCGCCGGCGGAGGACCGGCGGGCAACGCCGCCGCCATCACCCTTCGGCGCCACGGTGCTGCTGTCATCGTCGTCGATCCCGGCCGCATGCCCCGATGGAAGCCCGGGGAGAGCCTGGCACCGGAAGCCAGGCCGCTGCTCGCGCGCCTCGGTGTACTCGACCGGATCACCACCGGACCGCACACACCGTGTTTCGGCAATCAGTCGGCCTGGGGGAACGACACGCTTACCGAAACCGATTTCCTCTTCAGCCCTTACGGAGCGGGGTGGCACCTCGACCGTGTCCTCTTCGACCGCACACTCACCGATGCCGCCCGCCGGGCGGGCACCCATGAGCTGACCGGTCGGGTCAGGTCGGCACGAAGAGTGGGCGGGCAGTGGCAGCTCGTCGTCGGTGCCACGACGATCCACGCCCGGTATCTCCTCGACGCCACCGGCGCGGCCGCGTGCCTCGCCCGTCACACCAGGGCCGCCGTCACCCGGACCGATCGTCTGGTCGCGGTCGCGGCGCTCCTGCCGTCCGGTGCCTCGCGCCGAGAGGTTCCCCGCACGTCGCTCGTCGAGTCAGCTGCCCTGGGCTGGTGGTATACGGCACCGCTGTCCGCGGGCGCATGTGTCGTCATGGCAATGACAGATGCCGACCTCGTCGGGCAACGCGCACTCCACACTCCCGAGCGCTGGTGGAAGCAGCTCATGACGACCACGCATGTCCGCGGACGCGTACGACACGCCGTACCGCTCCAGGGCCGGCTGCGCGTCGTACGGGCAGCGACATCCTGCACCCATCCTGCGGCCGGACCGGGCTGGGCGGCGGTCGGTGATGCCGCCACCGCATCGGATCCGATCGCGGCACGTGGCATTCTCACCGCACTGGCCACCGGCATCACAGCTGCCGACGCCGTCAACGCCGATGCCGCGGGCTCCTCGGAGGCATTGGACGCCTACGCAGAACGGATCGCGTCAAGCCACGAGGAGTACCTCCGCGCGCGCCACATCTGCTACGGAAGCGAGAAACGCTGGGACACTCCGTTCTGGGCCAGGCGCCGCTGACGATCCTCGGGTTGCGACCACGGCTCGCGGAATTCCACTGAGGCGGACTGCCAGGTGCCGCCTCCGGCCGCGGGACCGTGTTCGGAAGGACGCTGCCTCGCCGGGGCGTGCCGACGGGCTCCCGCGCCGTCCAGGCACACCGTGCTGCCGCTCGTCGCAGGCTTCTGCCTCGTGCGCCGGACGTGCCTCGGACCGGAGCGAAAGGATGCTGCCGTCGGTACGTGGTGGCTTCGCGGGAGGGGCGGTCGGACATGAGCGGACGGGTCTCATGGGGCAGGAGGCTCGGGTGCGTGGCGGCGGCGTCGCTGGCCGCGCTGGTGCACGCGGCGCCTGACGCGTCGGCGCACGCTTCGCACGCTGCCACTGCCGCTGCCGTGAGCTGCGCGGGGAGCAACACCGTCTCGTTCTCGCCCGGTCTGTCGCTGGCGGCGCGGCGGACCCGGATCGGTGGCAGCGGTGCGTACAGCTGTCTTTCCACGGACCCGGCACTGCGGTCGGGGACGTCCTCGATCAGCGGTGGCGGGTGGAACGGCTGCTTCTTCTCCGATGCGACCACTGTCGAGCGGATCACCTGGAACACGGGGGAGCGGACGACGGTCGTCTACCACCTGGGGAACGTACAGCAGGTGGCCGGGCAGGCGGTCGTTCTGATCGTGGGCCGGGCGGTGAAGGGGAAGTTCAAGGGCCGGACGGTGGCCTCGCCGGGGCTTCAGGGCACGCTCGATCCGCTGAAGTGCGCTTCGAAGGGTGGGGTGGAGCTGATCACTGGGCCGTCGACGTTGGTCATCGTCTGACCGGGCGGCTGTTCCAGGTCAGATACCGCGGCCGTAGCGGGTGACCAGGTCCAGCACATACGCGGCGTCGTCACGAGTGCTGGTGGGGTTGATGGTGCACATGCGCAGCACGGTGGCTCCTCGCACCGTGGTGGTGAGAAGGACGGCCCCACCGTCGGCGCACACCATCCGGCTGATGTGTGCCTGCGCCGCGTCGGCGTCCCACGCCGCGGGCGCGTCCCGAGGCCGGTAGCGGAAGGTGAGGATGGCCAGACTGGGTGGCGTGACCAGCTCCAGCTCGGGATGGGCCGCCACGAGTCCGGCGGCGTACTCGGCGAGGGCCGCGCCCTGCTCGATTGCCTGCCGGAAGGCTCCGGCGCCGAAGGTCTTCAGGGAGAGCCAGAGCTTCAGGGCGCGCAGGCCGCGGCTCTGCTGGGGCCCGTAGTCGGAGAGGTTGACCTCCTCGCGTGCCGGGGCGGCCGGATGGGCCGGCCGGAGGTACCCCTGATCCAGGGCGTGGCGCGCCACGCCGAAGGTCTCCGGGAGCAGTTCGGGACGCCGTAGCAGGACACAGCCGATCTCGTAGGGCTGGAACAGCCATTTGTGCGGGTCGACGGTGAGGGAGTCGGCCCGGCCGAGGGCGTTCCGCAGATGGTGACCGCGTGAGGTGCCGGCGACGGCCGCGCCGTGGGCGCCGTCGACGTGCAGCCACAGGCTCTCCTCCTGGCACAGATCGGCCACGCGGTCGAGCGGATCGACGGTCCCGGTGCCGGCCGTGCCGAGGGTGGCGACGACGGCGAAGGGACGCAGGCCCGCGCGGCGGTCACGGCCGATGCGCTCCGCCAAGGCGTCGGCGTCCAGGCGCAGGTCGTCGTCCGGGGGCAGGACGGTGAGCTGTTCGCGGGTGAGGCCCAGGAGGTGTGCCGCCTGTGCGACGGAGGGGTGGGCCTGGGTGGAACAGTACAGCCGGGCGTGTGGCTGCGGTCCGCCGTCGAGCCGGTGGTCGCGGGCGGCGGCCAGGCAGGTGAGGTTGGCCGTGGACCCGCCGCTGACGAACAGGCCGCCGTGGCCGTCCGGGAGGCCCAGGAACGTCTTGAGCCAGCGCAGGGTGGTCAGTTCGACCTGGGTGGGGCCCGCTCCGACGAGCCAGGCGCCGGGGACGGAGAGGTACGCGGAGGCCAGCGCGTCGGCGAGCACGGCCGGGAAGTTGCCGGTGGAGGGCACGAAGGCGAAGCAGCGCGGGTGGTCCAGCCGGGTCGCCTCGGCGAGTGCCCGCTCGGTGATGTGGTCGAGGAGGCCGGGCAGGTCGTGGGTGCCGTGCTCGGGGAGGGGCTCGTCGAGGGCGGCCCGGAGAGCGCCGGGTGAGGGGGCGTGGCAGGGTGGCCGGGAGCCGTGGGCGGTCATCCGGTCGATGACGAGATCGATGGTGTGGCGTCCGGCCTCGCGCATCGCCCGCTCGGTCATCCGCAGGAGCGGCGGCTCCTTCTCGTTCTCGGCGTTCCGGTCGTCCTTCTCGACATGCCGGTCCGCCTTCTCCGTATCCCGTGCGAGCGCCGCGAGCCAGGCCGAGGCGTCGGCCCGCAGGCGCGGGCGGGGCCGCAACTCGGCGACCGGCCGCGGGAACTGGACGAGCGCCAGCTCCTGGCCCGTGGTGACCGGCCCGGAGCAGGCGACGGCCCACCACAGGGCCTCGTCGTCGGCCAGTTGGGACACCACGGGTGGCCCGTGAAGTGGTCCGGTCACCGCGCGGCCGTCCCTGCGATAGCGCCCCGTCGGGGGCAGGCGGAGCGCCACGGCGTCCGTACGGGCGTGCACCACGAGCTGACTGTGACGCAAGCCGGCCGGAAACCGTCCGGCTGCTGGAGGGGGCAGGGCGGGGAGGAGGAAGGACAGGACGTGGAGGCCCAGGGCCGGCAGAAGTCCTGCCGCGCTCTCGGCGGCCTGGACCAGGGACACCACCGTCTGGAAGCGCGGGTTGACCTCGACGGCTCGCAGCCGGCCGCCCTCCTCCACCAGATCCAGGCCGAAGACACCGCGGAAGCCGCGTCCCCGCAGGACTTCGCCCACGCGGTACGCGGCCGTTCGGGCCTGTCCGTACAACCCCTCGGGCAGGTCGCCCGGGCCGACGAGCTGGTTGCCGCAGTGCGCGCCCCAGGAAGCGGCCAGCTCGGGCAGCCCGACGAGCTGGTGGGAGACCGCCGAGACGACGGTCCGGTCCGGTCCGGCGCACGCGGTGACGGTCAGGGAGATCCCGGGGGAGAAGCGGCTGAGCTTGACGGGTTCGTCCGGCCACTCTTCCAGGCAGGCCCGCAGGTCCGACGGCCCCTCGATGAGGACGGTCCCGCGGCCGATGAGGTTGTTCTCCGCCCGCTGGGCGACGGCACGCGGCCACCGGCCGCTCCAGTACGCCTCCGCCGGCTCGCGGCCTGTCGCGGGGATTACCAGGAAGGGCGGGACGGTGACCCCGGCCTCGGCGAACAACCGGGTGGCGCTGATCTTGTCGGCGGCCCACGCCGTGACGCCGGCGTCCGGGGCCAGCAGCCGATAGCCGTGCGTACGGGCCCAGGTACGGGCGTTGTCCCCGTGCTCGGGAGCGAAGGACACACAGACGCGGCGTGGATCGGGCGGGCACGGCTGCCGGCCGGGCGGGGACTCCGGCAACGGCTGCCAGGCGGAGACCGGCTCGTGCCGGAGCCAGGTGGGCACCGGCTGGAAGGACGCGCTCACGGCGGGGCAGTGGTCGAGCCACACGACCTCGTCGACCAGGCCGGCCAGCAATCGCAGACCGGTCCCCGCGTCCACGCCCTCGATGTCCTCCACGGCCCGCGACGCAGGGGTCATCCACTCACTCACATGTCGCACGGTCGCTCCTCTGCCGGGTGGTGTGCTGACGCAGGAGCGAGGCGCCGTCAGGCACGCAGCGCTCGCAGATCGCCGCGTGCGCCTTCCGGTTCCGTCGCTGTGCCGCCCGTAGCAGGGCCACTTCGTGGTGGATCACGGCGAGGGAAGGCGCGGGCGGTGACAGCTCCCCGAGCGCGGCCGTGAGGGCGCGCGTCCGCTCGGTCATGACGCGGTGCTCCTGATTGAGGTTCCCGGAGAAGCCCGGTGCGGCGAACGGCGGCTCCATCGTGGGCCGTATGTCGTTCGCGTAGACGGAGGCGGGGAAGTCCGAGGCGTAGGCCATGGCGGCGGTGGCCGCGTCGTACAGCGTCCGCAAGCGCTCCAGGCCGTGGCGGACGGACGCCCACCGTGCCGCGCCCACCGCGGCCAAGGTGTCGTCGAGGGTGCTGTTCATGGTGGTCAGCAGGAGATGGAAGAGCTGATGGCCGAGTTTCCAGCGGCGCAGCGCGTCGCCCGGGCCGTCGTCGGCGGCCTGGCCGCCGACGGGCTCGCCGTCGCTCGGTGCCGGGCGCCCGGCACCCGACCCGTCCGGTGTGGATTCCGGCACGGGCGGCAGCCACGCGGCCAGTGTGGCGTGGGAGGTGTGCAACAGGCCGGTCAGGACCGCGGCACGTTGGGAGTCGTCCAGGCCGGTGTGCGGAAGGTCGGCGAGGACGGCTGCCTGGAGCCGTAGCACGCCGCACGTCCAGGCCGTCAGGTCCGGCGCGTGACGCGCGATGTGGAAGTACCGGTCGTAGTCGGCGGTCGTGGCACCACCGGCCACCGCCCGGATGGGGATGCGTGAGTCGGCGGCCAGGGCCAGCGGGGCCGGCGGGTCCAGTGGGGCCGGAGGCGCGGGCCTCGGCGGCGTCGCGCTGTTCATGGCCCGCACCTCCGAGGAGCGGGCCATGATGCCTTGGCCAACTGCTCCACCCGCTGGTGCAGGCGCTCCAGATACAGCTCGCTCTCCGGTTTCATCAGCACACTGCGCAGCACGTGGGTGTCGTCGCTGTCCGCGACGGCATCGGCGTGGCGGGCGGTGAACGCGTCGGCGGTGACACGGGCGACGCTGAGGAATACGGGGTCCCCCTTGGCGTTCATCCCCCGGCGCATCACCTCCTCGCTCGCCTCGCCGACACGGGAGAGGCGAGGCGGTGAACTCCCCGGAGAAGCCGGGTAGTACGTCACGATGTCGAGTTCGGGAGGCTGGTACGGCTCCAGGTGCGGAGAGGCGCCGATCAGCTCGGCCCAGCGGACGGCGGCCCGCCGCCCGGCGGCGAGCACCGCCCCGAGTCCGTCAGGGGTGAGCGGCAGCAGCTTCAGCGTCAGCCACAGAGCGGCGGCGGACGCGCCGGAGCGGGAGCATTCGAGGCTGATCTCTCCCAGGTGAGGCCGGCGGGACGTGAAGTAGGTGTAGGGCGAGTCGTGTCGGAAGTACCGGGCGACGTCCGGGTCCCCGAACAGCACCGCTCCACAGCCGTACGGCTGGAGACCGTGCTTGTGCGGATCGATCGCCACCGAATCGCACTGCGCGATCGCCCGCAGAGCGTCGCCGGTCTCCGGTGCGAGGGGCGCCCGCTTCCCGTCGGGTCTTTCGTCGGCCAGCAGCCGGAAGAAGCCGCCGTAGGCGGCGTCGGCATGGACGCGCACCCCGTACCGGCGCGCCAGCGGGACGATGCGGTGCAGCGGATCGACGGCACCCAGCGCCGTCGTGCCCGTGGTGACGACGACCGTCCCGGCGACCCCGGTGGACAGCAGTCGATCCAGCTCGCCCATGTCCATGCGCCCGCGGGCGTCCACCGGCACCGTGAATACGGGAACGCCCAGCAGGTGGCACATCCGGGCGTGGGTGTAGTGCGCCTCGGCGCTGACGGCCACCCCCGTGCCGGGACGGCTCTCACGCGCGACGAACAGGGCTTCGAGGTTCGCCTGGCTGCCGCTGCTGGTCAGGTGCCCCAGGTGGGTCGCGAAACCGGCCATCTCCGCGAGTTGCTCCACCACCTCCTCCTCCATGGCGGAGGTCGCCGGACCGCCGTCCAGCGCGTGGTTGTTGGAGTTGACCAGCATGGCGGCCGCATAGCCGGCGACCGCCACCGGGTGCGGCGGCTTGAGCATCTGCCCCGCGTAGCAGGGGTGGAAGAAGGGATAACTGCCGCGCAGCCGGGCGGTCAGCTCCTCGAACGCCACCTCACACGCGGCTTCGTCGACCGCCATCGCGGTATGCGTCGCGAACTCGCCGTACGTTCGCGCCCATTCCCGGAAAGCCTCGACTCCCCGCCCGAGCCAGTACCCCAGCTCCATGC
>NZ_JAILXP010000020.1 GCF_020740895.1 Streptomyces sp. UNOB3_S3 | reverse complement strand
GTCAAGGACGAGGGGGTCGAGGCCGCCGTCGAGGGGGCCGGGGTCGTGCTCCACCTCGCGGGCGGTCCCAAGGGCGACGACGTCGCGACCCGGAATCTGGTGCGGGCGGCGCGGCGGGCCGGGGTGGGGCATCTGGTGTACATCTCCGTCATCGGGGCCGACAAGGTCCCGCTGGGGTACTTCCGGGCCAAGCTGGAGGCCGAGCGGGCCGTGGCCGGGTCGGGGCTGCCGTGGACGACGCTGCGCGCCGCCCAGTTCCACGACCTGGCCCTGACGGTGGTGGAGAAGATGGCGAAGCTGCCGGTGGTCCCGGCCCCCGGTGGGGTGCGCTGGCAGCCGGTCGACGCGCGGGAGGTGGCCGCCCGGCTCGTGGAGCTGGCGCTCGGCGAGCCCGCCGGTGCGGTGCCCGACCTCGCCGGGCCGGAGGTGTACGAGCTGGCCGAGCTGAGCCGCGGCTATCTGCGGGCCGCGGGCAAGCGGCGGCCGATGGTGCCGGTCCGGGTGCCGGGCGGGCTCGGCCGTGCGTACCGGGCCGGGGAGAACCTCGTCCTCGACGGGGCCGTCAAGGGGCGCCGGACCTGGGAGGGCTTCCTCGCCGAGCGCGTGGGGTGACCCCGCGGGCTACTGTCGGGGCATGGAGATCTGGATCAATCCCGCCTGTTCGAAGTGCCGTAGCGCGCTCTCGCTGCTCGATGCCGAAGGAGCCGGGTATTCCGTCCGGCGTTATCTCGAGGACGTGCCCACCGTCGAGGAGATTCGCGCTGTGCTGGAGCGGCTGGGGCTGGAGCCGTGGGACATCACCCGTACCCAGGAGGCCGTGGCCAAGGAGCTCGGGGTCAAGGACTGGCCCCGGGACGCGGCGGCGCGCGACCGGTGGGTGGAGGCCCTGGCGGCACATCCGAAGCTCATCCAGCGGCCGATCATCACCGCCGACGACGGCTCGGCCTTCGTGGGGCGTACCGAGGAGGCCGTACGGGAAGCGCTGGCCCGGTCCTCACGCGGTTAGGGCCTCACGGGGGCGGGGCCTCACGCCATTAGGGCGGCACGCAGCCCGAATGTGTCCGCCAGCCCGTGCGTCCCCGTCTCCGTGAGGTGGACGACGCGCGGGCTCGCCCCGTGCCGGAGCCAGCCGAGGGTGAAGAGCCGGGCGGTGAGGGCGGCGCCCAGCGCGCCGGCGAGGTGGTGCTGGTGCTCGCTCCAGTCGACGCAGTAGCGGATGGCCGGGCGGCGGCGGGGCAGGCCCTCGACGTCCACACCGAAGGCGGTCAGGGCGGTGCGGCCGGGGGCGGTGAGGCGGTAGGCGGCGTCGTGGCCGTAGGCGGCGGGGCGGTCGCGGACGGCGGTCTCCGGGTGGTGGGTGCCGTCGTGGCCGGTGAGCAGGCCGCGGTCGAGGAGGGCGCGCATCAGGGCGACGCCGAGGTGGCCGGCCAGGTGGTCGTAGCAGGTGCGGGCGCGGTGGAGGGCGTTGGCGACGCCGCTCTCGCGCAGGGAGCGCACCGGCAGGGGCGGGGCGATGAGGGCGAGCGCCTCCAGCGCGGCGGCGACGTCGGGGCCGGTGAGGCGGTAGTAGCGGTGCCGGCCGTCGTGGACGGCCGTGATCAGGCCGCCGGACGTGAGCCGGGCGAGGTGGGCGCTGACGGTGGGGGCGCTCACGCCCGCCTCCGTGGCGAGGGCGCCCGCCGACAGGGCCCGGCCGTCGCACAGCGCCTTGAGGATCCGGGCGCGGGACGGGTCCGCGATCAGTGCGGCGGCGCGGGCGACATCGGGCTGGTGGTTGATCACGTCGGTCACGGGAGCCAATCTACGACGCGCACATTTCGGTGAGCGGCGAAGTGTGCGGGGCCGAGACTCGTTTCCGTGAGAACCGTGAGAACCGCAAGAGCGCCTTTCCGTACGTCCCTTCCCCTCGTCTCCCTCAGCCTCGGCTACTTCCTGGTCATGCTGGACGTCACCGTCGTCACGGTGGCCGTGCCCGACATCGGCGCCTCGCTCCACGCCGGGCCGGCCGCCCTCCAGTGGTGCGTCGACGGCTACAGCACCGTCTTCGCGGGGCTGTTGCTGCTCGGCGGCGGGCTGGGCGACCGGTTCGGGCACCGGCGGGTGTTCCTGTGGGGGCTGGGCGTCTTCGTCGCCGCGTCGGCCGTCTGCGGGCTGGCCACCACGGCGGGTGCCCTGGTGGCGGGGCGGCTGGCGCAGGGCGCGGGGGCCGCCTTCCTCGTGCCGGCCTCGCTGGCGCTGCTGCGGGCCGCCCACCCGGACCGGGTCGCCCGGGCCCGCGCGGTCGCGGTGTGGGGGGCCGTCGCCTCGGTCGACTTCGGGGCGGGGCCCGCGGTGGGCGGGCTGCTGGTGGCCGGGCTGGACTGGCGGGCGGTGTTCTGGCTGAACCTGCCCGTGGGCGGTCTCGCCATCCTGCTGACTATGCGTCATATTTCTTTCTCTCGCGGCCTCCAGGACGCTGCCCCCGGCCGGATGGACCCCTTCGGTCAGGTGCTGGGCGTCATCGGACTCGTCGCGCTGGCCGGGGCGCTCAACGAAGCCGGGACGGCCGGCTGGACCGCTCCCCCGGTGCTGGCGGCGGCCGTGACGGGCGTGGCGGCGCTGGCCGCGTTCGCCGTCGTGGAGCACCGGTTGGAGCACCGGCTGGAGGCCGGTGCGGCCGTCTCCCCCGCGGCCCGGCGGCCACTGCTGCCGCCCTCCCTGTTCCGGCGGAGGGCGTTCTCCGTCACGGCCGCCATCGGCTTCCTGATCAGCTTCGGCTACTACGGCATGCTGTTCCTGTCCACGCTCTACTTCCGGCAGGCGCGCGGGTACGACGCCCTGGAGACCGGGCTCGCCCTGCTGCCCTCGGTCTGCATGGGCCTGGTCGCGGCGCCGCTGCTGAGCCGGGTGAGCGCGCGTACGGGCCCGTACGCGCCCATGGCCGCCGGGCTGTTCCTGGGGGCGGCGGGTTTCCTGGGCTGGCTCGTCGTCCGGCCGGGCGTCCCGTACTCCGCGCTGCTGTTCGCGCTCGCCGCCACGGGCCTGGGCCAGACGATCACCGCGCTCGCCGCCACCGCCGCCGTCATCGACGCGGCGCCCGCGGACGGTACGGGCGTGGCGTCCGCGGTCTTCAATGTCGCCCGGCAGGTGGGCAGCGCTGCCGGGGTGGCCCTGTTCGGCACGGTGGCCACGGCGTCGGGCGGTCTCACCGGCGGTGCCGGTCTGCGGCTGCCGGCCGTGCTCGCGGCGGCGGCGTTCCTCGTGGGAGGGGTGCTCGCCACGGCGCTCCTGCTGGGCGTACGGCGACGGCGACAGCGACGGCGTCGGCTCTTGTCCCGCGCGTCGGCTGACGGAAACCTGCCCGCCATCGGGTGCTAACGGCAACTGATCTGATGTGCCGGGCCCGCTGAGGATCACCGACCGTCGAGGGAGTCGCAGTGCCGTTCACGAAGACCGCCGGATCCATCGCCCTGTCCGCCGCCGCCCTGCTCACCGCCGCCGTCCTGCCGCAACAGGCCCAGGCGGCGGGGAAGTCCGGCACACCGCGCCTGAAGGTGCTCACCTACAACACGTTCCTCATGAGCACGAACCTCTACCCCAACTGGGGCCAGGCGCACCGCGCCAAGGAGATAGCCGCCGCCGGCTTCTTCCAGGGCAATGACGTCGTCGTGCTCCAGGAGGCCTTCGACAACGCCGCCTCGGACGACCTGAAGGCCCGGGCGGCCGCGGGCTACCCGTACCAGACGCCCGTCGTCGGCCGGAGCAAGGACGGCTGGGACGCCACCGGAGGCGCCTACTCCACCACCACTCCGGAGGACGGCGGGGTGACCGTGCTCAGCAAGTGGCCGATCGTCCGCAAGGAGCAGGTGATCTACAAGGACGCGTGCGGCGCCGACTGGTGGTCCAACAAGGGCTTCGCGTACGTCGTCCTCGACGTCAACGGCACCAAGGTGCACTTGGTGGGGACGCACGCCCAGTCGACGGACAGCGGCTGCAAGGCGGGCGAGGCGGAGGCCGACCGCGCCAAGCAGTTCCGGCAGATCGACGCGTTCCTCGACGCCAAGAACATCCCGGCGGACGAGCAGGTGATGGTCGCGGGCGACCTGAACGTGGACTCGCGGAGCGAGGAGTACCGCTCGATGCTCGCCGACGCCGATCTGGCCCCGGCGGACGGCGGCCGCACCGGCCACCCGTACTCCTTCGACACCAAGGAGAACTCGATCGCGGCCTACCGCTACCCGACCGACCCCCGCGAGGACCTGGACTACGTCCTCCACCGCAACGGCCACGTCCGGCCCCAGGGCTGGACGAACTCCGTGATCAAGGAGAGCTCCGCGCCCTGGAAGGTGTCCAGCTGGGGCAAGGAGTACACGTACACCAACCTCAGCGATCACTACCCGGTGGCCGCCTCGGCGAGTTGATCACCTTGCCGGACGACCGCCGGTAACCCGGCCCGTAGCAACATCCAAGATCGCCAAGGTTCCGTATTCACTGATCGGCAGGGCTCCTGTCCCGGCGCCGGCCATGCTTCAATAGGGGCATGGCCAGCTATCAGAACTCCGCGACGGGTCGCTTCGACCTCGAGCCCTTCTGGCCTTCCCGTCAGCACCACGACTTCGACCGAGTGTGTTGTCGCGCGATTCCCGCGCAGGCCCACTCCTCCCGCTGACCCGCGTCGAAGTCAGCCGCCGGTACGTTTCCGGCCAAGCGGCCCGCGCCACGCACGTCCTCTCGACGGCCTCTCGCGCGAAAGAGCTGAGCTCTCCATGACGAACCTCCGCACCCTCACCGCGTCCCCGCAGGTCCCCGCCCAGGCCCGCGCCGACCGCCGCCACCGGCTGCGTGCCGTGGCCCCGGACGAGGTGCCGCCGGTCGCCGAGCTGCTGCACGCCGGGGCGACCTGGCTGCCGGCGCCCCAGCACGCGCTGCCCACCCTGCCGGGCCGGCCGCCGATGATCGGCTACCTGGTGCTCGTACCGGCCGAGCACGCCGAGGCCGGGCAGACCGGAGCGGCCGGCCAGGCGGCAGCGGCCGGGCAGGCAGGACAGGCCGGGCAGGCCGCCGGGGAGCCCGCGCCCCTCACCGAGGGCGACGCGCTGGTGAGCATCGACCCCGAGCAGCGGACGGCGAGCGTCGCGGGCCGCCCGCTGGACCTGACCTACCTCGAGTTCGAGCTGCTGGCCCACTTCGTCGCCCACCCGCACCGGGTGCACACCCGCGACCAGCTGGTGACGACCGTGTGGGGCTACGGGCACGTGGGCGACGGCCGTACCGTCGACGTCCATGTCGCCCGGCTGCGCCGCAAGATGGGCGCCGAGTACCGCTCGTCGATCGTCACCGTCCGCCGCGTCGGCTACAAGTACGCGCCCCCGGCCGCCCTCTGATCTTCCCGCCCGGATGGTGGTGCTGGGTACACCCCCGGCCGGCGGCCGGCCCCCGTGACCGGGCGCGGCCCGACCCCGCAGACTTGTTCCCGCGGGCCGCTTCCACGGCCCGCGGGACAACCTGTGGGGAGAGGGAACGATGAAGGTCCGGGAAGGCCTGCTGGCCGGGGCGCGCGGATTCTGGCTGGCGGTGTCCGGGGCGGTGACGGCGACCGTGCTGTTCGCGTTCACGATGGTGTCGGTCGTCCTGATCGTGCTGGGCGTGGGGCTGTTCACGACCCCGCTCGTGCTGAAGGCCGTCCGGGCCCACTCCGATCAGTGCCGGGCCCAGGCCCTGGACTGGTCCGGGCTGCGCATCCCGGTGCCCTACGGGCCGCCGCCCGCGGTCAAGGGCGGGATCACCGGCCGGGTCGAGCTGTGCCTGGCCCTGCTCAAGGACCGCACCACCTGGCGGGACGCGCAGTGGCTGCTGGTCCAGATGACGGGCGGCATCCTCACCGCGATGCTTCCGGCCATCCTGCTGGTGTACGCGGTCTGGGGCCCGGTGCTGGCCCTCGGCGTCTGGAAGCCGATCGTGAACGCCGGGGGCAACGAGTGGTTCGCGTTCATCCACATCACCGGCCAGACGTCGGCGAACATGGCGGCCGGCCTCGGCCTCGCCCTCGGCGTCCTCGGGCTCTTCGTCAACCCCCGTCTGCTACGCGCCCACTTCCGGCTGGCCGCGGTCTTCCTGCGGCCCACCCGGGAGACCGAGCTGGCCCGGCGCGTCGACCGGCTCACCGAGACCCGGCACGAGGCCGTGGACAGCTCCGCCGCCGAACTGCGCCGCATCGAGCGCGATCTGCACGACGGGGCGCAGGCCCGGCTCGTGGCCATGGGCATGAGCCTGGGCACCGTCGAGGCGCTGATCGAGAAGGACCCCGCCGAGGCCAAGCGGCTGCTGGCGGCCACCCGGGCCGGCACCGCGGAGACCCTCACCGAGCTGCGCGACCTCGTCCGGGGCATCCACCCGCCCGTGCTGGCCGAGCGGGGGCTCGCCGACGCCGTGCGCGCCCTGGCGCTGCGGCTGCCGCTCGCCGTCGAGGTGGACGTGGAGCTGGCGGGCCGGGCGGCCGAACCGGTCGAGTCGGCCGCCTACTTCGCGATCAGCGAGGCCCTCACCAACGCGGCCAAGCACTCCGGCGCCGCCCGGATCTGGCTGGACGTCCGGCACGTGGAGGGCACCCTGCGGATCGCGGTGACCGACAACGGCCGCGGCGGGGCCGACCCGGCGGGCGGCTCGGGGCTGCGCGGCATCGAGCGCCGGCTGGGCGCCTTCGACGGTGTGCTGGCCGTCAGCAGCCCGGCGGGCGGCCCGACGATGGTGACGATGGAGATCCCCTGCGCGCTCACCCGGTGACCCCGGGGCGCTCACCCGGTGACCCCGGGGCGCTCACCCGGTGACCCCGGGGCGGGAGGCCGGTGGCAGAGTGGGCTCATGACCGAAGCCTCCGAAAGCTTCACCGACGAAAGCTCCACCGAACGCTCCGGGCTCGTCTCCCTCCTGGACCTGCGCCCGCATGTCGAGGGCGGCTGGTTCCGGGAGACCTGGCGGACCTCCGGCACGGCCGTCCCGGAGGGGTACCCGGGCCCGCGCCCCCACGCCACCGGCATCTACTTCCTGCTCCACCCCGGTGAGCGCTCCCGCTGGCACCGGGTCCGCTCGGACGAGCTGTGGCTCTGGCACCGGGGCGGCCCGCTGCGGCTGCGGCTGGGCGGCGACGGCCCGGAGCCCGACGACGCCGGCGCCGAGGAGCTCGTTCTGGGCGCCGGCGTCGAGCGGGGCGAGCTGCCGCAGGGGCTGGTCCCAGGCGGGGTGTGGCAGTCCGCCGAGCCGGCGGGCACCGATCCGGTGCTGGTGACCTGCATCGTCTCCCCCGGCTTCGACTACGAAGACTTCACGCTCGCGGAGGGCCCGTGCGCGTAGTGCTCGCCGAGGACCTGTTCCTGCTGCGGGACGGTCTGGTCCGGCTGCTGGAGGCGTACGGCTTCGAGATCGCGGCGGCGGTGGCCAGCGGTCCGGAGCTGACCCGGGCCCTGGCCGAGGAGCGGCCGGACGTGGCGGTGGTGGACGTGCGGCTGCCGCCGTCCTTCACCGACGAGGGCCTCCAGTGCGCCCTGGCCGCCCGCCGGGCCACCCCGGGACTGCCGGTGCTGGTGCTGTCGCAGCACGTGGAGCAGCTCTACGCGCGGGAGTTGCTCGCGGACGGCAGTGGCGGCGTCGGCTATCTGCTGAAGGACCGGGTCTTCGACGCGGAGCAGTTCGTCGACGCCGTGCGGCGCGTCGCGGCGGGCGGCACGGCGATGGATCCGCAGGTCATCTCGCAGCTGCTGACGCGGCGTGAGAAGGACCGGCCGATGGCGGGGCTCACGCCGCGCGAGCGCGAGGTGATGGAGCTGATGGCGCAGGGCCGGTCCAACACGGCGATCGCCGAGCGGCTGACGGTGACCGAGCGGGCGATCGCCAAGCACACGTCCAACATCTTCGGGAAGCTCGGGCTTCCGCCGTCCGACGACGACAACCGCCGGGTGCTGGCGGTGCTGGCCTACCTCGACCGGGGGTGAGGAAGTGTCCCGGAAACCGTCCCGGATACCCGGGATACCCGGGATACCCCGGACACCCCGTGCGTTCCCGCTGTTCGCCCCCGTCTATGTAGGGGGCGTGCAGCTGGGCGCGTACGCCGTGCGGCGCCTGCTCACGCCGGAGGCACGCGGGCGCCTGCTGCGCCGGTGCTCCACCAACGTCGACAATCTCGACGCCGGCCGCTGGGACACCCTCGGCGGCAGCGCCTTCCTGGTCGAGGCCCCCATGGAGCTGCCGTACGCGCTGCTCCTGCTGGCGGTGCTGGGGTACACGGAGTACGCCTACGGAGCGTGGTGGGCGGCGGGCGCCTTCGCCTACGGGCACGTGGGCGCCTCGCTCCTCGTCCACGCGGGGCTGCGCGCCCTGCGCGCCGGGCCCCGGACGCGGTCCGCGACGGACGTGGGCGTCAGCTACGGCCTCAACGCCGTCGCGGGCGCCCTGGCGGCCGCCCTGCCGCGCGGCCGGGCCCGGACGGCCGCCTGCGCGGCACTGCTCACGCTCGGTGTCCGGCCCTGTCTCCGGGGGCGGGGCCGGACGACCTTCACGGACGTGGGTCACCTGCTGGCGCTGACGCTGGGCCTGGGGCTGGGCCCGGCGCTGGTCAGGGGGCGCCGTCGCGGACTCGGCCGGCGTTCCTCACAATAAGAGGGCAGAAAATGCGATAAGCCGCAAAAAGCGGATGAGGGAGACCGGCCCATGCCCCAGCAGTTCGACGCCTCGACGATCACGAACCTCCGCGACCTCGGCGGCATCGCGCTCGTCGGCAACTCCGCCGTCCGGCCCGGACTGCTGCTGCGCTCCGGAGGGCTCGACCGCCTCGACCCGGTGGCCGACCCGGCCGTCGCCGCCCTCGGCGTCCACACGGTGGTGGACCTGCGCAGCGAGAACGAGCGCCGCGAGCGGCCCGACCGGCTGCCCGAGGGCGCCCGCCTGATCGTCGCGGACGTCTTCGCCGGACCGGGCGCGACCCACCCCGGCGACGGCGACCAGGTCCCCGGCAAGCTGGAGGACGTCCTCGGCAGCCCGGCCGCCGCCGAGGAGCACCTGGGCGGCGGCAAGGCCGAGAAAGTGATGAGCGACGTCTACCGCTCCTTCGTCACCTCCGAGTCCGCCTGCCAGGCCTTCCGGCTGCTGCTGACCACGCTCGCCGAGCCGGACTGCGGGCCGCTGCTCTTCCACTGCACGGCGGGCAAGGACCGCACGGGCTGGGCGGCGACGCTCGTCCTGCTGCTGCTCGGGGCGGACGAGGCGACGGTCGAGCGGGAGTACCTGGCGGTGGAGCCGGCCGTGCGGGCGGCGTTCAAGCCGGTCATCGACCGCTTCACGGACGCCGGCGGCGACCCGGCCATCGTCGACGCCATCCTCGGCGTGCGGCCCGGCTATCTGGCGGTGGCGCTGGAGGAGATGCACCGGGCGTACGGCGGGGTGACGGGGTACGTGCGCGACGGCCTCGGCATCCCGGACGCGGCGGTGGACCGGATCCGGGCGCGCTGCGTCGCCTAGCGCGGACGCCCCGGCGGGAGCCCGGGCGGCCCGCTCGGGTGAGCCGCCCACTCGGGTGACGGGTGAAGTGACCATCCCATCATTCACTCGTTCTACCTACGTGCAGCAGCAAGCAACGGCCACCCGGCCCCCCGCCCCGCCCACCGTCGACGTCGAGCAGGCCGAGGCCGCGCTCATCGAGCACTATCCGCGGCTGGTACGGCTCGCCTACCTGGTGCTGCCGCCGTCGCTGGGCCGGAACCGGCGGGTGCTGACCGCCCACGCCCTCGTCCAGCGGGCCCTGCCCCGGGGCAGGGCGGGCGCGCGGGACGAGGAGCCCGTCCTGCCGGGCCCCCGGGGGGACCGGCGGTCGCCGGAGGACCCGGGGTACGCCTACGTCCGGCAGCGGGTGCTGGAGTCCGCGCTGGCCGCCTCGCGCCCGCGCGGCCGGTTCGGGCTGCCCCGCCCCGGGCAGCTGCCGCCGCTGCTCCCGCAGGTGTGGGGGCTGCGGCTGTTCCCGCGCTCGGGCGGCGCCGACGAGCTCGTGCTCGACCAGGCGCTGGCCGCGCTCTCCGCGCCCGGCCGCGCCGCCTACGCGCTGCGCGCGCTGGAGCTGCCGGACGAGCGCGACGTGGTGCGGATGCTGGCCGCCGCCGGGGTGCTGGAGCCGGGCGCGGCGCTGACCGAGGCCGACGGGGTGCGGCTCCCGCCCGGCAGCCGGGACGCCTCGCTGCTGGAGTCGGTGGAGTTCGACCCGTGCTCCCTCCAGGCCCGGCCCACCGACCTGATGCGCCGCCGCCAGCACACCAGGGCCGCCCTGGCCGCCGCCGCGGCGGTCCTGGTGTGCGGGACGCTGATCGCCCTGCCCGACGGCGGCTGGGGCCCGGACGGCGCGGCCGCGCCCCCGTACGCGCGGAACGCGGCCGCCGAGCAGGCCCTCGACCCGGCGCGGCTGGTCACGGTCGCCCCCACCGCGTGGAGGAGCGCCGACCGCCCCGGCTTCGCCTCCTGGCCCGCGCGCGGCGGCCGCACCGGCGACAAGGAGCTGCTGCGCCGGGCCCTGGCCGTCTGGGCCCGGCCCGGCTCCTCCGTGCAGGTCACCGCGACGCCCGGCACCGCCACCGGGCCCGCCGCCGGACCCCCGCAGCTGCTGTACGCGGGCGACGTCGACGCGGCGACGGTCGTGCTGTTCCACGACGGGCTGCGCGTCGTGCGCTACGCCGAGTCCAAGGACGGTGACGCCGGCGCCGCCGCCCTGGACTTCGCCCGCGCCGACGCGGCCGACACCGCCACCGCCGCCGCGCTCGTCGTCGGCCGCACCGACGGCAACGTCCGCTATCTGACCGCCCCCTGGATCGACGGCACCGCCGTACGGGACCTGCTCGCCCCGGGCGCCGCCGACGAGCCGCTGCGCCGGGGCGCCGACGGCGTCACCGACTCCGTGCCCAGCCCCGCCGGCGCGAGCGACTGCCACGCCTGGACGGCCCTCCGCCTCGGCGACCACCTGGTCACCGACCTCGGCGAGCTGCTCCCCGCCCGGCTCACCGCGGGCGCCCCCGCCTCCCCGCACGACGCGACCGGCGCCAAGGACCGCGCGGCCTGGGCCCATACGGCCTGCCGGCTGACGACCGTGCGGGGGCAGGGCGTGCGCTCGGTGAACTCCTGGCAGTTCGCCACCCAGACGCTGCCCGGGGCCGCCGGGAGCGCGGAGTGGTTCTGCACCCGGGCCGAGACCTGGCGCGGCGCGGGCAGCCGGGTGCTGGCCCAGTTCCTGGCCCCCGGCGGCCGGGCCGGCGCGCCCGCCGCGGTCGTCGCCCGCGCCGAGTCCACGCCCGCCTGCGGGGCCCGCGACCCCCACGTCCTGGCGGGCGCCCTGTGGAAGTCCCCGGGCGGCACCTGGTACGCGCTGGCGGCGGGCGGCGGCGACGTCGCCTCCGTCACGGCGACCGGCGATGTGCACGGCAGCGAACGGGGCCCGCTCCTGGCCGTGCCCGCCCGGCAGGGCGCCCGGGCCGAGCTGACGGCCCGTCTGGAGGACGGCTCCAAGCTGACGGAGCTGCGCTGAGCCGTCCGGCCCGGGCCGAACGGCCCCCGGTATGGGCCGGTTTAGGATGACCGCCATGACGACCGGGGTACGCCGCAGGATGGGTGTCGAGCAGCGCCGCGAACAATTGATCGCGGTCGCCCTCGACCTGTTCGGGCACCGCCCGCCCGACACCGTCTCCGTCGACGACATCGCCACCGCGGCCGGGATCTCCCGGCCGCTCGTCTATCACTACTTCCCCTGCAAGCAGAGCCTCTACGAGGCCGCGCTGCGCCACGCGGCCGACGAGCTGACCGCCCGGCTCGCCGAGCCGTGCGAGGGCCCGTCCGGCGGCCGGCTGGCGCGGGCGATGCGGCGCTACTTCGACTTCGTGGAGGACTGCGGGCCGGGCTTCGCCGCCCTGTTGCGCGGCGGCCCGGCGATGGCGGGCACCGGCCCGTCCTGCGCGCTGATCGACGGGGTGCGGCAGGCCGCGTACGGCCGTCTGCTGACACATCTGGGCGTACGGGAGCCGTCCCCCCGGCTGGAGCTGCTCCTGCGGTCCTGGATCTCGCTGGCGGAGAGCACCGCGCTGCTGTGGCTGGACGGCCGCCGCGTCCCGCGCGGGGAGCTGGAGCGGCAGCTGACGCACGCGTTCGCGGCGCTCGTCGCGGTGAGCGCCGCGTACGACGAGGAGACGGCGGCGGTGCTGGTCCGGGTCCTCGGGGACGAGCCGGCGGAGGGGCCGCTGAGGAATCTGCTGACCGGCGCCGCCCGGCTGCCCGCCGGCGCCGGTCAGCCCTCGGACGTCGTGATCGGCTGAGGCTCCTTCCGCACCCGGCCCTCGCGCCGCGGCCCCCGTTTCCCCTGTCCCTGCGTGGCCACCAGCAGATGGCGGAAGAGCAGGGGCGTGGCGACGCGCGGGTAGAGGCAGGCGTACATGCGGAACTCGCCGCGCATGGCGTTCAGGCCCCGGGAGCTGAGCACATGGATGTGGACGCCCTGTTCGACGTGGACGACGCGGGTGACGAAGGACCGCTCCAGCAGGGCGTTCCAGACGCCCGCGTCGGCGTCGGACGGGTGGCGCACCGCGATGCCCTCCGCCCCGGTGTCCACCAGCGAGACCATGGCGCGCCACTGCCGGGCGCTCATGGCCTCGGCGAGGAAGGAGCTGAGGACCTCGGCGGAGCGGGCGGGGGCCGTCTCCACGAGCCCCGTGAACCTGCGCCGCCGCTCCTTGGCCTGCCGGGCCGCGTGCTCGTCCTCGGCGTAGGCCGCCTCCAGCTCCGCCATGGCCTGGCCGCGCAGCAGCCGCCGGTAGCGGACCAGTTCGTTGTTGACGAGCCGGCAGACGACGGTGGGCACCCGCTGGACGAGGGCGGCGACGGCCCGCAGCCGTTCGTCGTCGGGGGTGACGACGGCGGGGACGTGCGTCCGGTGGGCCCGCTGGAACAGCGCCGTCAGGTGGTCCGCGATCTGGGCGCGGCGGGCGATGGCCAGCGGGTGGTGGTGCAGCGCGCGGTTGATCCGGCCGAGGGGGACGCCGAGGCAGGCGGCGAGCCGGATGCGCAGGGTGCCGTCGTCCCGGACGGGGAGGCGGGCCATGCTCTCGACGTCGCGGTAGGTCCTGCGGCTGACGCCGAGGGACGCCGCGACCTGCTCCGCGGTGAGGCCGGCGTGGACCCGCAGGTCCCGGACGGACAGATGGCGGGCGTCGGAGGCCGACAGCCGGTCCGGGGGGACCTTGAAGACCCGGGCCAGTTCGGCGATGCGCGCGGGCTCCGGCACGGAGCGGTTGTTCTCGTAGGCGAGGATGCGGGCCTTGGACGTCCCCACCCGCGCGGCGAGGGCCGCGGCGCTGAGCAGCCGGCCGTCGACGGCCCGGGTCGCGCGGAGCACGCGCAGGGCGTGCCCGTCGAAGTCCGCCCTCCCACGTGCCACCGACTGCGCCTCCCCGTACGGGAACCGAAAGGTCTGGCCACGGTACCGCTTAGGTCAACTCCCCTCCAGGGACACTACCCGCAGGGGTTCACCCCCATCCCCTGGTCGGGCCGGGTTTACTGGTACCGTTTAGGACTAATCCTCGTTCCGTTACCGGCTCTTGGGCGGGAGGGTCGAGGGGTCGGCGGAAACACCGGCGGAAGAGTTCGTCCTCGCGCGGGCATGTTGCTTCCCGTGCGATCGGGGGCACTCAAGCAGTACGTACCCAGCGACATCACAATGGGCCCGCGTCGGGTCGCGAGCCAGAGCGCGGGCCCATCGGCCGGCTGGGTATCAGCCGGCGGATGAGGGGTCAGTCCTTCATCCGCCGGTGCCGTCGAGGTCGAGGACGATCCGGATGATCCAGAGGATCATTTCGAGAATCACCCGGTTTCGCGCCCTCGACGGCGCGACACCTCGGTCCGACCCCTCGTGGCACCGGCATTCCGGGACCCGACGGCTCCCGCCCGCATCGGGATCACCCTGCGGGACGGCTCCCTCTTCGCCCGGCTCGCGTGACCGCTCGGAGTCAGCCATCTGAACCTCACTCTCTTCCGGGGAAACCGGGTCGGTCGACCCGTACGGAATCAACCGGCACTGGTTCCGGAGAGAGCTGGGCAAGAGCCTACAGGGTGTCACGAGCGCACAACGCCCCGCAGCGCGAAGCCCTGAAAGGTCATCAACGCGCCGCACTCCCAAGCTCTTTCGATTGGCAGACGCACCCCGGACGGCGGACCGGGAACACCGTCGTCGGAGCGGTTCGAGGCCTTTCATCGCAAGGGGGGCGCACGGAACTACGTGTGAAACAAAAGGATTTGTTACCTTCAAGTAGGGCGGAAGCGAGTCGGGCGCCCCTGGAGGGCCGCGCTCAGGGCACGAATGCCGACGATCGCGGCCCATCCATCAGCGTTCACTTTCCGTCATTCACCCCTGCCCGATCCCATCGGCGCTACAGTGTCGCGCCCCGGAAGACCGCGACCGTCCGGCCCGGCACGGTGAAGGTGCCCGTCCCGGCCGTGTAGGACGCGGACTTGACGACGGGGTCGGCGCCGCGCGCCTGCACCGGGTGCAGGCTGTAACCGGCGCCCGCGAGGGCCGGGACCGTCTGGGCGCGCTCCTGCGGGGTCGCGTTGAGGACGACGACCAGATCGCCGAGGCGCATGGTGATGACCCCCGGGGTCTCGTCCCTGCCGGAGAGCGGGAAGGACAGGGCGGACTGCACGGCCTCGGCGGTCGGCAGGCTGAAGGCCTTCTCGGTGGTGCGGATGCGCAGCAGGTCCCGGTAGGCGGCCGAGGCCGCGGTGATCGGCCCGCAGCCGGGCCGCAGGGCCGGGTCGGCCAGCAGCGGGCGGGCGTAGGGCCACTTCGCCGCGTTGTCGGCGGCGGGCGGCAGGCCCCGGCCGAAGCCGTTGCCCTCGGCGCAGTTCCAGTGGATCGCGTTGAACCAGTCGCCGCTGTCGTAGGAGTTGCGGTCCAGCGACTTGGAGCGCAGCAGGTCCGTACCGGCCTGGGAGAGCGCCGGTCCCTGGGAGAGGGTGGCGGCGGCCAGGGCGAGGACCTGGGCCCGGGCCCGGTCGGCGGCCGGGGTGGCGGGCGGGAGCTTGTAGGCGAGGGCGTCGTAGAGGGTCTCGTTGTCGTGGGCGTCGGCGTAGGACAGGGCGTCGCCGGGCGCGGCCGCGTATCCGGCGGGCTGACCGTTGTAGTCGACGTCGGCGCCGCGTACGGACCGGCCGGTGGAGTCGGTGAAGCGGTACGCGGCGAGGTTGCCGGTCAGGCCGACCTTGATCAGGTCCTGGGTGTGGAGGAGGCGGGCCCGCTGCTCGGCGGGCGAACCGTTGGCGGGCGAGGCGTTGGGGTCGGTGAAGAGGCCGGAGGCGAAGCCCTGGACGCGGGGGTCGTCGTCGAAGGGGCCGCCGCCGCGGATCGCGTCGCGGGAGCGGTCGGAGAAGGTGGCGATGCCGGTGCCGGCCATGTTCTTCTGCGTGGCCTGGACGAAACGGGCGTCGTCGGCGACCTCGCCGAAGTTCCAGCCCTCCCCGTAGAGGATCACGGACTTGCCGTCGACGCCGTCCTTGGCGGGCGTGAGGGCGTCGAGGGCCGCGCGCACGGCGAGGATGTTCGCCTTGGGGTGGTGCCCCATGAGGTCGAAGCGGAACCCGTCGACCTTGTACTCCTTCGCCCAGGTGACGACGGAGTCGACGACGAGCTTGCCCATCATGGCGTGCTCGGGCGCGGTGTTGGCGCAGCACGTGGAGGTGGCGACGGCGCCGTCGTCGAGGAGCCGGTGGTAGTAGCCGGGCACGATCCGGTCGAGGACGGACTTGTCGTCCTGGCCGGAGGCGGCGGTGTGGTTGTAGACCACGTCCATGACCGTGCGCAGCCCGGCGCCCGCGAGCCCCTGCACCATCCGCCGGAACTCGACCGTGCGGCGGGGGCCGTCGGGATCGGAGGCGTACGAGCCCTCGGGGACGGTGTAGTGCAGCGGGTCGTAACCCCAGTTGTAGGCGTCGCGGGCGGCGGTGCGGGCGACGCACTTCTGCTGCTCGTCGGAGTCGGCGGGCAGCGCGGGGAGGTCGCAGGGCGGGGTGGCCTGGTCGGCGATGGGGGCACCTCCCAGCGGTAGCTGGGGGAGCTCGGGGACGGTGGCGAAGTCGAAGACGGGGAGGAGGTGGACGTAGGACGTCCCGGCGTCGGCGAGGCCCTTGAGGTGGCGCATGCCGGGCGAGGCGGGATCGGTGAAGGCGAGGTAGTCGCCGCGCGGGGAGAAGTCCCGGACGTGCAGCTCCTGGATGCGGGCGTCACGGAAGGGCACGGGCTTGGGCTTGCGGAGGCCCTGCCAGCCGGGCGGGGCGAGGGTGGGGGCGGCCAGGTCGGTGACCAGGCTGTGGGTGGAGTCGGCGGTGAGGGCGGTGGAGTAGGGGTCGGTGACGTGGTTGACGACCGTCTTGCGGAGGGTTGGGGCGTGGACGGTGACGGCGTAGCGGTAGGGCTTGCCGGCCCAGGAGCGCGGCCCGGTGGCGCTCCAGACGCCGCTGGCGTCGTCACGGCGCATGGGGAGCGTACGGCCGTCGAGCTCCAGCGCCACGGTCCTGGCCGTGGGCGCCCAGACGGAGAGGGTGGGGCGGCCGTTCCGGAAGGTGGGGCCGAGGTGGGCCTTGGTGGCGGCGGGGGCGTAGAGGTCGTCCAGGACACCGGGTATCTGGACGCCGGTGGTGACACCGTCCGTCTCGGCGGTGAGGGGACCTCTGAGCGCGGAGCGCACCTGTTCCGGGGTTGCCTCGACGTGGAAGGCGTCGTAGGCGGCGTAGGCGGCGGTGAGCCCGCCGGGCCGGGGGGTGAGCGTGAACGCTCCGCCTTCGTGGACGAGGCGGTGGGGGCGGGTGGGGTCGCCGAGGTTTTTGGGCCAGGCGATGGTTTGTCTGTCGAGCCACTGGACTTTCGCGTCGGGTTTTTGCGGGGCCGGCTCGGCGGCGTGGGCAGGGCTCGGCCCCAGGAGGGGGAACAGGGCCGTTAAGGCGACGGCCAGGCGTCTCATGACAGGGTGCTCCTTGG
The DNA here is from genome assembly GCF_020740895.1 of Streptomyces sp. UNOB3_S3. Classification (GTDB taxonomy): domain Bacteria; phylum Actinomycetota; class Actinomycetes; order Streptomycetales; family Streptomycetaceae; genus Streptomyces. The sequence continues at coordinate 19,331 of NZ_JAILXP010000020.1, read as the reverse complement.
GTTCGGAGGTGTTCTTGCCCCAGTCCCGCCCCTTCCCGTAACTGGGGGCTCCGCCCCCAGCCTTCGGACCCCCGGTTACGGGAAGGGGCGGGTCAGGGGAAAAGTCAGCCGCACGTACGCGCGCCCACGTACAGCGCCAGCGCCGTATTCGGCGCGACGGTCGCCGTGAAGCGACCGTCCGCGCCCACCGTCACCCGCCGCCCGCTCTGCACGTCGCAGTAGTCCCCGCCCGGCAACGACGTCTGAAAAGTCCGACTCAGCGCGAACCCCTCGTGGTTGACCACCACGTACCCCTTGTCGCCCCGCCCGAAGGCGATCGCCTGGTAGCCGTTGTCCCACCACCCCGTCACCGGCGTGCCCCGCACCGCGTTGCGGAATCCCACCATGCTCCGGATCTCCGGCCATTTGTGCTGGCACTTCCAGCCGTCCTGCCAGCACGCCCCGACCTCGCCGCCCCGCGGCGGCCCCGCGTCGCGGTCGGTGAACTCGTAGCCGGAGTGGACGTCGGGCGAGCCGTACGGCCAGGCGAGCATGAAGACATTCGCCAGGGTGTAGTTCGCGCCGTCCTTGTACGTGAGAGTGTCGCCGTTGCGCTCGGTGTCGTGGTTGTCTACGAAGACCGACGCCCGGTCGCTCGGCAGGTAGGCCCAGCCCTCGCCGTAGTTCTTCAGGTAGGCCAGCCGTTCGCGCTGGAGGACGCGCTTGAGGTCGCGGGCGTAGCGGAATTCCTGGACGTCGCCGGTGCGGACGTATTCCTCGGGCCGGACGGCTTCGCCCGCGCCGAAGATGGTCTCCTGCTTCCAGTAGACGTCGGGGCGGCTGAGTTTCGCCTTGATCGCGGCGAGGTCGTCGGCGGCGATGTGCTTGGCGGCGTCGATGCGGAAGCCGTCGGCGCCCAGCGACAGCAGGTCGTCGAGGTAGCCGGCGATGGCGGTGCGGACGTGGTCGTTGCCGGTGTCGAGGTCGGCGAGGCCGACGAGTTCGCAGTTCTGGACGTCCGTACGGCTGGTGTAATCGCTGATGGACTTGCGACAGGTGTGGAAGTCGGTGTCCCCGTAGAGACCGGGGTAGCCGTACTTCGTATACGAGGTGCCGCCCGTGCCCACGCCCGCCCCCGCCGCCATGTGGTTGACGACGGCGTCGACGACGACCTTCACTCCGGCCGCGTGGCAGGCGCGGGTCATGTCCGCGAAGGCGGCGCGGTCGCCGAGCCGGCCCGCGATCCGGTAGCCGACGGGCTGGTAGGAGGTCCACCACTGGGGGCCCTGGATGTGCTCCTGGGGCGGGGAGACCTGGACGTAGCCGTAGCCGGCGGGGCCGAGGGTGGTCGCGCACTCGCGGGCCACGGACTTGTAGTCCCATTCGAAGAGGACGGCGGTGACGTCCTTCTCGCCCGGGGCGCTCGCCGCGGCCGGTGGGGTGCAGACGGCCGTTCCCGCCAGCAGCGCGGCCGCGATGGACAGCACTCTTCGGGCGATTCCGGGCATGCCGGTGGGGGGCATGGTTCCTCCTGGCGTGGGGGGAGTGGGGGTGCGGTGGACGACCCCGCGCGGCAAACCGCCTTGCCCGTAAGGCCCATGAAGTCCATGAAGGTTCTTGCAGCAAAGTTGCCCGCACGAGTGCAACCGCTTGCCGATCGAGACCGTACGAGCCCCAACCGCACCGGTCAACCCTCCGGACACGGGATGGTTACAACCGCGAAATCTCGGGATTGCCTCCTTGCAAGGTCTTTCGCAAGAGATTGCAGCCTGTTAGCTTCCTCCTCAGCTCGGGCCGCCCTCCCCTCAGGCGGCCTCCTGGAAGAGGAGCATCCATATGCGAAGAGGCATATCGGTCGCCGCCGTTGTCGGTGCGCTGGCCCTGACCATGACCGCGTGCGGCAGTGGCGGCGGCAACGGCGGTGACGGCTCCAAGGCGGCGAACGACCCGGGCGCCGTGAGCGGCACCATCACCTGGTGGGACACCTCCGACACCACCAATGAGGCGCCGGCCTTCAAGAAGCTGGTCAAGGACTTCGAGGCCAAGTACCCGAAGATCAAGGTCGAGTACGTCAACGTCCCCTTCGACCAGGCGCAGCAGAAGTTCAAGACGGCCGCCGCCACGGGCAAGGGCGCCCCGGACGTGCTCCGCTCCGACGTGGGCTGGACCCCGGGCTTCGCCCAGCTCGGCTACCTCAAGGACCTCACCGGCACCCCCGCTCTCGACAACACCGGCGACTTCCTCGAAGGACCGCTGAAGAACGCCGCGTACCAGGGCAAGACGTACGGCGTCCCCCAGGTCACCGACACCCTCGGGCTCCTCTACAACAAGGAGCTCTTCCAGAAGGCGGGCATCGACAAGGCCCCGGCCAACTGGCAGGAGGTGAAGGAGGCGGCCGCGAAGATCAAGGAGAAGGCGGGCGCCGAGGGCATCGGGCTCAGCCCCGACAGCTACTACTCGCTGCCCTTCCTCTACGGCGAGAAGAGCGACATGGTCGACGCCGCCAAGAAGAAGATCACCATCGCGAACGCCGCGTCCCTCAAGGGCATCGAGACCGCCGTCGACCTGGTGAAGTCCGGCGCCGCGCCCAAGCCCGCCGGCACCGACGGCTACAACGTCCTCAAGACGGACTTCAAGAACGGCAAGCTGGCGATGCTGATCGACGGTCCCTGGGCGACCAAGGAGATCTTCGGCGGCGACGCCTACAAGTCCCGGGACAATCTGGGCATCGCTCCCGTCCCGGCCGGTTCCACCGGTACGGCGGGCGCCCCGGTCGGCGGTCACAACCTCGTCGTCTACGCCGGGTCCAAGAACTTCGACGCCTCCTACCTCTTCACCCGGTTCATGACCGAGGCCGCCCAGCAGGAGAGCGTCTCCACCGCCGTCGGTGTGCTCCCGACCCGCAAGTCGGCCTACACCCAGGCCGTGCTGGCCGACCCGGTGCGCAAGTCCTACTACGAGGCGCTGGGCAAGGCCCACCCGCGGCCCCCGATCCCGCAGGGCGGCGACCTCTTCACCGAGTGGCTCCAGCACTACACCAAGATCCTGACGCTCAAGGAGGAGCCCAAGGCGGGCCTGACGGCCACGGCCAAGGCCTGGCAGTCCGCGCTCCTCAAGGACTACGGGGTCGAGGAGTAGAGACCCCCATGGCCACTGTCGTCACCCGGGTCAAGCGCTCCTTCGGCACGCACTGGTACGCGTGGGCGATGGTGCTGCCCGTCGTCATCGTCCTGGCGGTCCTCGTCGGGTATCCGCTGGGGCGGGGCGTCTATCTGTCCTTCACCGACGCCAACGAGGCCAATGTCGGCCGGACGATCGGCGTCAACCACATCCCGTCGACGTACCAGTTCGTCGGCCTCGACAACTACTGGAAGGTGCTCTCCGGCCAGGAGGGCCACTTCTACTCGCGGCTGGGCTGGACGGTCGTGTGGACGGCGTCCTGTGTGGTGCTCCACTACACCATCGGCCTGGGGCTGGCGCTGCTGCTCAACCGGAAGATGAAGTTCCGGACGCTGTACCGGGTGCTGCTGGTGCTGCCCTGGGCGGTGCCCGCGTTCGTCGCCACGTTCTCCTGGCGGCTGATCTTCAACGAGAAGTACGGCGTCCTCAACTCCTTCATGACCACGCTGGGCCTGGACCCGGTGGACTGGCTCGGCGACAGCTTCCTCCAGAAGGTGTCGGCGGTCGCGGTCAACGTCTGGCTGGGCGTGCCGTTCATGATGGTGGCCATCCTGGGCGGCCTCCAGGCCATCCCCGCAGAGCTCCACGAGGCGGCCGAGATGGACGGCGCCTCGCCGTGGCAGCGCTTCCGGCATGTGACGCTGCCGGGGCTGCGGGAGGTCAGCGGGACGGTGATCCTGCTCGGCGTGATCTGGACGTTCAACATGTTCCAGGTCGTCTACCTGCTGATCGGCGCGGGGGCCAGCTCGGAGAGCGAGATCCTGGTGACGTACTCCTACCGGCTCGCCTTCCAGGGCATCCGCGACTACGCGGGCTCGGCGACCTACGGGATCCTCATCCTCTCCCTCCTCCTGGTCTTCGCCGTCTTCTACCGCCGGACGCTCGCCCGACAGGAGGCCTCGCGATGACGAGCAACACCAGCACCACCCCTCGCGTCCGCCCCCGCGGCGAGCGCTCCCGGGCGGCCTCGGCCGCCCTGCACACCGCGCTGATCGTCGCCTCGGCCGTGGCGCTCTTCCCCGTGCTGTTCGTCGTCTTCGTGTCGCTGCGCGGCCGCGACGGCTGGCAGGAGCCCACCCGCCTCGTGGGCTTCAGCCTGGACAACTACACCCATGTGCTGGGCGAGACGAAGTTCCTGACGTGGTTCGGCAACTCCGTCGTCGTCGCCCTCGGGGCGACCGTGCTGGGCGTGCTGGTCGCGGCGAGCGCCGGGTACGCCGTCTCGCGGATGCGCTTCCCCGGCCACCGGCCGCTGATGTGGACGTTCCTCGTCGTCCAGATGTTCCCGATGGCGGTGCTGATCGTGCCGCTCTACAACCTCCTCGGAGAGCTGGAGCTCCTCGACTCCTACGCCGGCCTGATCGTCACCTACTGCTCGGTCTCGGTGCCGTTCTGCGCGTGGATGCTCAAGGGCTACTTCGACACGATCCCCGCCGAGATCGACGAGGCGGGCCGGGTGGACGGGCTGACGCCCTTCGGCACGTTCTGGCGGCTGATCGTGCCGCTGGCCCGGCCGGGGCTGGCCGTCACCGCGTTCTACTCCTTCATCACGGCCTGGGGCGAGGTCGCCTTCGCCTCCCAGTTCATGAGCAGCGAGGAGCACTACACGCTCGCCGTGGGCCTCCAGACCTTCGTGGGCCAGCAGAAGGCCGAGTGGGGGCTGATGACGGCGGCGGCCGTGCTCATCACCGTCCCGGCCGGCGTGGTCTTCTTCCTCGCCCAGCGGCACCTGGTCGCCGGGCTCACCGCGGGCGGCACCAAGGGCTGACCCGGCGGCCCGCCCGCGGACGACGCACCCCCGAGACGCACCCCGAACCGACAGCGAACCGGCGAACCAGCCAGCCAGCCAACCAGCGACCCTACGAACCGATAGGACGTACATGACCCAGGACCTCGCGCCCTCCGTCCGCCCGGACGCCCCCGCCGACGCCGCGCGGGCGGCGGACGGCTGGTGGCGCAGCGCCGTCATCTACCAGGTGTACGTGCGCTCGTTCGCCGACAGCGACGGCGACGGCATCGGCGACCTGCGCGGGATCCGCGAGCGGCTGCCGTATCTGGCGGGGCTGGGCGTGGACGCGCTGTGGCTGACGCCGTTCTACGCCTCGCCGCAGGCGGACGGGGGCTACGACGTCGCGGACTACCGGGCGGTGGACCCGCTGTTCGGGCAGCTGCCGGACGCGGACGACCTGGTGCGGGAGGCCCACCGGCTGGGGCTGCGGGTGATCGTCGACATCGTGCCCAACCACACCTCGGACCGGCACGCCTGGTTCGAGGAGGCGCTCGCGGACCGTCCGGGGGGGACGGCCCGCGAGCGCTACCACTTCCGTCCGGGCAGGGGTGCGGACGGTGAACTCCCGCCGAACGACTGGGAGTCCGTCTTCGGCGGCCCGGCCTGGACCCGGACGACCGGGCCGGACGGCGCCCCGGGCGAGTGGTACCTCCATCTGTTCGCGTCCGAGCAGCCGGACCTCAACTGGGAGAACCCCGAGGTCCGCGAGGAGTTCGCGTCCGTGCTGCGGTTCTGGCTGGACCTGGGCGTGGACGGCTTCCGCATCGACGTGGCGCACGGCATGGTCAAGGCGCCGGGGCTGCCGGACATCGGCCGCACCGAGCAGGCCAAGCTGATCGGCGCGCAGGTGCTGCCGTTCTTCGACCAGGACGGGGTGCACGAGATCCACCGCTCCTGGCGGGAGTTGCTGGACTCCTACCCGGGCGAGCGGATCGGTGTGGCGGAGGCGTGGGCGCCGACGTCGGAGCGGCTCGCGCTGTACGTCCGGCCGGACGAGCTCCACCAGGCGTTCAACTTCCAGTTCCTGACCTGCGACTGGGACGCGGCGGAGATGCGGACCGTGATCGACGCCTCGCTGGCGGCGACGCGTTCGGTGGGGGCGCCCACCACCTGGGTGCTGTCCAACCACGACGTGGTGCGGCACCCCACGCGCTACGGCGCCGGCGACATGGCGCTGGGGCTGCGCCGGGCGCGGGCGGCGGGCCTGCTGATGCTGGCGCTGCCGGGCTCGGCCTATGTCTACCAGGGCGAGGAGCTGGGGCTGCCTGAGGTCGTGGAGCTGCCGGACGAGGTGCGGCAGGACCCGGCGTTCTTCCGGGGCGACGGCCAGGACGGGCTGCGCGACGGCTGCCGGGTGCCGCTGCCGTGGTCGGGCGAGGAGGCCCCGTACGGCTTCGGGCCCGGCGGCAGCTGGCTGCCGCAGCCGGCCGAGTGGGCGGAGCTGTCGGTGGCGGCGCAGTCGGGGGACCCGCGCTCCACGCTGGAGCTCTACCGCTCGGCGCTGGCCGTGCGGCGGGAGCTGCCGGGACTGGGCGACGGCGAGATGACCTGGCTGGACGCCCCGGAGGGGGTGCTGATGTTCTCCCGGCCGGGTTTCGTGTGCACGCTCAACACTCTGGGTGACGAGGTGACGCTGCCGGTGCCGGGCCGTCCGGTGCTGGCGAGCACTGCCCTGGCCATTTCCATCCCGGAAGGTCGCTGCACGGGCGGTACGGTACGGATCCCCTCGGATTCCTGCGTGTGGTGGGCAGTCTGACATGCGACCGGTACAGTCACCTCCTGTGACCGCCCGGCTCTCCGATATCGCAGCCCAGGCGGGTGTCAGCGAAGCAACCGTCAGCCGCGTCCTCAACGGAAAGCCGGGGGTCGCCGCCTCCACCCGCGAGGGAGTGCTGGCCGCGCTCGACGTGCTCGGCTACGAGCGGCCGGTACGGCTGCGGCAGCGCAGCGCGGGCCTCGTGGGACTGATCACCCCGGAGCTGGACAACCCCATCTTTCCGGCGTTCGCGCAGGTCATAGGGCAGGCGCTGACCCGCCAGGGCTATACGCCGGTGCTGGCGACCCAGACACCGGGCGGCTCCACGGAGGACGAGCTCACGGAGATGCTGGTCGACCGTGGCGTCGCCGGGATCATCTATGTCTCCGGGCTCCACGCGGACACCTCGGCGGACCCGCAGCGCTACGCCCGGCTGCGCGCCCAGGGCGTGCCGTTCGTGCTGATCAACGGCTTCTCGGCGGAGGTCCGGGCGCCCTTCGTCTCCCCCGACGACCGGGCGGCCGTACGGCTGGCCGTCACCCATTTGGCCGCGCTGGGCCACCGCCGGATAGGACTGGCCCTCGGGCCCCGCCGGTACGTTCCCGTGCAGCGGAAGATCGAGGGCTTCCTGGACAGCATGCGGGAGCAGCTCGCCATGGGCCGCGAGGAGGCCGAGGAGCTGATCCAGCATTCGCTGTTCACTCTTGAGGGTGGTCAGGCGGCGGCCGCCGCGTTGATCGACCGGGGGTGCACGGCGGTGGTGTGCGCCAGCGACATGATGGCGCTGGGGGTGGTCCGGGCGGCGCGGCAGCACGGTCTCGAAGTCCCGCGCGACATCTCGGTGGTGGGCTTCGACGACTCCCCGCTCATCGCGTTCACCGATCCGCCGCTGACCACGATCCGGCAGCCGGTCCAGTCGATGGGGCAGGCCGCGGTGCGCGCGCTGCTGGAGGAGATAGGCGGGACGCCCGCGCCGTACGGCGAGTTCGTCTTCCTGCCCGAACTGGTCGTCAGGGGCTCCACCGCGTCGGCTCCGGGCACGCGTACGTAGGCCTCGTACAGCCGCCCGGCCCCGGCCGCCCGAAGAAGGACGAACCGGGGCGTAGGTGGCGTGAACCGGACGGGTGGCCGATCTGCCGACGACCACTGTCTGGCAGACTCTTTCCCTATGGGTGAAGCGACAGCAAAGACCCTGGAAGGCCGCACGGCCGACGCGCCACCCACCGAGGCGGGTGGCGCGCCGGGCGCGGGCCGCTCGCGGGCGGAGCGCTTCCGTCCGCGACGGCCCCGTGCGCCACGGCGCCCACGCCTGTGGTTCGAGGTACTGCTGATCGCGGTGAGTTACTGGACGTACTCGCTCATCCGCAACGCGGTACCGGAGCAGAGAGCCGCCGCGCTGCGCAACGCCGACTGGATCTGGCAGGTCGAGCAGAGCCTCCACATCGCCGTGGAGCACACGGTCAACCGGGCCGTGAATTCGGTGACGTGGCTGATCGTGGGCATGAACTACTACTACGCGACGCTGCACTTCGTACTGACCGTCGGCGTGCTGGTCTGGCTCTACCGCTGGCATCCCGGGCGGTACGCGGCGGCGCGGCTGACGCTGTTCGCCACCACGGGTGTGGCCCTGCTCGGCTACTACCTGTATCCGCTCGCTCCACCACGGCTGATGGAGGACCTCGGCTTCGTCGACACGGTCGTCGTCCACCACACCTGGGGCTCGATGGCCTCGGGCAATCTCGCGGACGTCTCCAACCAGTACGCGGCGATGCCCTCGATGCACATCGGCTGGTCGACCTGGTGCGGTGTCATCATCGCGTCGCTGGCGCGGCCGGTGTGGGTACGGGTGCTGGGGGTGCTCTACCCGGTGGCGACCCTGGTGGTGATCGTGTCGACCGCCAATCACTTCTGGCTGGACGCGGTGGGCGGCCTGCTCTGCCTGGCGCTCGGCCTCGCGCTGTCCCGGGCGTGGTTCGGGGCGCTGCCCCACCGGCTGCCCCGCCATGTGGCGATCAAGGACGACCGGCGGGACGCTGGTCCGAGCGGCCCGAGCGCGGGCAACCCCGCCGGCCGGGCACCGAGGCAACGCCGCCGGGCCCCGTCCCGCCCGGAACCGGTGGCCCCGGGCGGGCGGCGCACCCGCACGACGACGGAACGGGTGCGGTAGGGAATCGGGTCGGCCCGGCGGCATGGGCCGGGCCAGGCCGGGAGGCTGGGGCTTCACGCCGTGCCGTCGAGCAGTCCGCGGACTTCCGGGACGTCCCGGAAGTCCGCAAGCCGAGAGAACACGACCTTGATTCGCTCTGCCGTCCTGTCACTGGCCAGGTCGGCGGACAGGGCGATGATCCGCTCGGCTGTCACGGCCGCCTCTTCCGGCTCGTTGGCATCGATCAGGGCGACGGCCAGCCATGACAGGTAGAGGGCCAGTTCGCGAGCGTGCGTGGGGTCGTATCGGCCCAGAACGTCCCGGAGCAGTGGAACAGCACGGAGGGGACGACGCAGTTCTGTGTAGACGCGCGACTCCATGACGTGGAGCTCCCCGGCATCCACCCAGTACAGGTAGCCCGGCGACTCCGTCCCGGCGCTGTCTTGTGCCAGCGCTTCGCCCGCTTCTCCCAGAGCCCGAATGGCGGGTTGCGCTGCCCTGTCTTGGCATGGGCCCATGCCACACGGTCCAGATACAGGGCCCGAGCCTTGGGCGGGGCATCCGGACCAGCACCGTCCAGTGCCGCCCGCGCGAGTCGTGTGCCCTCCCTCTCGCGCCCTGTGTTGCTGAGCTGGTAGGCAAGCGATCCGGCAAGGTTCCCCACGAGCGTCATGTCCCCCGCCTGCCGTGCCGCACAGATGCCCAGGCGATACACCGCCTCCGCCTCCGCGTGCTGCCCGGCGTCGCTGGCGATCCATCCCGTGATCTGCGCCAACTCGCCGATCTGCGCGAGGATGTCCCGGCCCGTGCTTTCGCTGTGGCTGGACTCGCGATACAGCCTGACAGCGGAACGCAGCTCCCGCAGGGCCGGACGGATGAGGTCTCCACCTGCGATCACGTCGTCCGCGAGCCTCAGACCATGTACACGCTGGCGTAGGTCGATGACGGTGGTCGTACCGACACGACGTCCCCTGCGGGCCTTGAGCGATGTCAACGGATCAGCTGCGGGCAGGTAGTCCGTCAGCGATGGCAGGGGCGGCTCGATGGCGAGCGGGGGCCCTGTAATCGTCTCTACGGATACGCCGAGAGCGGCGGCAAGGAAGGGGAGCCACTCCCGCGGCTTTCGTCTGCCCGTTTCGTACCGGCTGATCTCCTGGCGGCCGATGGGAGCGCCGGCGACCCCAGCCGCACGGCAAGTCTCCCGCGCCAAGCGCGCCTGACTCCAGCCGATCCGTTCACGCAGATGCCGGATGTTGGCCCCGATGCTGCCGGTCATGCGGCAAGTGTGGCCGACAGCCGGCCTACACGGGGCCGCTAGGCGGTACGCACGCCTCGCAGGACGATCCCCGGCAGTGCGAGGACCCCCGAATCAGGGAAGGAGCTGAGCGCGGTGGGGCACGAAGAAGACCAGGCCATTTCCTGCGACCGCGAAGGATGCAACGGAACCAAGTCCGTCGTCTACGAGTACGACGACTGGGGCAACTGCACCAGCCAGACCGCCTACGCGTGCAACGAGTGCGGCAATCAGTGACGCCGTGTCAGCCACGGTGCCATCGGACTGGCACCCTCACAGGACCGGCCCCTCTGTCCGAGTGCAAGCTCGGCGAAACCGAGACGGAGGGCCCGCCACCGGGGAACGATGACAGCATGCCGGATCGCACCCCGCTCATGCACTGCAACCGGTGCCGCAATCCCTTGTGGTGGGATGTGACACCAGGACAAGCACCAGGTTGGTACTGCTCGGTGTGCAACGACCCCCCGGAACGCAAGATCAATCAGGCTGCCGTTCCGCCTCCCTGCCCCAGAGGATGCAGTTCCCCGATCTTCGAGATCCGGGACGGCGTGAAGCGATACATCTGCCACTGACTGGCGGCGCCGACGAGCTTCCTGGACGGAGGAGTCCCCGGGGCACCCCGGGGACTCTTTCGCCCTCACGGCCCTGATATCCCTCCTGGGGCACCGTCGGGGCTATCTGCACGCCTCTGGGTCAGGGAAGGGAGCCTTCAGCCTTTACGTCCGACACGAATTCACACCATGCTCTTGAGGCCATGGACCGGTACTGGCGGGCCAGCAGGAGGTAGCAACCCCTGCCCCGAACGCCCGGGTCCCCGCTCAGCGGGGGCCCGGGCTCCCGTAGAACAGGTCCTCCACAACCGCCCGCGCCCGCCGCGTCGTACGACGGTAGTCGTCGAGCATCTCCCCACCGTGCCCCGGCGGATACCCCAGGTACCTTCCCACCGCCGCCAGTTCCCGCGCCTCGCCCGGGAACGTGTCGCCGGCCCGCCCGCGCACGAGCATCACCGCGTTGCGCACGCTGGTCGCCAGCACCCATGCCTCGTCGAGGATGCGGGCCTCCTCGGTGGTGAGCAGCCCGGCCGCGTGGGCCGCGGCGAGGGCGTCGCGGGTGCGGGTGGTGCGCAGGCCGGGCTCGGCCCAGCCGTGCCGCATCTGGAGCAGCTGGACGGTCCATTCGACGTCCGAGAGGCCGCCGCGCCCCAGCTTGGTGTGGGTGGTGGGGTCGGCGCCGCGCGGCAGCCGCTCGGACTCCATGCGGGCCTTCAGCCGGCGGATCTCGCGGACGGCGTCCTCGCCGAGGCCCTCGGCGGGGTAGCGCAGCGGGTCGATCAGTTCGATGAACCGCCGGCCCAGGTCGGGGTCGCCCGCGACGGGCTCGGCGCGCAGCAGGGCCTGGCTCTCCCACACCAGCGACCAGCGCCGGTAGTAGGCGGCGTAGGAGGCGAGGCTGCGGACTATGGGCCCGGACTTGCCCTCGGGCCGCAGGCCGGCGTCGACGAGCAGCGGCGGGTCGGTGGTGGGAAGCTGGAGCAGCCGGCGCATCTCGCCGGCGACGGCGAAGGCGGCCTTGGCGGCGTCCTCGTCGGAGACGCCGTCGCGCGGCTCGTGGACGAACAGGACGTCCGCGTCGGAGCCGTAGCCCTGCTCGTGGCCGCCGAAGCGGCCCATGCCGATGACCGCGAACCGGGTGGGCAGGGTGTCGCCCCACTCGCCCCGGACGGCCGCGCGCAGGGCGCCGGCGATGGCGGCGGCGTTGACGTCGGAGACGGCGTCGCCGACGACGCCGGCGCGGGCGGCGTGGTCGTTCCCGGCGGTCTCGGCGGCGCCGCGCGAGCCGGTGCCGTGCTCGCCGGAGGCGTGGGCGCGGGAGGCGGAGCCGGCGTGCCCGTAGGCGCCGATGATGTCGGCGGCCGCGGTGCGGAACAGCTCGCGGCGGCGTACGCCGCGCACCGCGACGATGGCCGCCTCGGCGTCCTCGGCGCGGCCCACCGCGGCGAGGACCTCCTGTTCCAGGGCCTCGCGGCCGCGTGGGCGCAGACCGCCGGAGTCGCCGAGGAGGGCGACGGCCTCGGGGGCGCGCAGCAGCAGGTCGGGGGCGAGCCGGCCGGCGGAGAGGACCCGGGCGAGGTTCTCGGCGGCGGCGCCCTCGTCGCGCAGCAGCCGCAGGTACCAGGGGGTCCGGCCGAGGGCGTCGGAGACCTTGTGGAAGTTGAGCAGGCCGGCGTCGGGATCGGCGGAGTCGGCGAACCAGCCCAGCAGCACGGGCAGCAGCGTGCGCTGGATGGCCGCCTTGCGGGTGACGCCGGAGGCGAGGGCCTCCAGGTGGCGGAGGGCGGCGGCGGGGTCGGCGTAGCCGAGGGCCGCCAGGCGCTGGCCGGCGGCCTTGGGGCTGAGCCGGATCTCGCCGGGTTCCAGCTGGGCGACGGCGTCGAGCAGCGGCCGGTAGAACAGCTTCTCGTGGAGCCGGCGCACCTCGCGGGCGTGGAGCTTCCACTGCCGGCCGAACTCGGCGACGGGTTCCTTGCCCGGGGGCCACTCGTACGTACGGCCAAGGGAGCGGCCCAGGCGGCGGAGGTCCGCCTCGCGGTCGGGCACGAGGTGGGTGCGGCGCAGCCGGTGGAGCTGGATGTGGTGCTCCATGGTGCGCAGGAAGCGGTAGGCCTCACCCAGGGACTTGGCGTCGGCGCGGCCCACGTAGCCGCCGGCGGCGAGGGCGTCGAGCGCGTCGAGGGTGGACCCGGGGCGGAGGGTGGCGTCGCTGCGTCCGTGCACCAACTGGAGGAGCTGGACGGCGAATTCCACGTCCCGCAGGCCGCCGGGGCCGAGTTTGATCTCGCGGTCGACCTGGGCGGCGGGGATGGAGTCGATGACGCGGCGGCGCATCTCCTGGACGTCGGTGACGAAGTTGTCGCGTTCGGCGGCCTGCCAGACGAGCGGGGAGAGGGTGTCGACGTAGTCCTGGCCGAGGGCGAGGTCGCCGGCGACGGGCCGGGCCTTGAGGAGGGCCTGGAACTCCCAGGTCTTGGCCCAGCGCTGGTAGTAGGCGAGATGGCTGGAGAGGGTGCGCACCAGGGGGCCGTTGCGGCCTTCGGGGCGGAGGTTGGCGTCGACGGTCCAGATGGTGCCCTCGGGGGTGACATCGGAGCAGATCCGCATCATCCGGGAGGCGAGGCGGGTGGCGGAGCGCAGGGCGGTGGCCTCGGCGGTGCCGTCGCGGGCCTCGGCGACGAAGATGACGTCGACGTCGGAGACGTAGTTGAGCTCGCGGCCGCCGCACTTGCCCATGCCGATGACGGCGAGCCGGCAGGCGGCGGCGTCGGCCGGCTGTTCCTCGGCGGCGATGGCGAGGGCGGCGCGGAGGGTGGCGGTGGCCAGGTCGGCGAGTTCGGCGGCGGCCTCGGCCACGTCGGTGCTGCCGCTGACGTCGCGGGCCGCTATGCCGAGGAGGGCGCGCCGGTAGGCGGCGCGCAGGGCGTCGGCGGGCACCAGCCCGGCCTCCCGGCCCCGGCGGGCGCCGTCGGCGAGGGACCGTTCGAACTCGGGGACCGCCGGGTGGAGGTCGGCCGCCTCGAAGCTGTCGAGGGCGTGCCAGTCGCCGGGGTGCCGGGCGAGGTGGTCGCCGAGCGCCTCGGACGCCCCGAGGACGCCCAGCAGCCGGTCGCGCAGCGGCTTGGCGGCGGCGAGGGTGTCGAGCAGGGCCTGCCGGTCGGCGTCGTCCCGGGCGGCGAGGGACTCGGCGAGCCGGGCCAGCCCGCGCAGCGCGAGATCGGGGTCGGCCGTGGCGCCGAGGGCGTCGAGGAGGACCGCGTCGGCGCCCAGGGACCCCAGCGCGGGGGTCCCCAGGAGCCGCTCGGCCTCGGCCACGGCGGTGAACCCGCAGCGCAGCAGCCGGCTGTACGTACTGCTGCGGCGCCCGTCGGGCACGGTCATCGCCGGTCCTCTCGCCGGTGGTGCGGGGTGGCCGGGGTCAGAGCACCGGCAGCATCTTGCGCAGCTCGAACGCGGTCACTTCCGACCGGTACTCCTCCCATTCCTGCTTCTTGTTGCGCAGGAAGAAGTCGAAGACGTGCTCACCGAGGGTCTCGGCGACCAGTTCGCTGCGCTCCATCAGCTCGATGGCCTCGCCGAGGTTCTGCGGCAGCGGTTCGATCCCCATGGCCCGGCGCTCGGCGTCGGACAGCGCCCACACGTCGTCGTCGGCGCCCGCGGGGAGTTCGTACCCCTCCTCGATGCCCTTGAGACCCGCCGCGAGGAGGACGGCGTAGGTCAGGTAGGGGTTGGCGCCGGAGTCGATGGAGCGGACCTCGACCCGGGTGGAGCCGGTCTTGCCGGGCTTGTACATGGGCACGCGGATGAGCGCGGAGCGGTTGTTGTGGCCCCAGCAGATGTACGAGGGGGCCTCGCCGCCGGCGCCGGCGGTGCGCTTGGAGCCGCCCCAGATGCGCTTGTAGGAGTTGACCCACTGGTTGGTGACGGCGGAGATCTCGCCCGCGTGGCGGAGCAGTCCGGCGATGAAGGACTTGCCGACCTTGGAGAGCTGGTACTCGGCGCCGGACTCGTGGAAGGCGTTGCGGTCGCCCTCGAAGAGGGACAGGTGGGTGTGCATGCCGGAGCCCGGGAAGTCCGAGAACGGCTTGGGCATGAACGTGGCGTGCACGCCCTGCTCCAGCGCCACCTGCTTCATCACGATCCGGAAGGTCATGATGTTGTCGGCGGTGGAGAGCGCGTCGGCGTAGCGCAGGTCGATCTCCTGCTGGCCGGGGGCGCCCTCGTGGTGGCTGAACTCGACCGAGATGCCCATGGATTCGAGCATCGTGATGGCCTGGCGGCGGAAGTCCATGCCGACGCCGGTGGGCGTGTGGTCGAAGTAGCCGGAGGAGTCGGCGGGCACCGGGCGGGTGCCGTCGACGGGCTTGTCCTTGAGCAGGAAGAACTCGATCTCGGGGTGGGTGTAGAAGGTGAACCCGAGGTCGGAGGTCTTGGCCAGGATCCGCTTGAGGACGTAGCGCGGGTCGGCGTACGACGGGGACCCGTCCGGCATCAGGATGTCGCAGAACATCCGGGCGGTGCCGGGTGCCTCGGCGCGCCACGGCAGGATCTGGAAGGTGCCCGGATCCGGCTTGGCGATCATGTCCGATTCGTACACCCGCGCGAAGCCCTCGATCGCCGAGCCGTCGAAGCCGATGCCCTCGTCGAATGCCTGCTCCAGCTCGGCGGGGGCCACGGCCACGGACTTGAGGTAGCCGAGGACGTCGGTGAACCACAGCCGGACGAACCGGATGTCGCGCTCTTCGAGCGTGCGGAGCACGAACTCCTGCTGCTTATCCATAGCTACCTATCCTTGCAGGTCAGACGGCTCGTTCACCGGGTGCGGGCACGGGCTGGACCTTGAGTATCACGTCCCCGGGTTACCTGTGGGTTTCCGGACGACGCCGCTTCCCCTTCGGCTCCCTGAGTGCATCGTACTTATGCCCATATGAAAAGTGCTGCTGATCGCATACCGGTACGTAGTCCGCTATCGTCCGAGACGGAGCGAGGGAGGACGCCTGATGACCGCGATTTCCGACCGGCCGCAGATGCTGCCCGAGGAGTTCGAGGAGTTCACGCGCCTGGCCGCCCGCACCGTGGAGGGCGTGCGCCTGGAGTTCATCAACGGGAAACTGGGCGTCAAGCCCGTGCCGGACGGCTGCCACGGCCGCGTCATCCAGTGGCTGACACGCGTCTGCGTCCAGGCGCGTCCCGAGCTGTTCCTGCACGGCCAGGGTCTGAAGCTCCCTACCTATCACAAGGGGAATGCCCGCCCGGACGGCACGCTCGCGCCCAGCGACGCCTTCGTCGGTCAGGGTGAGTGGGCCTCCACCGAGGGCGTGCTCATGGTCGTGGAGGTCACCTCCTACGACTCGGACACCGACCGGCGCGACCGCTCCGAGAAGCCCCGCGCCTACGCCGAGGCCGGGATCCCGGTGTATCTCCTGATCGACCGGGACACCTGCGAGGCCGTCGTGTACAGCGACCCCGACGGCGTCCGCTACGAGCAGGTCCGGATCGTCCCCTTCGGCAAGCCGCTGGCCCTCCCCGACCCGGTGGGCATCGAGCTGGACACCGAGCCCCTCAAGGACTGGGTGCGCTGAGCCGGCCCCCGGACGACCCCTCACACGGCGCCCGCCCGCGTCAGTTCCCACTCGTGGTCCGGGCCGTCGTTGCCCGGTAGGACCATCTTGAGGCCGTAGGCGCCCTCGCCCACCCGGTGGCCGACGTGGACGGCGAGTTTATCGGCGGTGGAGTGCTTGTGGCTGAGGAGGGCGCGGCCGGTCCAGTTCCAGCGCTGGTCGCGGCCGGCGGGGGTGGCGAGGCGGCGGAGGGCCGGGCCGTGGCCGGAGGGGCCGATGAGGAGGGTGAGGACCCGGGGGACGTACTCCTCGGCGTCGGCGGCGAGGGTGACGATCCCGGTGTCCGCGTCGATGTGCCAGGCGCAGTGCCGTGCGGAGACGGTGGCGCGGTCGCGGACGTCGACGAAGCCCTCGGTGGCGTGCCCGCAGAGGACGTAGCGCGGGTCGTTCCGCCACCGGATGACGTACCGGGTGCCGCGGTCCAGCGCACCGGTGAAGGGGGTGTCGTGGTGCTCCGTGCTCACGTGGGTGCTCCTTCGCCGCGGCGGTGCGTTCCGCCGCCCACCCTCGCGCAGCCCGCCGCGCCGCACCCGTCGGCAGCCGCCGACCGGGTGGCGCCGCGCGGGGTCCGGCTGTGAGGCGGTCCGTCCTCAGGCGGCCCGTATGAACGGAGTCGCCAGCACGGCCGCCGCGATGGCCTGCGGGCGGTCGTACATCAGCAGGTGGCCGGCCGGGGCGACGGCCTCGAAGCGGCCGTCGAGGCGGTCGGCGAGGGTGCGCTGGCGCTCCAGCCAGCGGCGTTCCTCGGCGGAGCCGGTGCCCGGGGAGGCGGCGAGGACGGTGACCGGGACGGGCGGCAGCCCGTGGTGGGCGCGCAGGTCCTCGAGTTCGGCGGCGACGTCGCGGTAGCGGGCGTTCTCCATGACGATGGCGCGCGCCACGCGCGCGGTGCCGTACGTCCGGCGCACCAGTTCCTCGTCCGCGGGGTCGTGGCGCGTGACGGAGGCGGCGCGGACGGCGAGGCGGCGGAGGGCCGGGCCGAGGGCGCGCGGCAGGCCGGCGGCGGCGAAGGCCCGGCCGCGCACCCGGGCGGCGGCGGTGCGCAGTTCGCGGCCGGGCACGGGCCGGGCGTCCGGTACGACGCTGGCGTCGACGAGGACGAGCCCGGCCGTGCGCTCCGGGTACATCCGGGCGTAGGCCTCGACATGGAAGCCGGCGAGGGAGTGGCCGACGACCGTGGCCGGGCCCGGCAGGTCCAGCGCGTCGAGGACGCCCGCCATCCGGGCGGCCTCGGCGGCGGCGGTGGGGGGTTCCAGCGGCGGGGCGCTGAAGCCGAGCCCGGGGCGGTCGAAGCGGACGACCGTGCGGTGCGGGGTGAGCAGGGGGACGACCGGCTCCCAGTCGAACCAGCCCATGCCAAGGCCGGCGCTGAGGACGCACACGGGCCCCGAGCCCTCGCGCAGCACGTGCAGGGGCACGCCGCCGACCCGCAGCATCCGCCCCGGCGGCGGCCCCGGTGGCCGTTCCGTGCCGTGCGTACCGCCGCCCGTAGCGCTCATCGAGTCCCCCTCGGTCCGTCCCCGCCGGCCGACGTCGTCGTCGGCCGGGTTCGGAGAGCACCGACAAGCTACTCGACGGGCGTGGTCTCCCGGTGCCCGGCCGTCACCCAGTGCGGCTTGCGGAGGGCGAGGAAGGCCAGCGGCACGAGGAAGCCGAGCGTCAGCAACCCGCCGCCGACGATGAGCAGATAACGCCACATCGGCTGGCCGCCGAACTGCTCCGGCGGTACGAAGCCGATGAACATGGCCCCCACGGAGGCGGCGAAGCCGACGCCGGCGACGAGGCCCAGGGCCGGGACCCGGAAGCCGCGCGGCTGGTCGGGGCGGGTGCGGCGCAGCCGGAGGGCGGCGGCGAACATCAGCAGGTAGACGACGAGGTAGATCTGCGTCGTGACCACCGAGAAGATCCAGTACGCGCTGGAGACATCGGGGATGAAGGCGTAGAGCAGGGCGATCAGCGTGGTCAGGACGCCCTGGGCGACCATGATGTTGCGCGGGACGCCGTTCTTGTTGAGCTTCTGGAGGGCGGGCGGCAGATAGCCCTCCTGGCGGGCGACCATCAGCAGGCCCCGGGACGGTCCGGCCAGCCAGGTGAGCATCCCGCCGAGCGCCGCGGCGACGAGCAGGACGCCGACGACCTTGGTCAGCCAGCCCACGTGGAAGTGGTCGAAGAAGCCCTGGAAGGCCTGCATCACACCGGCCGTCAGGCTCAGGTCCTTGCCCGGCATCACCCAGCTGATGGCCAGCGCGGGCAGGATGAAGATCAGCAGAACGAGTCCGGTGGCGGCGAAGACCGAGCGCGGGTACTCCTTGCCGGGCTCGCGCAGCGAGGAGACGTGCACGGCGTTCATCTCCATGCCCGCGTACGACAGGAAGTTGCCCACGATCAGCACGAGGCTTGCGAGCCCGGTCCACGGCGGGAGGACGTGGCCACTGTCCATGGGCGCGGCCGACGGGTTGCCCTGGGCGAGGAAGACCATGCCCAGGACGACGAGCACGACGCCCGGGAGCAGGGTGCCGACGACCAGGCCCACGCTGGAGAGCCCGGCCACCGCCTTCGTACCGCGCGCGGAGATCAGCACCCCGGCCCAGTACACGACGACGATGACGAGCGCGACGTAGAGGCCGTTGTTCGCGAGGGACGGGTCGATGACGTACGCGAAGGTGCTCGCGACGTAGGCCAGCAGGCTGGGGTAGTACGCGATGGTCATCGCGAACTGGCACCAGACGGCGAGGAATCCGAGCCGCTTGCCCAGGCCCTCGCTCACCCAGCGGTGGATGCCGCCGGTCCAGCCGGAGGCCAGCTCGGCCGAGACCAGGGCGGTCGGCAGCAGGAAGACGACGGCGGGGAGGAGGTAGAGGAAGACGGCGGCGAGGCCGTAGAGGGCCATGGAGGGCGCCGGGCGGAGGTTGGCGACGGAGGCCGTGGTCATCATCGCGAGGGTCGCCCACGAGATGAACTGCGTACGGGTGGCGCCGGCTCCGGCGGCGCCGCAAGTACGCAGTTCATCTCGTG
>NZ_JAILXP010000002.1 GCF_020740895.1 Streptomyces sp. UNOB3_S3 | reverse complement strand
GAACCTTGTGGTCTCTCCCCAGCCCCGGGCCCTAACGCGGCGCACCTGGGGCGGTCGTCAGAAGGCGCCTGTGACGTTCGCGACCGGTTCGGAGGCCGACTGCCGTTAAGCTTGACTCTGTCGGTGATCTTGGTGTTTCCCGGCGCTACGACGTGATCAACAGGCATGCTCGGGGCTGTTCCGCAGGCCGATACAGCTGTCGAGGTACTCGTTGTCGCTCCGTCCCCGTTCCGGTGAGCAAGTCCCTTCTCTGACCGTGCAGATCGCGCGGGCGAGCAATCCGGACGGTACGACGGCAATGTGGGTGCGGGACCGGCTGGACGGGCTGTGGCACGACGAGGACTTCGCCGGCTGGTACCCGCGCGACGGCCGTCCCGGTCTTTCGCCCGCTCAGCTGGCCACTGTCTGTGTGCTGCAGTTCCTGCTCGGTCTGTCGGACCGGCAGGCAGCGGAAGCGGTCCGCTGCCGTATCGATTTCAAGTACGCCCTGGCCATGGAGCTGGACGATCCCGGCTTCCACCACAGCGTGCTGGCCGACTTCCGCGAACGCGTCGTCCAGGATGACCGCGCCGACCGGCTCCTCGATCTGGCGCTCGCCCGCTTGAAGGAAGCCGGACTCGTACGCGAGCGCACCACGCAGCGCACCGACTCCACCCACGTCCTGGCCGCGGTGCGCGACCTGACCCGGCTGGAACTGGTCACCGAGGCGGTCCGTGCCGCTCTGGAGGAGGTGGCCCGCACAGCCGGGCATCTGCTGATCGGCCTGGTGGACGAGGACTGGGGGCGCCGTTACGGCCGTCCGGTCCGGCTGGGCAAGAACCCCACCCGGCCCAAGACCAGGATCCTCGCCGCCGGCGACGATGCCTGCCGACTGCTGGAACGCCTCCACCGGCCCGGTCCGCAGGCTGAGGCCCTGCGGCAGGTCGTCGTGCAGAACTACTACCGCGACGCGGCGGGCCGCCTGCGCTGGCGCACTGCTGACGACGGCGGGCTGCCGCCCTCCTCCTCGGCCATCGTCTCCCCCTACGACACCACCGCTCGCTACGTCCGTCATGGGCACATCATCCGTTGGAAAGGATTCGCCGCCCATCTCACTGAGACGTGCGCGCCCGGCAGCGTCAACGTGATCACGGACGTGGCCACCACCTCAGCCGCCACGAGCGACGCCCAGGTGCTGCCCGGCCTCCACGCTCGGCTGGCGCGGCGTGGTCTGCTGCCCGCCGAGCACCTGGTCGACGGCGGCTACACCTCGCTGGTCCACCTGGAACGAGCCGCACGCGAACATCAGGTCACCGTCAGCGGACCGCTGACGGTCAACCCCACCCGCCAGCACCGTCTGGGCGAGGGCTTCGGCCGGGACGACTTTCATATCGACTTCGACCGCCAGCAGGTCACCTGCCCGAACGGCCAGGTCAGCGCTGGCTGGCACGGCCCCTACCCGACCTCCGAGCTCGCCGGCGCACCCCTGATCGTGGCCCGGTTCGCCAAGAGCCAGTGCCAGCCGTGTCCGGACCGGCCCCGGTGCACCAGTGCCCCGGCCAGGAACGTGGGCTTTCCTCCGCGAGAACTCCGCGACCTGCAGCTGCGCGTCCGCGCCGAGCAGCAGACGCCCGAGTGGAAGGCCCGCTACGCGGTCCGCTCCGGAGTCGAGGGCACCGTCAACGAGTTCGCCCACGGACACGGAATGCGCCGCTGCCGCTACCGAGGACAGCCCAAAGCCCATCTGCAGCACGTACTCACAGCCATCGCCGTGAACATCGAACGGCTCAGTGGCCAACCAGCAACCGAGGAAACCCCCGTGCCGAGACCGCCGACCGCTTTCCAGGTCTACCTCGACCAGCACGGGATCTCCCGCTCGAAGTCCTGGCGAACCCTCGGCACCTGACCTCAACCACCAAGATCACCGACAGAGTCAAGTTAAGAAGCTGTCCCGCTTCTGACTGCCACTGTGACTGTACGTTTCAGGCGGCCAGTTTGTGGCGCGCCCACACCGTCCGTCCAGCTGGCCTCATTGTCAGCGCTCTGTGTCATGATGCGAGCGCGTCCCAGGGGAGTGGGCCGTGGACTACTGATTGTCAGGGGCTAGAAATGGGTGCGGGTACGGAGCCGGACGGTTCGTCCAGGTCCGACGAGGAGTGGGAGCGGTTTCTGCGCGAGTCGGTGGCGGGTGCCGCCGACGCGCCCAAGGAGCCGTCGGCGCGAGCCCGCGCCGTGGCAAAGCGGCTGCGCGCGGAGCCCGGTCACGGCCTGGAAGGCTGGCGCAGCTACACGCCCGCGCGGCCCAGGAGGCGTACGGGCTGGTACGTGGTCGGGCTGCTGGCCTCGCTGGTGCTGCTGGTGGTGGCGCTCGCGCCGGGGCGGGTAGTGGACCTGTTCGCCGGCGATGACTCCCCGTCATCGGCGGCGCCCGGCCCGGGGACCCCGGCGGAGGCAGCCCAGCGCCCCACCGTGGACGAGCCGTTCCGCGGCTCGCCGGCGGCAAGCTGGGCGGGCGGAGCGGCGGGGATCACCGTGCCGAAGGCCGGGGCGGTGGGCTGGATGAGCGCGGCCGAGGTCGAGCGGGCCCTCGCCAGCAGCCGGGACTTCCTCGTCGCGTCCGGCCTGGACCGCGGGGTGCTGCAAGGCGAGCGCCCCGAGAAGGCGATCGCGCTGATCAACCCGCACCAGAAAGACGTCCAGGACCTTCTGAAAACCGCCTTCCTGACTCCGAGCGAGAAGAACGACCCCCTCCTCCTCTTCAGCCGCTTCCAGCCCTCCCGCACCCGCCTGGTCGGCGATGTCGTGAAGACCCGGGGCCAGCTCACCTACCGGGAGGGCGAGCGCGGCGCGCTCCAGGTGACCGCCGACGTCACCTTCGTCTACCCGGTAATCCGCGCGGACGCGGGCGGCGGCGACGAGATCGTGCGCACGATCGTCCGGCGCGAGCTGGTCCTGAGCTGGGACAACCCCGACAAGGTGATCACCGAACCGGGCACCTTCTCGATCGTCTCGTACAAGTACGACATGACCAACGGCGGCTGCGGCGCCCCCACGGGCTACTTCACCCCACCCTTCGGCACGGACCGCCATGCGGACAAGGCCGGCACGGAGATCGACCCGTACGACCGCAGCGCGCCGGTCGGGCGGGGCGAATCCTCCGGCGACGCGTGCGCCAGGGCGACACGGTCCTAACGGGCGTCATCCGGCGGCGACCAGCCCAGCCCCGAGGACGATGAAACGGGCGTCAGGTCGCCCAGACCGCGGGCGCGCCTTCATGGGGTTTGGGAAGGCCGGCGGCTGTCGCCGGCTCGCTGAGAGCCGCATCATGGTGATTGGGGCGGCGCCGGGCTCGATGGCCAGCGCCCAGACGATGCGCCAGGTGCCATCCCACTTGCACCCGCAACCGGGAGAACTGAGGATCAGCTGGGCGTGAGCGCTTTACTTGACGGGAGACGCCAAGGGGAGCGCTCATCGTGGGCCAAGTTCCTCAGTTAGGGAAGGGTTGCGCCTGCGGTGCCGACTGGGTGTTCGGTGAGGCGCTCGCGAAGTTGTGAGGGCAGGAGGCCGTAGCGCTGGAACGTCGTTCCGACGAAGGTGATGAGATCTCGGGTAGACCGGCCTGTCCGGCTCGTGAGGAGTTCCTCCCAAGCGTGTTGGACGTCTTGGCCGATTTCCCAGACGACCTCCGGATGCACAAGGTGGGCGTGTTCTTCGGCGCCAATAGCACCCGTCTGGTCGACGGCGGGCTTGGGCGAGAGGAGAACGGTGAAACTCCCATCCGGGATAACCTTATGGTTACGGTCACTCTTGAGGATTCGAAGCTGGTCGCCGACCTGCCGGATGTCCTTGTGGGCGATGACGCCCTCGGGTTTTTGGTCAGATTTGGCCTCAACCACGGCCCACAGGTGATTACCCCAACACCAGGTCGAGTCACAGCGGCCTGTGCCGGATGGCTTATTGGCCTCAGCCCCGAGGAAGGTCCCGAGCTCGGTGAGGGCGGGCTCGTAGGCCGATGCCGCGGTCTCCTTGAGCCCCCCGATCATGTTGCTCAAGCGCGTGGCAAGTCGGCCTGGGGTGCCCTTTTCCAGAAGGTTCGTGGCCGTTGCCACGGCCTGGTCGTCATGGGCAGGCAGGACAGGGGCCTCCATAGCGGGCAGAGGCGGCATGTATCTCGCCCAGGTGCCCTCGGCGGTTTGCTCCGCCTGACGGATCAAAGCATGGGCGTTCGCGAGACTGCCGCCCATCGTAGGTGCACCGGTGGAGGCAGCGCGGTAGGCCCAGATTCCAGCTAGGTAGAGCCAGAACCCGCGGTAGCCCTTGGTAGTAGCCTCACCGGAGGAGAGCGCTTGCGCGACCTGTTGGGCCTTGGCGCTGGCTTCCTGCCACCGGCCCTGCCCGGCGAGTGCACACGTTTGAATTTCGGCGGGGGCCGCAGAGGCGAGGATTTCACTGCCAACCGGCAGCGTGCGGACAGCCTCGGCACGGAGCTGGGCGACGAGCGGCTCGCCGTGCTCACGCCAGGTGTCGTCGGTCTCTTGAGACAGGAAAGCCGTCACATTCTCCACAATCTCGGCCTGGGTGGTGTCAGTGCTGTTCTCCACCCCGAAGTTGATCTCGGCCTGCAACTCGGCCGACAGCGCTGTCAGGTTCTCCTGACGCAGGAGGTACTTGGTCAGGTCCCCGAGAACAACAACGATCGCCCAGTCCGCCGAACCGCGGGTGCAACGGCCGACACCTTGAACGACACGGGTGCGAACCCGCTCCGACAAGGCCGCGCCAGCGCGGACTCGGCTCGACAAGAACCGCTCTTGCAAGTGGTCACGGTCTGGAACGTTCTCGATGACCTCCAGACGGCAACCGTGGCCAGGCAGGTCAAGGCCGTCATAACGGCTGGCCAGCGCACACACTGCGTTCTGCTGAGAGACAAACGGATCCATCCGATGAGCAACGTCATCGATGGTGAGCATTGGCCAGGACGACTGACGGATAGCGCCAGCGGTACGGACTGCGGTCGCCCGGTCCGGCGCCAGTACGAGGGCTTTACCAGCCAGCTCAACGAGCCTCTTGGTCAGGTCGATGGAGTCAACGCCGCTGACAAGGCCGGGAAAGACGAAGAACCGACGGCCGGAACGGGGCTCTGGCGCGGATTCGGGCAAGGCCAGTCGCTGAATTCCGGCGTACCTACGCGCCCCGCGGCCGCACTCCCGTCCTGCGGCACCGGCTGAACTGGAAACGTGCGGGGATGGCTGCCGCGCTGGGCTACCACGCTGCCGACCCCGGGCGTGGTCCGCGGCTGTGCTTCCACCTCAAGCCGGGCAGCTACGGCACCACCTCCCTGATCGAGGTCCTGGAACAGGTCAAGGCCTTCTACGCCGGTGAGCCGGTGGTGCTGGTGTGGGACGGATTGTCCGCGCACTGGAGCCGGGGCATGCGCGCCTGGGCGGCCGGGCAGGACTGGCTGACGCTGGAGTGGCTGCCTGCCTATGCGCCCGAGCTCAACCCGGTGGAACTGCTGTGGTCGTCCATCAAGACCCGTGAGCTGGCCAACCTCACCGGCGACCACCTCGCCGACGTCGCCGACGCCACCGAACGCGGCATCCACCGTGTCTGCTCCGACGAACAACTCCCGTGGTCTTTCCTCACCCACACCGGACTGGCAATCCACCCCCAACAACCACAGAACTAACGAAAAACTCAGTAGTCGGGTGCCCGGGGGCGCGATTCCCCCGGGCTACCCGTATAGAGGGTGTCTGAGAAGCCCTGTTCAGGGCCTGCTGTGTTCTTGCTCCGGCATGGTGGAGGAGAAGCATGCTGGTGGCCAGGTAGTCGGCGTTCTCGGAGCTGCTGGCGAGGTACTCGTGGTCCTTGGCCAGTCGCTGGTAGTGTCCTGGCCAGGTGAAAGCTCTGTCGGTCAGACGGCATAGAACGGCGGGAAGTCGAGCGGGAGCAGCCGCCATACGCAGCCAGTACGGCAGTGCATCAATGATCTCGCGCCGGGCGGGCTTGGGCGGCTGGCCACCCGGCTTCGGCAGCGGCACGGGAGGCGCGAGGACCTCCTTGGGAAGGCCCCCGGTTCCGGGTTCTGGGACCCCCGGCGGAAACGGCCTGTGCTGCTCTGTGCGCGTCGCGTCCGCGGTGGTGGCATGAAGTGAGCCCGTACACGTCGAACGGGAGGGTCTCATGTTCGGATCAGTGATGACCGGCGGTACGGCGGTGGCGCTCGCGGCCGCTCTGCTGTCATCCGGGACGGTGACCGAGGAGAGACCGCCGCCGGGCAGCGTGGCGATCGAGATGAGGACGGGCAGTGGGTGGCTCTGCGGCGGCTCGGTGACGTCGGTGGCCGTGGCGCCGGACAACTCCGGGTTCACCACGTCCTATGAGGGTTTCCCCGTCCGGGTCGGCGTCGGCTCCAAGCCGGGTGACGCCCGCAAGAACTGCCAGTTGACCGTGGATGTCCGGATCCCGCGAGATTTCACCTACGTGATCACAGGGACGGAGCACACCGGTTACGCGCGGCTGGCGAAGGGCGCCACCGGGCAGCTGACGGTCGGCCACTACCTCCAAGGGGCGCCCGGCAGGTCATCCCGTACGTACCGCTTCACCGGTCCCTACAACGACGCTTGGCTGGCCTCCGACTTCGGCGACATCGGCATCATCGAATACCCTCCCTGCGGGGAACAGCGGTTGCTCACCCTCACCACCGAACTGCAGGTGGACGCCGGCACCTCGGACCCCGCGACGACCACCAGTGAGCTGGGGCTGAACGACACAGGCAGCAATGCGATTGCCCGGTATCGTCTGGCCTGGAAGCGGTGTCCGGCGGTCTGAGCCTGGCCGGCCGCTCTTCGCGCACCGGCCCGACCGCTGTCGATGGCTGAACGGACCTCCACGTGCAGGGTCATCTCCTCTACTCGTTCATCCAGCGTGCCGGCGCCGAGATCGAGAACCATGACGTTCCTCGGCCAGCGGTACACACCCGTCGAGACGGCCGGGAACGCGACCGTCTTCGCGCCAAGCTCGTCCGCTACCCGCAGCGGTTCCCGGCAGCAGGACGCCAGCAACACCTCGTCGCCGCCGGAAGCCTGAAACACCGGGCCCACGGTGTGGCATAACCCAGAACGCTCCCATACGTCCGGCCAGCCACCCCTTCCTGTCGCAGCAGGTGGAGCGGGACGTCCTGCGCTGAAGATCCGAGCCGGACGATCCGCCAGGCCCCACACATCCGTGGAAGAGCGCCATCACCCTCTCAGTAACAGGTTGATGTGCGCCGAATGCCCTGGTTCAACGCTGCGTAGTCAGCACCAAGTCAGCACGGGAGCCAGCACCCGAATGCCAGATCACCCCAATCGCGACATTACCCCGCGCTGAATTCCTAAATCGAGTTGAGCGATCCGCAGGATACGCAGTGCCTCCTCATGGGTGCTGCCCCCATACCCCGCCCCCGAAGTATGGTCCCTCGCCACATAGGCCCCTGACCTGCACCTTCCTACGGTGTGGCGACGCAATGACGCGCCCCTCGCCCACCCGGAAGTGATGACCATGGCCACCCCCTCCCCACACGCTCCAACTCCCAACTCGCTCCCCAGAATCGTCGTAGCGAGCCTCATCGGGACCACTATCGAGTGGTACGACTTCTTCCTCTACGGGTCCGCGGCCGCGCTCGTGTTCAACAAGCTCTTCTTCCCCGGGTCCGATCCGCTCGTCGGCACGTTGCTGTCGTTCCTCACCTACGCCGTCGGCTTCGCCGCGCGGCCGCTGGGAGCGCTGGTGTTCGGGCACTTCGGGGACCGGCTGGGGCGGAAGCGGCTGCTGGTGACCAGCCTCCTGATGATGGGCGGTGCGACATGCGCCATCGGGGCGCTGCCGACGCACGCCACCGCCGGATCGCTCGCCCCCGTCCTGCTCACCACGCTACGCCTCGTGCAAGGGTTCGCACTGGGAGGCGAGTGGGGCGGGGCGGTGCTGCTGGTGGCGGAACACGGGGATCCGCCGCGGCGGGGGTTCTGGGCCTCGTGGCCGCAGACCGGCGCGCCGGCCGGGCAGCTGCTGGCGACAGGCGTGCTGTCCGCGCTGACGACCCTGCTGCCGGACGAGGAATTCACGGCGTGGGGCTGGCGGATTCCGTTCCTGCTGTCCGGCGTACTGGTGATGCTGGGCCTGTGGATCCGGCTGTCCGTGGACGAGTCCCCCGTGTTCAAGGCCGCGCGGGAACGGGCCCGGACCCGGCAACAGGACGGCAGCGCGCGTGAGCGGATGCCGGTCGTCGCCGTGCTGCGGGACCAGTGGCGGGACGTCCTGGTGGCCATGGGCGCGCGCATGGCCGAGAACATCAGCTACTACGTCATCACCGCCTTCGTCCTGGTCTACGCGACCGAGCACACCCACCAGCCCAAGCAGACCGCGCTCAACGCCGTGCTGATCGGTTCCGCCGTCCACTTCGCCACCATCCCCGCCTGGGGCGCCCTCTCGGACCGCGTCGGGCGGCGGCCCGTGTATCTGCTGGGCGCGGTGGGCATCGGGGCGTGGGCGTACCCGTTCTTCGCCCTCGCCGGCACGGGGACGTCCTGGGCACTGGTCGTCGCCGTGACGGTCGGGCTCGTGTTCCACGGAGCCATGTACGCGCCCCAGGCGGCCTTCTTCTCCGAGATGTTCACGACCCGGGTGCGATACTCGGGGGCCTCGATCGGGGCGCAGTTCTCGTCCGTGGCCGCAGGCGCGCCGGCCCCCCTGATCGCCACCGCCCTGCTCGCCGAGTACGGCAACGGAACCCCGGTCGCCCTGTACGTGATGGCCGTCGCGGCCCTGACCGTGGTGGCGGTCGGCTGCGCCCGGGAGACGCGGCACCGCGACCTCTCCGACGGCCAGGACGAGCACGAGGAGCACGACGAGAACACCCCGACCCCCCAGCACGACCAGACCGACCAGCACGACCAGACCGGCCGGAACGGGCGCGGAGCGTCTTCACCCTCCCCCGAGCGCCGGTGACATCCGGTGCAGACGCAGCGCGAGCTGGATCTCCAGGGCACGGGCGGGCGACTGCCAGTCCGCGCCGAGGAGGCGGCCGACCCGATCGAGCCGCTGCGCGACCGTGTTGACGTGTATGTGCAGGGCGTCCTTGGTGCGGGCCGGGCTCATGCCGCAGCGGAAGTAGGCGTCGAGCGTGACGACGAGATCGGTGCCGCGCCGCGCGTCGTAGGCGACGACCGGCCCGATCGTCCGGCTGACAAACAGGCCGGCCGCCTGTCCGCCACCACCGGTGCCGGTCAGCAGAAGGCCCACGAAGCCGAACTCGTCGGCGGCCGCGCCCTCGCCGCCCCGGCCGCGGGCGTGGAGCACCTCCAGGCAGCGGCGGGCCTCGGAGTAGGCGGCGGCGACCGCCTCGGGGCGGGCCGCGGGTGCGGGGACGGGCGACGAGGCGCCGACGGTGACGGGGGAGTGGACGGCTTCCCCCAGGCGACGGGCGACGTCGCCCACCTCGCCGCCACCGCCACCTCCACCGCCGTCCTCGAGTCCGTAGGGCAGGAGCAGCACGACCCCGCCGTCGCGGGCCACCGCCAGGCCGTGCTCCGTAGCGGCCAGATGGGCGGCCGCGGCCCACAGTCGCTGCCGGTCGGCGGGGGCGCCGGCGGACTCGTCGGCGATGCGGGCGGCGAGGACGACGTGGGGTGTGTCGAGGTCGGCGCGCAGGCGGGCGGCGCGCTCGCGCAGGAGGCGAGGTGCCCGGCCGGGCGCGTCGAGCAGGTCGTCCAGGAGCTCGCCCCGTACGCGCTGTTCGGCCTCGCTCGCCGAGCGCCGGGCCAGGCGCAGCAGCGCGGTGACCATGGCGGCGCGTTCGAGGGTCCGCCGGTCGGCGGAGTCGAGTGCGGGACGTTCGCGTAACCGGATCGCGCCCAGCAGCTCGTCGCCGGCGGACACCGCGGCGACCCAGTCGTCGCCGTGCCGGACCGCCCGCCCCTCGGCGCGGGAGCGTTCGACGGCGGCCGACGGCCCGGTTCCGGTGGCCGGAGCGAGGAACTCGGCCTTCCCCCCGAGGACCTCGGCGACGGTCTCCAGGACGTCGGGCACTCCGCCGCCGCGCAGGACGAGCTCGGTGAGCCGGTCGTGGATCTCGGCGGCCCGTTCGACGGCGGCACTGCGCTCGCGAACGATCGCGTTGGCCGCTTCCAGCTCGGCCAGCGCCGAGCGCGTCTCCGCGAGGAGGCCTGCCGTGTCGATGGCGATCGCGGCGTGGGCCGCGAAGGACGACAGCAGAGCGATCTGCTGCTGGTCGAAGACACGGGAGCGGCGGTCGGCGGCGAAGAGCACGCCGATGACGCGACTGCCCAGCCGCAGCGGGACCCCGAGGATGGCGACGAGCCCTTCGTCCCGCACGCCGGAGTCGATCGCCGCGGTATGCCGGAAGCGGGGGTCCTGCAGGTAGTCGTCGCTGGCATACGGGCGCGCAGTCTGCGCGACCAGACCGCCGAGACCTTCCCCCATGCCGAGCCGCAGAGCCTGGAAGCGGGCGGACACCGACCCGTCGGTGACGCGCATGAAGGTGTCCCCGGCGGCCGCGTCGTTGAGGGTGAGGTACGCGGCGTCGGTGCCCAGCAGTGAACGGGCGCGCCGGACGATGGCCTGCAACACCTCGTCGATGTCCCGCAGTCCCGCCAGGTCGTGGGCGGTGGCGAACAGGGCCGAGAGCTCGGCCTCGCGCCGCCTGCGGTCCTCCAGCTCTGCCCGTACGCGCAGTGCCAGGAGCCGGGCGTGCTCAGCGGCGGCGAGCACGCCCGGCGGTGCCCCGCCGGCGCGGGCGCGCAGAACAGGCCGCTCGTAGGCGTCGGCGGGGGCCCGACTGGCGAGCAGCTCCAGATAGACGGCGGAGGCGCAGTCGGCCGGGCAGCCGGCGGAGCCGTCGGGGCGGGCCGGAGGACCGCCTCCGGCGTGCTCGCGAGTCCGCTCCCGCACCTGGTCGTGGGTCTGATCGTGGATCTGGTCGTGGATCTGATCGTCAGGCATGACGGAATCGTCGCGGGTCCGCCTCAACGAGCGGTCCATCCGCCGTCCATCGTCAGGGTCGACCCGGTGATGAACGAGGCGTGCGGCCCACACAGGTACGCGACGGCCTCGGCGACCTCCTCGGGTTCGACGAGACGCTTGAGCGCCTGCCCCGCCAGCATGACATCGGTCAGGACGCGCTCGGGAGGCAGACCGTGGGCCTCCGCCTGGTCGGCTAGCTGACGTTCGATCAGAGGGGTGCGGACATAGCCCGGGCTCACACAATTGGAGGTGACGCCGTGCCGGGCGCCCTCCAGCGCTGCCGTCTTCGACAGCCCCTCCAACCCGTGCTTGGCCGCGACGTAGGCTGACTTGTAGGGCGACGCCCGCAGACCGTGGACGGAGGATATGTTCACGATCCGGCCCCAGCCCTGCCCGTACATGTGCGGCAGCGCGCCGCGCAACAGGCGGAACGGGGCCTCCAGCATGACGCTGAGGATCCGGTGGAACGCGTCGGGCGGGAAGTCCTCGATCGGGCGAACGAGCTGGATACCGGCGTTGTTGACGAGGATGTCGGCCCCGACGGCCGCCTCCTCGGCCGCGTCGAGGTCGCCCAGGTCGAGCGGTACGGTCTCGACGTCCAGCCCCGCCTCGCGTGCCTTGAGGGCGAGTTCGGCGAGCCCGGTCACGTCCCGGTCCAGCGCGCGTACCTGGGCGCCGGCCGAGCCGAGCCGCATGACGCAGGCGGCGCCGATGCCTCCTGCGGCGCCGGTGACGATGGCGGTACGGTCGGTGAGGCCACGGGCGGGCGGGGACGCGATGGGGATGTGGTCGCTCATGGCGGCACCCTAGGAGCCCTCCGGGCGGGGAACGATGGGGCGAGGCCACACAACTCGCACCGCATGGATGGTGGCGGGGGACATGCTCCGGCCAGTGGTGGGAGAGCCCTCCCTGCTCCGTCTCCGTGAACGGCTAGTAGGCGCCGATGCTCCAGAAGACACCTACCTCGTTCTCGCTCACCGCGATCAGTCCCAGGTCGTCGAGCAGGTCGATGCCGTTGACGTACTCGCCGGTGAGGAAGCCGTGGGAGCGCTGGGCGGAGAGGCCCGGTGTGAGGAAGTCCGGGGCCGGGTCGGACGCGGCCGCCGTGGCGTTGGTCCAGTAACGCGCTGCGGGGCCGTACCGGTCGAGCAACATGCGGGCATCGGCCAGCACCGCGTCGCGGTCCGGACGTGAACGGACGGGGGCGGGTTCCGCCTGCCATTCCTCGGCCATGACGGCGAGCGCGGCGACCGCCGCCTCCCTCTCGAGACGGTACAGACGGTCGGAAAACCGTGATGCGGCCGGGGGATCGAAGGGGTAGGCGGGCACGCTGTGGCGTACGGGGTTGGTGCGGTCGCGGTCGAGTCGTAGCCAGCCGCGAGGGTCGGGTACCGACCGGTGCATCAGGGCGAGCACGTCGTGCGCCCAGTCCTCGTGCTGGCGCGGACCGGTGGCCACGAAGGTGTAGGGGTCGTCGAGTAGCCGCAGTGCCGCCGCGTTCCAGAGGTTGCGACGGCTGCGGAACTCCTGGAGCAGGCTGCTGGCCTCGAGCAGGAAGGTGTCCTTCGGCTCGCGGCGGATGCCGCTGAACCGGCCCAGGACCCAGGCGAGGAGTTCCTCGTCTTCTCCGCCGACGCCGGGGCCGACGGGGACGGCGCGCTCTGGGAAGGGGAGAGCGTCCGCGCCGTGGCCGTGGCCGTGGCCGTAGCTGTGGTCGTGGCCGTGGCCGTGGCTGTGCCCGTCACGGAGGTGGTCCGAGAGAGTCTCCAAGTAGGCGTCGAGCAGATCGAGCGACGACTGGTCGGTGGACGGATTCATGGGCGTCACTCTACGCATCCGCCATCGTGTGGAAGGCTGTGCAGGCGTGAGCCTATTGTCGATTGGCGGCGAGGCCCCAGGGCCATCGTGTCCGGCGCGGTGCCCGGTCGTGATCGTTGTCGCGCCGGGCTGACGGGCAGCAGCCGCGTCCTGGCGTGGCCCTTTCGCTCCGACCAAGGTGACCGCGAGCCGGTGCTTCGCGGCGCGGTGGCTTGGCCCAGCACTGCCGAGGACTCGACCGCCGTCGCGAACGCACCCCCGCTGGAGTCACAGGCACCCTGTTCACCGCCGCGGACCCGCCGGGTGAGAACGACCCGTAACCGGGCCGAGAGGCAACCGGTTCGCGCTGCGAACGCGACTATCCCGCGCTCCTTTCGCCGGCGTTCGCCTCCCAGGTACGTCCGATGGCCCGAAGCAGTGCCGGGTACACCCCGAGGTAGCGGAAGGGCTTGATGGCGGCCATGTAGACGGCACCGAGCAGCCCGTTCGGCTTCACCAGGACAGCCATCTGGCCGCGATGGCCGCCTGCCCGGTCCGGTACCCATCCGATGTGCATCACCGCGTGCACGGTCCGGTTGGCCATTTCGGCCGCCCACTCGTCGTGCAGTTGGTAGAGGGGGGTGAACGGACCGGAACGAGTGCCGGCGTCCTGGGGACCCTCACGAAGGTCCGCCGGCAGTCGGTCCCGCAGCGTCTGTACCCGGGCGCCCGTCCCGGTGTCTTCCTTGTCCCATCCGAACAGTTCCCCGAGCTTCCAGCGAATCGCGAAGAGCAGGCGGTACACGGGGGAGGAGACGGCGGCCCCGCCTCCCGCCACGTTCGCGATCTGGCGCACCAGGTGCGGGAAGTCGTCGGGACCGCCGGGTGTCGGGAGTGCCCATACGTCCTCGACACGGAAGTCACCGGCGATCTCGTGGATCCGCCAGGGGCGGGAGGTGTGCGCGGTCCTGGGGAGTCCCATGAGCCGGCCCCTTTCCATACGATGCCGTATAGATGTGAGGCTAGCCCTGTCTATACGACACCGTATAGACAGGGGGAGTGTGAAGGGAGACACAACATGGCCACGGCCCGCACACCTCGCGGCAAGTGGATCGAGGAGGGACTGCGGGCGCTCACCGCTGGCGGCCCCGAGGCCGTCCGGATCGAGTCGCTGGCCCAGGCGCTCGGCGTCAGCAAGGGCGGTTTCTACGGCTACTTCCGCAACCGGGACGTCCTGCTCGGCGAGATGCTCGACACGTGGGAGCG
Organism: Streptomyces sp. UNOB3_S3; assembly: GCF_020740895.1. Taxonomy (GTDB): domain Bacteria; phylum Actinomycetota; class Actinomycetes; order Streptomycetales; family Streptomycetaceae; genus Streptomyces. Next base: position 48,579 of record NZ_JAILXP010000002.1, on the reverse strand, counting down.
CGAGGTCGCCGACAACGTGATCGAACAGGTCGAGAGCAGCGGAGGGGACGCCAGGGCCAGGCTGGAGCGGTTGTTCGCGATCGCCTCGGTGGACGAGGGGCCGGTGACAGGCATCACCACCGAACTCGCCATCCGTGACTGGGCCCGGCGTGACGAGGCCGTTGCGCGGCGCCTGCAGCGGGTCGACAACCGGCGCATGGACTATCTGCGCTGCCTGTTCGCGTCCATCTGCCGTGACGAGGACGATATCGAGGCCCGCTGCATGCTCGCCTTTTCGTTGCGGGTGGGACAGCACTTCATCGCCGCCGACCACGGTGCACGCAGCCGTGCGGAAGTGATGGAGCTTACCCGCGGATGGCTCCTGAGGTAGTGCCATCGTCGGCCCTCGCGAAGACGAAGCCACCGGTGGCCACGGCAAACCCTCGCCCACTGCGCTCGACGACGGCTGGCAGGGCGTCTGGGCCGGCCATCACGCAAGACGTCGGCAGAGCGGGGCTCGTGGACGGGTGACGACAGCACCGCCTTTAAGGTGTTGCGCATGCCGTTTCCCGTACATGCCCTTGCCCACCGGCCACTGACGACCGGGGCCGTCGCCGAACTCGTCGGCCTGCCGGCTGTGCCTCTCGTCGCCGACGGCTTCGACGCGGTCGATGACGAAGTACAGCGGCGGGGGTGGTCCTGGGAGGACGGTCTGGTCTGCGAGTCCTTCCGCACCGCGGACCAGTATGTGCTGTGTTGCGACAGTGTCAGCCCCTTCGGGGACCCCGACGCGCGGACGTTCCTCGTGTTCGGAGAGCTCTACCCCGTCAACCCGCACGACGAGAGCATGGCCAACGGGCCCTGGCTGTACGGCCTCATGGACCGCTGGCAGGAGCAGCCGGGCTGGAGCGGCCGCAGGCCCTGCACCGACCAGGACTGTGAAGCCGTACTCGCGCAGGCCGCGCAGATGGTGACCGCCCACCTCGGCGCACCCCCCGAGCGGACGGTGTCGTCCTCCGAGGCCCTGGTGACCGGGCCCGCACTCACGCACCGCATCTGGCGCACCCTCACCCACGCCCTGATCCTCGGACCGGCAGCCGACAACGGCCCCTACGGATACCTCACCCACCTGCAACTGTCCTGCACCCCCCTCTCCTGTGGCCCCGAACTGCCCTCCGCGGACGACGAAGACGGCCTGACCGAGTGGATAGCCGGGCACGTCGACTGGTGACGGCGTGCCGTGCCCGTTGTCGTCGGGGCCGTAGTACCCGCCGGCCTTACGGTCCCCGTGGCCGGCGCTGCCCCTACCTGCTGGGTGACTCGGGGAACTCTGCTGCCGGTCGTCGCACCGACCAGCTCCGGTGTGGCGGTGACGGCCTGCGGCGGTGACGGCCCGGCCGGGTCACCTGTACGCCCGGCGCCGCCGACCGGAATTTTCCGATTCAGTCCATCATGGTGGGCCGGTGACCACTTCTCCGGCCCCGACCGGGCAACCCGCGCAGGAGAAACGGCGCCATTCTGGTCGGACGGACTACGGGGGCGCGGTGTATGGCTCTCTGCTCGCGGCGTCCGTGGTGGCCACGGCCGGTAGTGTCGGTGGTTTCCCGCGGCTTCAGCTGATCGTGCTGCTGCTGGTCACGGGTGTGGTGTTCTGGGCGGCGCATGTGTACGCGCGGGTCGCCGGTGAGCGGGTCATCGGCAGGCCCCTTGACCACCGGGAGATGCGGCGGGCCGCGGGGCGCGAGTGGTCCATTGTGGAGGCTGCGGTGCTCCCCGCGGTGGCGGTGGCGGTCAGTCCGCTGATCGGCGTGGACCGGACCGGCACGGCCTGGCTGGCCCTGGCCGTGGCGGTGGCCCAGCAGGTCGCCTGGGCGACTCTCGGTGCGATCCGGGCGGGCGCGTCGCGCCGGATGGCGGCCGGGGAAGGCGTCATCAACCTGCTGCTCGGCCTCGTCATCGTGGCGGCCAAGGCCGCGCTGGGGCACTGACCTTCGCACCCCCGCCCCCCGATCAGGCCGGCGCCCCGGTCCCCCAGGCGCAGGGAAGTCGTCGTGGGGATGCGGTGAATCAGCGCTGAGCGGTGTCGAGCGGTGACTACGCTCCGGCCGGACCGGTGACGTTCGTGGAGGGGCAGGTGATGGCCCAGGCCGCCTCGATCATCCGGAAGATCTCGTCCACTGCGGCCTGCGGCTCGGCCGCCTCGCGAGCCAGCGAATAGGCGTCGATCGCGAACCTCGCGATCGTCCGGCAGACCGTAGTGCTCCGCGACAGGCCGGGATCGGCGGCGATGGCCGTTGCCGGCGTCTCCGCATGACGCAGTCTCATCGATTCCTCATAGACGCCGAGGAGCCCCATCCGGGCCCCGGCCAGATACGCATTGCTGTACGCGCGGCGGGCGTGAACCCCGTGGACTGGAGAAATCGTGAAGGCCAGTTCCAGAAGACCCACCCGATCGAGTTGCCCGCTGGCGTCGGGCAGGGCGCCTCCGGGGTGGTGGACGAGGTCGGTGAGGGCGTCGAAGGAGTCGAGGTCGGCGACCACGTGTTCGGCAGAGGCTCGAGCACTTATGCCGAGTTCGCCGTGCTGTCGGCCTGGGCCTGCATGCCCGAGGGGCTGACGTTCGAAGAGGCGGCCGGGTATCCCCCCGTGGTGGAGACCGCACTGCGTCTCATCCGCCAGGTCGGTGTGCGGCCCGGGCAGACACTGCTGGCCAGCGGCGCATCCGGGGGAGTCGGATCGGCGGTGCTGCAGATCGCCCGCGACCGTGGCATCACGGTGATCAGCACCGCCGGCGCCGCGAACCAGGACTACCTGCGCAGCCTCGGTGCCCTCGCCACAACCTACGGCGAGGGCTGGGTCGAGCGGGTGCGGCAGCTCGGCCATGTCGACGCGGTGTCCGCCCTGTCGACCGGGGTGCCGAGGGAGAAGCCGGGTCCTTCCTCATCGCCTCACCCGCTCTGTGAGTACTCGACGCCCGGCAGCATGTCTGCGAGGACAGCGCGGACACTGAATCCTTCGGTGGCCGGTCAGTCGGTGGTCGGGGCGTCCTCGAAGTAGGAATCGAGCGCGGTGTCCAGTTCCGTTGCCCATTGTTTGGGCTGACCCCGATGGGGTGCCTCGATGGTGGCGTTGTAGCTGCGGCGGCTGGTGGTGTGCACGGTGACGGTGAGTCGGCGGCCGAACCAGGGGGTACTCGTTTCCACCGCGCCGATCTCTACCCAGTCGAACTCGGCCGTTTCACTGTCCAGCCGGAATGTCACGCCGGTGCTGTCGACGGTGATCGAGCCGCGCCGGTCGGATACCTCGAAGACCGGGCCACCGGTCACCGGCCGCCGTTCGCTGTCGGAGACAGCCGCCTCCGTGTCCGCCTTCACCTCCGTGTCCGCTTCCGTCTCCGGTTCTGGCGCGGTGCTGGTGTCCGGTACGGCGTCCGCTGGTACCGCCGGACGCTCCTGCGCCTCGGCGGGGCGTGGCGGGGTCAGACCGGGGACGGACGCCGGGTCGGTTCCGGCGGCGTGCACGGGCGGGCTGTTCTGGCCGATGCGGTTCTCCACGGCGGGCAGTATGGCTGATGAAGCTGTGCGAGCGGTAGCCGGGCGTGGTTCGGCTACTGGTTCCACCCCCCCGTGGGGGCGTCTGTCCACATGTACCCTCGAAGGGCCGCAGGGCCCGGCCAACTGCCCCCTGTACACCGGTGCCGATGCAGTCCGCCCTCGCCGAGGCGTACGCCGTCGAGGAAGGCGGCGATGGATTCGGCGCCCGCGGCGGTGTGACCTGCTGCTTGTCCGGGCCCTGCCGACGTGGTTCGCGTACCCGGGCGCCACCCCGCCATCCCGAAACGCTGGGGGGCCGCCGGGAGAGTCAGCACGCCACGTCGGCCATGGAGCCTGTTCCCCGCGCACGCGGGGATGGTCCCCGGACGGTGCCCGCCATGGTGCCACCCACCGCCGCGATGACGTCTTCGTGATCTGGCGAGGCTTTAGGGCGTCAGTGCATCAGCAGCAGTCGTGTGTTGGCAGTGAGTTTGCGGTTGACGCTGGTGCTCTGCACGAAGATGGTGAAGTCGTCGTTGTGGTCGGGCTTGATGCGGATTTCCATGTCGGGCAGGCCGAGCAGGGCCCGGGCCTGGGGCCCTGTGTAGACCTGGTCGGTCTTCTTCTCCAGTACGGCGATCTGCTTCCGTGCCTGGATCTTCTCGGGCTTGCTCAGCTGGTAGAACGCGCCACCGGTGCGGTAGGTGTGCCCGGACTCGACGACCCAGTCCCGGATCGCCGCGTCACGAGCCACCGGAATCAGCTCGTACTCCGACGGGTTCACCGGGGTGAGGCCGGCCGCCTTGATGGTGTCCTTGTTGACCGCCTCCGCACCGGTGGAGAACACCGCACGCGATCCCCGGATACCGCGGGTGCGGCCCACCATGAATTTCTCGGTGGCCTCCTGAATGACGTGCCCGGCCTCCTCAAGGCCTTGTGTGCTGGTGGCGTCCCAGATGGCGATGTTGTCCTTCGGGAAACCGAACCGCATGGCCTCGTGCTTGCCCATCTGGTCCGGCACCAGGACGGCCAGCGTCCAGTTGTCCTTCTGCGCTCGGATCATCTCGGCCACGGCCTCGACCAGTTCCCGCGGATCCCCGGCAGGGGCGTCCGGGCGGCGATGGCTCGCGTTCTCCTGCCCGTCGGTGAGGACGAACGTCAGGAAGCTGTGGTCGCCGTACAGCTGAGCCGTCTGCGCGAGCTCCCGCTGCGACTTCAGCGCGGCCGCCAGCAGGGCCGTCATCCCGCCGACCCGGTACAGCTGCTTCAGCGACGGCATCCGCAGCACGTCCTTGTCGTAGATGACGCACTCCACCTTGTCTGCGAAGACGTACACCGTGACGCGGGTTTCCTGGTCCAGCTCCCTCGACCGGCGGGCGAGATACGCGATCTGCTGATCGGCGACTTCGACGACCTTGCGGCTCAGGTGCGACATGGACGAACTGGCATCCAGCACAAGAGCGACGTGATTGATGTAGTTCTGGTTCCCGGACATGACGGTGTCCCCCTCTTTCCGACTTGGTGCTCCCACCGTCTCACCCACCACTGACAATCGGCCCTGGATCCCGGACCGTACGAGAAGCCCCCTCGGTCAGGGGCCCAGCCCGGATGCGGCACGGGACCGTGGTGTGGCGCCAGCCCAGGCGCTTTGGGCAGTGTCTGCCGGGGTGGTGGCTGATGGACCGGCCAGCTCGCCCGCTGCCGCGGTGGCGGCCCATCTCACGCCATTCCGGGCGTAGGCCTGCGAGATTGGTCGTGAACCCGCCTTCCGCATCACCGGCGCCCCTTCCCCTCCCTGCAGTGCGCCCGTCCGGTCGTCCCATTCCGCGTGGCAACGCCACGCAGACGAGCAGCGAACCTAGCGCGATGCAGGCCGCGTTGACTCCCAACCCGGCCATCGGGCCCATCGGCCCCACCAGGGCGCCCCGACGGCGGACCCCACGGTCTCGGACAAATGGTCGACCATGCCCTGAAAGCACCTCAACGCTTACGGTGCGAACAAGGAGGAGCGAGAGGATCGGGAGGGCTTCGCCCGCTATTGTCGAGATGTTCACCCCTGACTACCGGGTGGTGCGCCACAACATGGTCACCACCCGGCGTCTCTGGGCCATCGGCCGCACTATTCCCTGCTCAGGCGGTCATCGCCAGTGATACGGCATATCGGCTCGCGCTGTCGGTCCACCACCGATCCAGTCGCAGGCCCGCCTGTGCCAGTTCGGAGCGGACGTCCTTCTGACGGAACTTGACCGATATACCTACATGTAGACGCTCTCCGGTCGCGAAGGGGACAGCACGGTCCAGCAAGGCGAGTGTGACAGTGTGGGAGCGGCGGGCCCGCAGCGCGTTCTCGATGCGACTCAGGTACGGGTTCCAGGTGACATCGTGGTCGAAGTCGCGGAGGCGGAAGTTCGCACCGAGTTCCCGGTTGAGGACCGTCAGGCCGTTCCTGACGAACGCGGCGGTGACTCCGGCGCGGTCGTCGTAGGCGGCCTTCAGGGTCGCCTCGTCCTTCACCAGGTCAGTGCCCAGGAGAAGTCCGTCGCCCCGGCGCATCTGGCTCCGGAGTGCGGCCAGGAACCGCTGTCGTTCGGCGGGACGGAAGTTTCCGTAGGTGGCCCCGAAAAAAGCGAACAGGACGGAAGCGGTCTGCGGGTCCAGGCCGAGCGGTGAGCTGAAGTCGGCGGTGCGCGGCTGGATGTCCAACTCGGGATAGACGGCACGCAGATTCCGCGTCATGTCCCGAAAGCTGGTGTCGCTGACGTCGACGGGAACGTACCGGTCCAGCGATCCAACCGCGCTCAGGGCGTCGAGCAGCAGCCGGGTCTTTCCGGCGGAGCCCGCGCCGAGGTCGACCAGAGTACGTGGACGGGCCCGGGCCGCGATGTCCCCGCCGTGCTGGGCGACGATCTCCCGTTCGGCCTCATCGATGTAGTACTCGGGCTGCTGGGCGATGGCCGTGTAGAGCGCGCTGCCGCAGGTGTCGTAGAGCCATTTGGTGGCGAGACGTTTGGGGGTGGCGATCAGCCCGGCGAGTAACTCACGGTGCTCGGAGGATACTTCCGTTCCGAAGGTTGCCGCGTTGGTGGTAGACAGGGGCATTGCGTCTCCCTCGTATGGGGGCCGAGGGCACTCTCAAGCGGTGTACGCCCAGATCAGCCAGTGGTATCCGGAGTCGGAGGTGTTCGCCCTGGCGGGGACCGGGGGCATCCAGGCGGCCGGTGGACTGCCGGGCTCGGGGCGTGCCAGGTCCTTGACCGTCCAGGCACGGGCCTGCCAGCCGTCGGCTGCGAGCCGCGTCACGGGATCCGTCCAGCCACTGGCCCACAGCACTCCGAGCTCGTCCAGACTCCTGAGGACCGGCGCGTAATGCGCTGCGGCGAACACATCGGGGTGCACGTGGTCGCACCACAGCCGGCTGCCGGGGGCCGACATGCCTCGAACGGTGCGCAGCAGCGTGTGACAGGCGTCGGCATCGAGGTAGGGCAGCAGCCCTTCCACGACCCACAGCGTCCGGGCCAGAGGGCCGCCGCCCCGGCCTGCGCCAGCCGCTGACTCCTGGCTTCCAGCAGGGCGGGAAGGTCGACCTCCATGTAGACCAGATCCGTGGGAAGCTCCAGCCGCAGGACCCGGGACTCCAGGCCCGCGGCCAGGGAGACCACTTGCCGCACACCGTTTTTAACGGCTGCTTGGACCACCTCGTCCCCCAGCCGAGCACGTACCGGAACGACCGGGTGGGCTGTCCAGCGGATCATGTGACCGTCGTGACTTCGGGTCGTTGGCATGAGCATGGGGCGGGGAGACTTAACGCATGAGGAGTGGGCCCGGCTGAATCCGCATCTGCCGAAGTCCGGGCAGCGAGGCAGCCGTTGGGCCGGCCACCGCAGGGTCATCAACGGGATCCTGTACCGACTGCGCACTGGGGTGCCATGGCGGGATCTACCTGCGCGTTTCGGTCCATGGAAGACGGTGTACGAACGGCACAGACGTTGGTCGGTGGACGGCACCTGGGAGGAGATCTTCGCAGCCGTCCTGGCCGACGCCGACGCTGAAGGCCGGATCTACTGGTCAATGGTGAGCGTCGATTCGACCTCCTGCCAGGCCCATCAGCACGCTGCTGGGGCTCGTAAGAATCCGCCACGAGTGCCAGGGAAAGACGCACGCCCCTGCAGCACCGCCTCGACGAGGGACTGGGACGCTCCCGGGGCGGCCTGACCTGCAAGATCCACCTCGCCGGTGAGGGTGGACGTCGCCCCCTGGCCCTGCTGATCACTCCGGGCCAGTGGGGCGACGCTCCGCAGCTCATCCCGGTCTTGGAACGCATCCGTGTCGGCCGCCTCGGTGGCGGACACCCGCGCACGCGGCCCGACCATCTCGGCGGCGACAAGGCGTACTCCTCCCGCCGCAACCGCCGCTACCTGCGACGACGCCAGATCAAGCACACCATCCCCGAACCGAAGAACCAGCGGGCCAACCGCCAACGAAGGGGCAGTAAGGGCGGCCGACCCGCAGGCTTCGACAGGACGATCTGCAAGCGAAGGAAGGAAGTTGAGCGGACGATCAACGCGTTGAAGAACTCCCGGGCCGTGGCCACGAGGTTCGGCAAGCGCGGCTACATCTTCCACGGCACCGTCACCGTCGCCTCCACTCGACTCTGGATCCGCCCATGATCTCCGCCGGATCTAGTTGCCGGTCGTGCCGTCGAGCATCTCGCGCAGGATGTCCAGGTGGCCGTTGTGGCGGGCCGTCTCCTCGGTGAGGTGGAGGAGGATCCAGCGCAGGTCGACGTGGAGGCCGTTGCGGACGGACCGCTGGGCCTGCTTGTCCAGGGCGCTCCCGGCGACCAGTTCGCGGTATCGGGCGCTCTGTTCGGCGTATTCGTCGAGCAACTGCGTGAGCGGGAAGTCGACGGCGATACGCATCTCGCGGTCGGGGTCCTCCTCGGTCCAGGGGCCCCGGTCTTCCTCGCCGAGGAAGACCACTTGGAACCAGTAGTACTCGACCCAGCGGAGGTGGTTGATCACTCCGCTCATGGTCATCAGCGGTGAGCCCGGCAGGAGCGCCTTGCGCGCGTTCTCCGCGGAGACGCCATCGCACTTGGCGAGGGCGGTGTCACGTGCGTAGTCGAGAAACGTGGTGAGCTGGGTGCGCTCGTCCCACGCGGATGGGGTGTCGTCGATTCTGGTCATCGCGCGAAGCGTCCCCGATCACCGCGACCGATGTCGAGGTATTTATCGACGGACCCAATCTGCTCCACCCAGCTCCTTGTCCGGCGGGTCGCTACAGCGATTCAGCGCCGACGGGCCGGCCCGGCATGATCCGCTGGACAGGCCCTAGGCACCATGGAGGGCCGCTCCTCTCTGGGTAGACCTGGGGCAGTCGTTGCAGCGGTGCTGGCCTGGTCATCCCTTCGAGGATCACGTGGAAGCTTTCGTCCAGGCACTGGCGGGCGATGACGTCGATCAGCCCGGGCGTTGCCCGAACCGGGCCGTCTGCCTCGCACAGAATCTCCCGGCGGACGGTGTCCTGGCTCACGATCGCCAGACCGCTGCCGTAGCACTCGCGGACGGCACGCGCAGCGGTGGTCTTGCCCGAGCCGGAGTTGCCGCGCAGCACCATCAGCCGGGTATCCGCTGCACCGACGAGTCCGTTCACGGGCAGCTCTCCTTCAACAGCAGTTCGAGGGCATCGCAGATGGTGACGACCGTCCGGTGCGGCCACGGCCCACCCGCTGGCGGCGGGCGGCTGTGCGAGCCCCACACGGCCGACAGCCCGGCCGCGAGTGCCCCGCCCACGTCCGCCGTGAGGGAATCACCGACCATGACGGCCCGCGGGCTCGGCTCGGCGTCGAGAGCCGCGAGGGCATGGCGGAAGATCCGCATGCGGCGCCGGTACTCGGCATGCAGCTCGTCGACGGTCCCGGACATGTTGAAGGTGTCCTTCATCAGTTCGAAGAAGGCGACCCTGCGGGAGGAGTACATCGGGTCTGTCTCCAGCGGCCAGCCGAGGGGCACCCCGCGTTCCCTGGAGAACTCCGTCGCCCATCGCGCGTACGTGCCGGCACGGTCCACGAGGCTGTCGTCGAGGTCGAACAGGCCCACCTTCGTCACATCGGTCACCGGCGCCCTTCGCTCGTCGTACCCGCCAGGCGGTCGAGCTCCGTCCCGATGGCGGACCGCAGGGCCTCGTGCTGCGGACCAAGAGCATGCTGCTGGTCCGTCCAGTGCCTGTGTGGGTACAGCCATACGGGCCGGCGGACGAGTTCGGCAGGCTCCCAGTAGTACCGCGGCCAGATATGGGCGTGCAGGTAAGGGTCCGCGTTACCGAGAATCTCCAGGTTCACCCGGCGGAACGCCGCATCGGCGCTGCGGCAGGCAAGCTCCACGGCTTCACCGAGGCGGTCCATGCCCTCCAGGAACCTCCGCCGACGCCGCCTCGGAAGGTCGGTAAGGCGCTGCACGCCAGGGTCGTCGACCAGGAGGACCGAGTAGCCGGGGAGGAACTGCGTGTCCCCGATCACCGCGAAGCCGGCCTCCAGGCGCCGCAACACCGTGGGGTTCTCACCCCGCAGCACACTGCAGATCCGGTCGCCGCGCCAGCCGGTGGTCTCCGCTGTGGTCAACGTCGTCTCCTTCGTGTAGTTCACGGCCCAATGGCGCCAGGGCTTGGCGCAGCCGCACAGACAGGGCGACCATTTCCTCCGACGGCGCTTTGATCACGCCGTTTTCGGCCATCAGGGCATGGAACTGCTGCTTCTCATACGGGACGCCCGGAGGGAGCCCCGCGATGTGCCAGTGAAGGTGAGCGTTGCCCTGCTGGCTGCCCAGCGAGTAGACGTACGTCCGCTCCGGCCGGCAGATCTCTTCCACGGCGAGGGCCACGCGACGGACGAACAGCATCAGCCGCACGTACGCGGGCTCGTCCAGGTCCCGGACGATATGCTCGACGTGCTGTGTGGGTGCGACGAGGACCTTCCCGGGAAGGGTCGGCCACCGGTCGAGGAAGGCGACATGCTCACCGTCCTCTGCGATCACGTGGTGCTCGTAGCCCGGGTCCCCGGAGAGGAGTGCGCAGATGAAGCACGGCTCCGTGCGGGTGCGCTGGGCGTAGGCGCCGAGGTCCATCGGCTCCCGCACAGGCCCACGGCCGGGCTGTGGTGATGGTTCATGCATAGGCGTCGCCCAGGTAGACCGTGCCCCGGCCTGGGGCGGCGGCGAAGGCGTCCGTGATGACGGTCGGCAGACACGGAGGCAGCGTGCGCAGCCCGGCGATCTTGTCCAGCGCGACCCACTCGATGCCGAGCTGTACGGAGTCCTGGGCGGGCCCGCCGAGCCTGCGGCTCCTGGAGAATGCGGCACCGAAACATCGCGTCGACCCGGTGCCCCGCACCGGACAGCATCCGGTGCCCCTCCGGGTGGTTGCCCTGGATGTACTCGCGCACCACCACCAGGCCCTCAGCCTTCACCCGCACGCCCGTCTCCTCGAACACCTCCCGCTCCGCACAGGCCGCCAGGGTCTCCCCGGCCTGCTGGCCGCCGCCGGGCAGCCACCAGGTCCCCGGGCGCGGCCAGTCCCCCCGCACCAGGAGCACGTGCTCGTCCCGTACCACCAGGCCGCTTGCCGCGATCCTGATCCGTCCTTGATCCGTCACAAGACTTCTCCTCTCGCTGGTGCCCTCGTTGAGCTCGAAGCCCGACCGCCTCGTGCGAGCTGACCGAAGGCGCCTGCCAGGTGATCCGTGCGGCGGGCTGCCGTCTTCAGCAGCGCCGGGGCCAGAGGATTACGTCGGCTCACCGGGGTCAGCCAGTTGTGCCGCAATCGACTCCTCCAGCTCAGTCATCGTGCGCCGGGAGGCACCGGCCAGGTCGACGTCGTACAGGTAGGCGAGAATCAGCACCGACCACAGGCAATCGGCCAGCTCGTGTTCCAGCGCCGCGCGCCCTCCCGGGGCCTGCCGCGCCCCCTCCTCGGCCATGATCAGTTTGGCGAGGTCGCCGACATCCCCCATGAAGCCGACGAGGAACTCGTCTCGCCGCCAGACGCGCCGCTCGCGGCGGTTCAGCTCGTCATACAGACCGTGGATCTCCACTGCTCGCTGCTGCATCTCGGCAAGGTCCACCGCAGCTTCTCCTCACGGACGTGCTTCTCGTCGGGGAATCGACGTGAACCGTGTCCGGGCAGTTGCGCAGCACGGGCGCGGCGGCGCTCTTCCGGCCATGTGCGGTTACCGGACCGCGGAGCCTTGGGCGGGCCGCCAGGGCAGGAGTTCGGTGAGCGATTGCCGGGCTGGAGCCGGAAGGCCGAGTTTCTCCCGGGCGGCGCGGAGGGCGGCCAGGGTGCGCCGGGCGTTGCCGGGGTTCATGTGGTGGGGGAGGAGCGCGGGTTCGACGCAGCGGACGCCGGTGACTTCCTGCTCCGGCAGACGTATCCGGGTGAAGTCGTCCTCGGTCAGGGTCCCGCCGTCGAACACGTAGATCACCTCGCCGGGAAACCCCTGCGGGTAGCCAGGGGCGCTGGGAGGCACCCAGTCGATGGCCAGGGCCCGGGAGAAGCTGCGGGCGAGGCCGAGCTCCTCGCGGGCCTCGCGCGCGACAGCGAGGGAGGGCGATTCGCCGGCGTCGATGGCTCCGCCTGGAAACAGACGTGCGGCACGGTAGTCGACGTCCTCAAGGACCACGCGGCCGCGACTGTCGGTGAACAGAGCCGATACGCGACTCCACAGCGCGTTGCGACTGCCCACGTACTGGGCATCCGTCATCCTGGGCCGCCCTGGGCTGGGGTTCTCGTCGGAGTCCTGGTTGAGCAGAGCCATGAGCGACGTCCCTTCGAGCCGGTGGGTGGTTTGTCCGACAGGGTGGCGCGGTCAGGGCATGCGCGGGAGAGCGTGCAGGAGCGCGGCTGCGCCGTCGTGCAGGAGCTGCTCGGCGGCGCGGCGGCCCACGGCGTCGGCCTGGTGCACCGCCCCGGTGGCCTGGGTCTGGATGGCGGTGTGGCCGTCCGGGGCGAACACCGCGGCGTGGACGGTCACCGTGTCGCCGGTGAGGATGGCGTGGACGGAGGCCGCGGTCATGCAGTTGCCGCGCAGTGCCGCCAGGGTGGCACGTTCGGCGGCGAGCGCGGTGGCGGTGGCCGGGTGCGTGATCGGTGCGAGGAGGTCGCGGATCATGGTGTCGTCGGTGCGGTATTCGGCGACGACCATGCCGGCGCCGGAGGCCGGCAGCCACAGCGCCGGGTCGAGGATCTGCGTCGCGCGGTGGGTCTGGCCGAGGCAGTGCAGGCCGGCGTAGGCGACGAGCAGCGCGTCGAGTCCGTTGCTGCCGTCGTCCAGGCGGGCGATTCGGGTGTCGGCGTTGCCGCGGACGAGCACGGGCTCCAGGCGCGGGTGGCGCTGACGGAGCTGGGCGATGCGGCGCGGGGCACTGGTCCCTACCCGGGCTCCGTGCGGCAGGTCGGTGAGAGCGATGGGCGGCCTGCCGGAGGGGAGGACGAGGGCGTCGCGGACGTCGCCGCGCTCGAGGGCCGCGCCGATGCTTACACCCGGCTGCCGGTCGTGCGGGCTGGGCAGGTCCTTCACACAGGAGACGGTGACGTCCACCTCCCCGTCCAGCAAGGCGCGGTCCAGGGCTTTGACGAACGAGCCTTTCCCGCCGATGCGGGAGAGGGGACCGTGGTAGCGGTCGCCCTGTGAGGCCATCGTGGTGATCTCGAAGCAGATGCCGGGGTGGGCCTTGGACAGCAGTTCCACGCACCAGTCGGTCTGCCAGCGAGCCATGGGGCTGTTGCGGCTGCCCACCCGCACGACGGTTGTGGTCTTCACGCTTCCTCCCCAGCGGCCGGAGGCGTCGTCGCGGTGCCGGGCGGCAACGAGGGATGGAGCACGGGGATCTCCTTCGGTGGTGGCGTGTGGGGGTCGAGGGTGAGCGCGCGGAAGTCCGCGCGGCACGGGGGTAGCGCGGCGCACAGCAGCAGGACCACGGCGATGCCGGTGAAAGTGATGTTCAGGCCGAACCGAACCGCGGTCTGGCCGGCCAGGAGGTAGGCGGGCGGCAGGAAGACCAGTTGGACGGCCGTGTTCAGGGACAGGACGCGGCCGAGGCGGTGCTGCTCGACGATGCGAGGGAGCAGAGTGTTGAACGAGACGGCGGAGATGTTCAGAGCGGCCCCGGCCGTGACGATCGCGGTGAGCAGGACGGGCAGAGGCGCGGCCGCTGCCATGGCGGCCATCGGCATGGCCATGGCCGCCGAGACGGCCGCGGCGACCGGGCAGAGCCGGCGCGGGGACCACAGCATGCAGGCGAGGGCGCCGAGGACGAGCCCGGCGGTCCACCCGGTGGCCATCAGCCCGTACCCGGCGGGCCCGCCGAGGTGAGCCTTGGCATAGGCGGGGCCGAGGAGGACGTAGCCGACCAGCCACAGCGGCACGGTGACGCAGCCCTGGAACGACCACAGCATCAGCCACCCGTGCGCACGGAAGGCCCGCCATCCGTCCTGGAACCCGGCCCACGCCGTGGCCGGTTCGGTCGTGGCCGACGTTGAGGTCTCGGGCAGCTGGGCCAGGAGGACGGCGGCGACGAGGAACGTCACCGCGTCGAAGGCCACCGCGTAGCCCGGCCCGGTGAGCGCGATGAGCGGCCCGCCGACGACGGGGACGAGGACCTTGATGCCGTTGAACGCCGTCTGCGCGAGCGCGTTCGCCTGCTGGAGCAGCCCAGGCGCCACCAGGGAGGGCAGAGTCTTCTTCGTGGCCGGGTCGAGGAACGCGGTGACCATCCCACTCGCCGCCGACAGCCCGGCAAGGGCGGGGACCCCGGCGTGACCGGTCAGAAGCAGCACGGAGGCGACGATTTGCAAGGCCGCGAGGGCGATGTTCCCGGCCGGCAGGACCGGGGCGCGCGGGTATCGGTCGGTGGCGACGCCGCCGATCAGCGCGACCAGGAGCTGCGGCAGGCACCCGGCCGCCAGGACCTCGCCCAGCGCGGCCGCTGTGCCGCCGACGTCCAGGGCGGCGAACGCCAGGGCGACCGGCGCGATGGCGGACCCGGCAGCCGAGAGCACCCGCGCGGCCAGGAAGATCCGGTAATAGCGATCGCGCCAGGGAGCCGCGGCAACGCTGGCGTGGGCCCGCCACCCGCCCGGGGCCGTGGACGGCACGGCCGTCACCCATCCGCCTCTTCCGGCGAGGCCGCTGCCTGGTAGGCCGAAGCCTGAAGAGTGAACATCTCGCGATACTCGCCGGGTTGGCCGTCGTCGGTGGTGTGGTTCATCAGGTCCTGGTGGGTGCCGGATTCGATGATGCGCCCGTCGCGGAAGACGTAGATCATGTCGCAGCTGGTCACGCTGCTGAGGCGGTGGGAGATCAGGACGGTGATGCGGTCCCGGCGGCGCTCGCCGTGGCCGCCGTGGAGGACGGCCTCGTAGACAGCATGCTCGGCACGGGCATCCATGCTGGACGTCGGCTCGTCCAGCAGAAGAACGGCGGCATCCTGGTACAGGCCCCTGGCCACAGCGACTTTCGCCCAGTTGCCACCGGAGAGTTCCTGCCCGTTTTTGAAGCGCTTGGACAGCGGGGTGGCCCACTGCTGGGGCAGGCCGGCGATGACTTTGTCCGCGCCCGATTCGGTCACGGCGGCGAGGGCCCGCTGCGGGTCGGCCTCCGTGATGGTCCCCGCGCCGATCGTGACATTCGCCAAAGCCGACAGCGGCCAGGCCACCGGGTCCTGGAGCACCATGGCGACCTGAGCCTGGATGCTCTCGGCGTCGACCTCCCGCACCTCCACCCCGTCCCAGCAGATGCTGCCTTGCGTGGGGGCGTACAGCCCCGCCAAGAGCTTGGCCATGGTCGACTTGCCCGACCCGTTCGCGCCGACGAACGCCACCGTGGAACCGGCCGTCAGCGTCATCGACACACCGCGCAGCGCGGCCCGGTCGGCCTCGGGGTAGGTGTAGTGGACGTCGGTGACGGTGATGGTCTTCACCCCGTCCGCGAGGCACCGGCCCGTGCGGTGCGGCTGCAGGGCGCGGCAGCGCTCCAGATGCCGCTCCAGGTCGTCGATCCACAGAGCATGCTCGTAGATCTGATGCATGGCCAGCACGACGCTCACCAGCGTGCCCCGGCTGGAGCGGATCGCCAGGAACGCCCCGCCGCCCGCCGCCAGCGGCATCCACCCCGTCGCCGTCATCCACCCCAGTGCCGCATATGTGGCACCGACCGCCAGACCGCCCACCGCGCGTCCCCACAACGCGACGTTCGCCTCCTGCCGCCCCAGCCGCGCATCCTCCGTCTCGATCCGCCGTGCGAAGCGCTCGTGCTCCTCCAGCAACGCCTGCTGCGCCGTGGACGCACGCACTTCCGGAGCGGAGTCCCGGTCGAGAAGGAGCCAGGTGAACAGCCGGATACGGCGCTGGAGCGTGCTGTACCGGCTGTGGGAGAGGAACTGTGCCCGAGCAGAGCGCACCGCCGCGTACCCCTGAGGAATCACCGAGAGCACCAGAAGAGGGAGTAACAGCGGGTGCAGGATGGCCAGGACGCCGGCGGCCCCGGCCAGGCCGAGGACAGCGTGTGCGAGCTGGACCATCTGCGGTACGGACTGGCGCATGTAGTACAGGCCGCGATCGTTGGCCTTGTTCGCCTCGTCGGCGAACGCGGCGTCATCCACCGCTTCCAGCCGCACATGGCAGCTCAGCCGCAAGAGCTCCTGCTCCACCGCGCGCCGGACCTTCGGCGTGAGAGCCGCTTGCCCGCGGGCGACACCGAAGTCGAGCAGGCCCTGCGCCGCCATCAGTCCGGCGACCAGCGCGAGGGAGGGAAGGGCGTGGTGGATGCGCTCGGAGGTCGCGCCCTGGGCGAAGAGGGCGGAGAGCGCGCTCACCGAGGCCAGCAGTCCGAAGGCGCTCATCAGCGATGAGGCGACCTGGAACACCACGACCATGACCGTGGCCCGCGCGTCGGCCCGGTAGGCCAGGGCGAGTATTCTGCGGCTGATCGCCGGCAGCCGGCCGAGAATCCGCCACACACTGGTCCGGGCGGCTTCCCCCTCCCACTGCATCCAGTACGCGTTCTTCAGCTCGTCACCGACCTCCCCGCCATCCGGCGCCGCCGCAGCCCTCTGCGGAGGCAGCGGCAACAACGGGCCGTGGCTCGGACGGGGACCGGGGACTTTCGCCCCGTGATGGTTCTGCGACCCGTCGGTGTGCGTGTCACTCACCGCGCTCCCCCTCAATCTCGTTGATGGACCCAGCCAGCGTGGGCAGCTCCCAGGCGAGCTCGGCCGTGCCTGCGCCGGCGGTGATGTACTGCCGGCCATCGGAGACGAACTCCAGCCGGTACCTCTCCGGTCGCCCGGCGCGCTCCCAGCGCGCGTACACCTCACACACCTTGTCCCACACCGGCCTTTGGCCCACCTCCTCGACGTCCCCGTCGGGGCCGACGATGGCCCAGGAGTCCTCCTTCGGCGCGATCAGGGTCAGGCGCTCAGCGGAGAAGTCCCGGACCAGCCCCGGCACCAGGTGAGCCAGCGCCAGCCAGAACGCCGCCGACGTGATGCGCCCGCCCCGCATCCGCCCGCGCACCTGGCCCTCGAGTGCTTCTCCGTCGCGCTGAGCGAGCACGGAGGCGCCGCTGTAGATGAGCTCGAGCCACTCCCGCCGGTCGTCCGGGTGCGCACCGTCCAGCAACTCCAGCACCACCGGCTCGGGATACCCGGCATCCCGCCGCACGTAGGCCTGCGGCAGCAGCACCTCCCGCCGCACTTCCAGCAGTGCCTTCCGCAGCAGCGAGTCGGATATGACCTCCTGTTCTTCCGGACGACGCACCATGGCCTGTCGCGCCTGCGCGGCCTCGGCCTCCTGGGCCACGGTCCGGGCGGGCGAAGCGGGGGATGGAAGGTATTGGGACACAGCAGCCTCCAGCAAGGGTCCTTGTGGGTGGTCGAGCCAAGTGCCGATCAGCGCCAGGGCATCACTCGTCCAGGCCCGGTGGGCCGCCGACGGCGCCGGGGCATTGCCGCCGGGGGCGCCAAGCCACGTCCGTGTACGGCCAGCCGTTCGCGATGCCCTCCAGCGCCGCGACCGTGTACTCCACCGTCGGGTCAGGAAGCGCGTGCAGCGGCCACCACCGCCACTCCACACACCGGTCCGGCTCCATCAGCCGTGGCTCGCCGTGCCACCGGTGAACGCGGAAGAACAGCTGCAACCGCGGCACGGCCTCGGCGTCGTCGGTGTCGAGCAGGTGCACGGTGTGTACAAGCTCGAGGTCGGGCTCGATGACGGTGACGCCGAGCTCCTCGCCGGCTTCCCGCACCGCACAGGCTCGAACGCTCTCCCGCTCCACATGCCCCGCTGGAACGTGCCAGACATTCGCTGCGAACAGCGCGTCCGGCGGCCGCAACCCCAACAGAACATGGCCTCTGTGTTCGAATAACAGGTGCGCGCCGACGATGTTCGGCAGAAACGACATGCTCTCCCCTCTCCTCCGGCACGATCGCGCCCCGGCGTCCGCGCGGCTACCTCGACGTGATGCGACCCGTTCACCGGGCCACTCGCGACGGCACGACCACGGGCGCGGCGCTCTTTCAGGGCCACGCTCGCCGCCTCGAAGTCCACCCGTTCAGCGTCGAATGCGCAGGCGAAGAAACCGTCAACCGCGCCTGCGCCCCTGGCCGGTTGTCAACGGGGGCGAATTCGAACGCGTTGAGCAGGGTGGCGGTGTCAAGTGCGGGAACACGAGACCTCCATGGGGGAGCGGTCGAGGGTGGGCGTCCGGAACAACGCTGCTGACCAGAAGCCCGTCACGGGCATGGGAGGGCGAAGTCGGGAACGAATGTTCGATGATTGCGCGCATCTCAAGGCTCGCCTGGGCTTCGAGGGATGATGGCGTGTTCGAGGTCGCCCGCATGAGGCGGCTCACCCTTGTGAGGGATTGTGTCGTTCGCGCACACGATCGCATTCGGATCCCCGGCTGGGTCAGGCCCATCATCACGGGTTGACGCCTGCGGGCGCGAGGGAACAGCCGGGCTCGCGCCTCATGCGGTGTCGGCACAGCTACGGCCGTATGGCCGGGTACAGATCCCGGTCGCCGTCCGGCAGACAAGGGCTGTGGTCTGCGTATCGCCGATGAGCGCGTAGCCCCCTATACGCCCGGCCATTGATAGGACTCCGCTCTGCGCCTCCCCTGGGCCTGATGGCCCCGGGACAGCACGTCACAGGTGTGGATTCTGGCGGTCGGCACGATGGACGGAGCCAGATCAGCAGAGGTGGGTGGTGGTTTCGACGGCGTCGGCCAGGTGCCGGGCCTGGTCGGGGATGACCCCGCGGCCCCCGGCACGGTCGATAGGATGCCCGCACCCGGCCGCCGTGTCGACGGCCCCGCGTCCAGCGAAGGGACCTCGAGTTGAGCCAGCACCGTGCCGTCCGTGCGGCGGTGTTCTCGGCCGGGTCCTGGGGTACCGCGTTCGCCAAGGTCCCGGCCGACGCCGGCAGCGACGTCGTCCTGCACGCCCGCCGGGGCGAGATCGCCGACGCGATCACCACCCGCCACCGCAACCCCGCCTACTTCCCGGACATCGACCTGCCGCCGAACCTGACGGCGACGACCGATCCGGCGACCGCGCTGGACGGCGCGGACTACCTCGTGCTCTCCATCCCCGCCCAGACCCTGCGCGACAACCTCGCCGCCTGGGCGCCGCACATCGGCCCGCGCACCGTGATCGTGTCCCTGATGAAGGGCATCGAGCAGGACACCGGCAAGCGCGCCAGCGAGGTCATCGCCGAAGCCACAGGCGTACCGGCAAGCCGCATCGCGGTGCTCTCGGGCCCGAACCTCGCCCGGGAGATCGTCACCGGCCGGCCCGCGGCCGCCACTATCGCCTGCCCCGACCAGGAGGCCGCCCGCCGCCTCCAAACCGCCTGCAACACCTCGTACTTCCGCCCCTACACCAGCACGGATGTCATCGGCTGCGAGCTGGGCGGCGCGGTGAAGAACGTCATCGCGCTCGCCGTCGGTATCGCCACCGGCATGGGCCTGGGCCACAACACCGCGGCCATGCTCATCACCCGCGGCCTGGCGGAGACCACCCGCCTGGCCACCGCCCTGGGCGCCCACCCGGCCACCCTCGCCGGACTCGCCGGCCTGGGCGACCTGGTGGCCACCTGCTCCTCCCCGCTCTCCCGCAACCGCACCTTCGGCACCCACCTCGGCGCCGGCATGACCGTCGCCCAGGCAACCGCTGTCACCCGGCAGACCACCGAAGGCGTCAAGAGCGCGCAGGCCATCCTCGGCCTCGCCCGCGACCGCCAGGTCGAGATGCCGATCACGGAAGTCGTCGCCGCGCTGCTGCGCGAAAAGGTCACCCTCGACGAGGCCGTCGCCGCGCTCATGCAGCGGCCCCCCAAGCCCGAGCGCTGACCCCGCGCCCGGTCGCCGGCGCGCACCCCATCACTCCTCCCGTCCCCGGAGGCTTCCTGTCATGCACGCATCCACAGTGCTGTCCGCGCTCCAGCTCGCCATCACCGCCGCCCTGGTGGTGTGGATGGCTACCCCGGCTTCACCCGTCCGCCCGGCAGCCGGCTGGGCTGGGCCATGTTCTGCTGCGGCACCTTCACCATCGTCTCGCTCACCGGCACCAAGCACGGCCGGACCGAACCGGTCAACGTCTACGCGCGCCTCACCCCGGGCAGCTTCCTCCCCGGTCCGGCCGGCCTCCAGACCATCACCATCTACCTCATCCGCACCGGCACCTACGACCGGATCGACGGGCACGGCCGCGTCCTGTCCGCCACCGGCGAGCAGCCCCTCGAGGTCAGGAACAGCCGTGTCGTGGTTTCTTGACGCCCTCGCCTCCGGCTTCCAGCACCCCACCGACCCCGCCCGCCTCCAGGCATTCCGCATCATCTTCGGCGTGGTGTGCACGGCGCGGTTCACCCTCGCCTTCGGCCAAGGAGGCTGGAACCGATTCACCGCCGGCTCGCTCACCCTCTACATATCCGAACACCGCTTCGGCCCCGGCCGGGCCCGACTCCTCGCTCGCGCCTACCGGCCCGGCACCCGCCTCGCGCTCGTACTGGTCCTGGCCGGGGCCACCATGGAACTCCTCTACTACCTCAAAAGCCCCAACTCCATCCGCTACGCCCTGCTGACTGCACCTGCCTCCTGCTCGCCGGTGACCTCGGCCACGGCCTGCGCATCGAGCACGGCCTGAGCACAGCGAACACCTGGCCACAGTGCCTCCTCGTACTGCTCACCACCGACATCTACTGGAACAGCGCCTGGCAGAAGTACCGCTCCACCCAGTTCCGCAGCGGCCTCTACCTCGCCCAATGGATACACACCTACACACAGGTCAAAGACCAGCTCCCCCACCGGCGCCAGCACACCATCCCCAAAATTGTCCTCCGCCACATGGGAAACCTCACCGACCGGGACATCCGCCTCTGGCACCTGATCGCGCTCACCGTCATCGCGACGGAGGTCGCCCTGCCTCCCGCGCTGCTCATCCTCCAGACGGCGCCGTATACCATCGGCGGGAGTTACCGGCGGGGCGAAGGGGAGCGGACGAGGCTGGGCGCCGTGCCCGTATCGTGGTGATCATGTACACGTACAGGCAAAGGGTGCGCGCCCGGGTTGTGGTCGCCTCCCTGACCATGGTGCTCGCGGCTGTCACGATGACCACCGGCTGCGGCTCGGACGGAGGGTCCGGGACGTTCCCGGCCGAAGGGCCCGCCAAGCGGACCGCTGCACCTGAGCTCGCCGAGATGATCCTGGACGCCAAACGGCTCGAGCCCGCGCTGCCGGATCAGTTCAGCGTCCCGGCCGAGCTGGACCAGTCCCGTAACCGGAAAGCCTGGGACTCCGGGGATCCGGCCATCTGCCAGTCCGAGGAGTGGCCGCCGCAGTGGTGCTCGCAGGCGGTCGCCCTCGGCATTGCCGCGTACACCAACGGGCGGGACCAGGAGTTGTCGGTGCGGCTGATGTCCTTCCGCACGCCCGAGCAGGCGTCGGCGTTGTTTGCCGGCAAGGGGACCGCGGACGAAGGGAAGATCGCGCCGGGCGACGAGGCCGACGACTTCGAGATCCCGCCGAGCCAAGGGTGGCAGGGCCGCGGTATGAACGTCCGGCAGGGCTCGGTGGTCGCTCGCATCAAGTACACCTGGAAGCAGGGGGCAAACGTTCCCTCCGACAGGATCAAGCCCATCACCGCCATGACGCTTGAGCGGATCAAGCAGGCGCTGCACGGCCAGATGCCGACCGCATCGGCCCGCTAGCCACAGGAGGACGGGGACGGCCGGGCCTGCGTCGTCGGGTTGCGGCGGCTCGGCCCTCGCCGTGCTGGAGAGCTACGCAGGGATCTCCGGGCGTTGCCTGCGTGGGAACAGGATGCGGGACGGCGCGCTATTGCGTGCAGAAGATGCAGGCGTCCCAGTGTGGCAGGGCATTGAGCACGCGGTGCTGTACGCACGAGGCCATGGCCGCCTCGTGCGGTCCTGGGAAATCCGTGGCAGTGCCCGGGCGGTCCGGTGGCTCGAAAGCCTGCACCATGGAATGGAAATCGCGCAGGTAGCCCGGGGCGCGGGCGGGTTCGTAGCGCAGTTCCTCCCAGCGGTGCCGGCTCAGGGCGAGTCCGACGGTGCGGAGCACGAACTCCTTGTTCCGGGCGCGTTCCCGGGGAGTGGCGCCCCAGTCGATGTCCTCGAGATCGAATCCGACCATTCCGCGGCCCATGATGTTCTGGTCCTGGAGCGTAAGGAGGGCGGCGAACCGGAAGTCCCAAGGGGCCCGGACGAGGTCGGAGACTGCCAGTATCAGCAGGTCGATGAAGACGGCTGTGGCGTTGTTGTTGAGGTTGAGGTCGTAGTCTCCGCCGCTGAATGTGTTGCTCATGGCGTCACCCTAGGCTGGCAGCAAGGGCAGGGGTGGTCAGCGGCGGGCCCCGGCTGACTGCGGACGGAGCAGGCTCGCGTCGGTCCCTCAGGACGGGAGGGGATGCCCGGCCAGAACATCGCGCACGGCCTCAGCGTCGACGGAGGTTCTCGTCAGGAGCGCGGCGTCGGCAGGGGTGCCGAAGCGTGTGAGGGCGAAGCAGTAGCCCTGGCAGGCGAACGGGTGCAGCCCCGCCCGGCGGATGTTCTCCGGTGCATTCTCGGCGACGGTGCGCGCCTGGACGCGGTGGTGGCGCAGGAACAGCAGCACCTCGGACTGCTCCTCCGGGCCGAGGCCGTCGAACCACCCGATGCCCTCTGGCATCGGGCGCAGATCCTGTGCGAGCTCGTTGAGCAGGATGTCGCGTTCGTTCATGGTTGTCTCCCGTGGGACATACGGCGCTCCGTCGCGGTGATCAGGATTGCGAGCAGTACTGCCAGATCGGTCGCGCCTTCGGTGTCGTCGGCCCAGCGGGTGGTATGCAGCGGGTGTACCTGGTCGAGGGGGACGCCTTCGCGTGCCAGGACGAAGGCCAGCGCCAGCAAGGCCGCGCGGGCGTTGCCGTCCTGAAACGGATGGAAGAAGAGGATGTCGAGGTAGGTTCGGGCGGCGCGTGCGGGGAGGGGCAGATCCGGTTGAGTGCTCTCGGACAGACAGCGCTCGAATCGCGCCCGTGTATCGGGTGCGAGGCCGTAGCGCTCCCGTCCGCCCTTCGCGAAGGCCGGCATCGTGCGGAAACGGACGAGGTCGTGACTCAGCGCGGCCGCTGCCACTTCGCCATGAGGGCGAAGGTCAGCTGCCTGCCATGCTCCGCGTCATCGACGGCCAGGTCGAGGGCGGTCAGGACCCGCGTGGTTCCCTCGGCGTCGCGGCCGCCTCGCGTTGCCATGAAGAACTCCCGGAAGCCATCGCGGGCCGGTGTTCCAGAGGCGGGGCGTGTGCCGTGCCAGGATGGCCAGGAGATCTCCGTCCGGATGAGCAGCCAATCGGCAAGGGCGTCCTTCGGCTGGCGGGGACCAGGCGTCATCTGAAATCGCCCATGCCTGTGGCGAACCGCGAGCTCACCGCGTCGACCACTGGAGCGTCAGGTGCGATCCAGCTGTCGAACCGGCCGCCAACCGCATTCTTGACGATTTGCTGGGCCTGGCCCTCGTCGATGCCGTTGGAGGCGAGGAACCATTGGAGGACCTGCATACAGTGCCCGTACCAGCTGCTCTCGGCCTGGGTGCGGTCGGCCACCACGGTGACCAGGCGTGTACATGCCCGCTCCCAGTACCAGCGGTCCGTCGAAGACGCCGGGGTGTTCTCCGGTGGAACCAAGGCCGCGAACCGCTCCGCCAGGTCCTCCAGCCAGCCACGCCATTCCCGAAGGGCCTCAACAACCAGCGGGGCAGTGGCATCCGGGGTAGTCACGGAGTGGGACGAACAGCACCACACCTCGACGACGCCTCCGTCGACATCACCCTCGCCGACCGACCAGTTCCATCCACAGGCCCACCGACCGTACCGCTCCACCAGGAACTCGGTGATGGATCCAGCGAACGCCAGCGATCCTCCCGAGCGACGTCAGCGCTCGGCAGCAAGGGCGCGACAAGGCCCGCCAACTCCTCCGCCGCATCGTCGCCCATCTCGAACCGGTATCGAGCCGGATCCACATCTGCCCACGTCAGGGAATGCGCCCACAGTTCACTCACCCGTCCCACTCTGCCGTGCGCAGCCACCCTGACTCCACTCCATATCGAGTGGCCGCCCCATCGGCGGGAAACGACCTCGGTCAACTGGGAAGCGGTCCTCAACCGCTCCTGTCCCGCCTGGCCAGCGGTACTCGTGAACACTCCTTGGCCGTCACCGCGAGACAGGAGACGATGAGGGGAAGAACTGGTGAAGGAGCGAAGGTGACCTCTGTCCGTGAGATCGAGATTCTGGCCGATGGCGCGCATGCCGGGCAGACCGACAAGATCGGGGTGCCGTACATCGAGCACGTCCGGGCAGTGGCCGCCGGGCTCAGCCCCTTCGGCGACGAGCTCGTCATGGCGGGCCTGCTGCACGACCTCCTGGAAGACACGGACTGGACCGCCGAGCGTCTGCGGAGGACGGGGGTGCCGGCCCGGGTCGTCGAGATCGTCGAGACGGTGACCAACCGGGCCGGGATGGCATACGACGAGAAGATCCGCCGTATCACCGCCGACCCCCAGGCCACACTCGTGAAGATCGCGGACAACGCGCACAACTCCCACCCCGACCGCACCGCGCAGCTTCCCGTCGGCAAGCGGGAGCGCCTCGCGGCGAAGTACCGCTCTGCACGCGCCACACTGTGGCCGGCCGCGAACCGCGACGACATCGAAGCCATCGTCCGCATCGTCAACCCGTCGCTGCTCGTCGAGCTGGACGCCCACACTGACCCCGTCGGCCTGCACGGAGATCGTCCCGTGTCTCTGCAGACGGCCTCCAGCTCGGCCGCGCCTAGGCCGTTTCCTTCGGATCATCCGATTGTTGGTCTGGCGTGTCGCTGACTGACGCGCAGTGGGCGCGGATCGAGCCGCTGCTGCCGGACCGGACTCCTCGGCGGGGTGGGCGGTGGCGGGATCACCGGCAGGTGATCGACGCGTCCGGCACAAGTCTGACCCGGCCCTCCAGGCCGCCGCGCGGGAGCGGCTGGAGGGCCTGCGGCTGTGCGGCTGAGGTCCCAAGCCGGTGCGGAGAACCTGTACTACCTGGACGAATCCGGTTTCTCCCCGACCCTGCCCACCGCATACACCTGGGCCCCCACTGGAGTACGGGTCGTCGTCAAGCGCGAGGACACCAACAACCGCCGCGTCAACGTGCTCGGCGCGCTGAACGACACGGGCCCGGAACGAGACCTGCTGTGGACGGCCATCGAGCACCGGATCGACGCGGCGATGGTGCTCGACTTCGTCTGCACCCGCATCGCCCGCCTGCCCGGCGGCGCGGAACAGCTTGCCGGACCACCGCCCGGCTGGCAGCGCCACCGGCCGTGCACCGTCGTGCTGGACAACGCCTCCATCCACCACGGCAAGGTCTTCAAAGGACGGCGCACAGAACTCGCGGCCATCGGAGTGCATCTGTTCTACCTCCCTCCTAGAACACCGGAGTTGAACTGCATCGAACGGTTATGGCGCTCGGTGAAGTACCAGGACATGCCCGTCCGCGCCTACACCACCAGCCAGGAACTGCACACCGCCGTCGACCGGGCCCTGGCACGGCGAGCAACTGCGTTAGGGCGTGTCCGGTAGGGCGTGCTGCTGGTGACGCACCGGACGGTATCCATACCGCTCCAAGACAGTTCCGCGTCGGTCAGTTGGTGCTGATTGCCGCGATGAGGCGGGTGGCTATGCCGGGCGTGCCGCCGCTGTCGAGGGCAGCCGTGCCGTAGCCGTAGACGACGCGGCGGTTCAGGTCAGGTGTGGCGAAGGCCGCGCTGCGGTAGCCGAGGTCGCCTCCCGTCTTGCCCCACATCACCGAGCTGTCCGGGAGCGGAACGGACATCAGGACCGTGCTGAAGCAGGCAGAGCCCTTCTCGGAGCCGGTGTTGCAGTGGGAGCCGTCCGCGTAGGGTAGCGGCTTGCCGTTCGCGTCGCGCGGGAGGGCGAACAGTTCGGCGGCCTGGGCTGGGCCCAGAAGGCGGCCGCTGAGAAGAGCGGTCATGAAACGGTCGAGGTCGGCGGTCGTGGAGATCATGCTGGACGGGAGGCCGCCTTGTTCATTGACATCGACCTGCTCACCCTTGCTGGTCGGCATGTATCCGGGCACGTACGGGCCCGGTATCCGCGTGGTACGGACCGGGGCGGAGGTCTCCTTCATCTTCAGGGGCACCAGGATGCGGGTGGTCACCTCGTGCTGGAAGGAGTGGCCGGTGAGTTTCTCGATGAGCTCGCCGGCGATGCGGTAGCCGAGGGAGTTGTACTCCTGCTTGGTCCCAGGTGCGAACCGCGGGCCCGGCCAGTTGCGGCCCTCGGGCCGCAGCGTCTGCTGGACGATCTGGTCGAAGGTGTAGAAGCCGAAGCGGCCTTCGACGACCTCGTCCTGGGATGGTGCGGGCGCGCCGTCGAAGTCCTGGGGCAGGCCGCTGGTGTGGTTGAGCAACTGCCGTACGGTGATGGCGTCGAAGGTCTCCGGCAGCAGGCCGGGCAGGTAGTGCTGCACGGCTTCGTCGAGGTTCACCCGACCCTCGGCGGAGAGCTGGAGCAGGATGACCGCTTCCATTGGCTTGGCGATGCTGCCGATCCGGAAGTGCGCGTCGGGCGTGACTCGCTTGCCGGTCACGACGTCACCGGACGCACCCCGCCAGGTATGCCCGGATTTGTACACCTGGGCGACGGCACCGGCCATGCCGTCACCCGGGTGGACCACCACCGCCTCGCGCAGCGCCGCATTCAGTTTCGCGGGTGTATGCGTGACCGGCGTGGCCTGTGCGGACGCGCCCGCCGCCAGGGACAGTGACACGGTGGCAGCAGCCAGGGCCAGGGCCGAAGAGTGACGCATAGGGACTCCGATCAGGTGAGGAATGAACTTCCTGAAGTCTCCCGAGCGAAGATCATCTACTCATCCGGGACAGTCCCGAGCCCACCCTGACGCAGCCCTGAGCCCATCTCAGGGGTAGCCGCTCCGGGACCCACCGGACACGCCCTATCGCCAACCGCAGCTCAAATACTCAAGGCCGCTTAGGCGGCCTTCTTGTTGGCCACGTGCACGGTCCACTTGAGGTCGGCGCTGTCCGAGGTGAGCTCGGCGACCACTTCGCCGGCGGCGTTGTAGCCGTACACGCGGAAGTGGGCCGCCTGGCGCTTGAGGGCGCCGGTCGCGTCCTTGTAGTTGCCGGTCGGCAGCGGAGGGGCGTCCTCCACCTCGGGGCCGAGGAAGAACCCCTCGACGCTGTCGCCGAATCCGGGCCACCCCGATCGCGGGGTGGATCGCGGCCCGGACGATCCGGGTGTCACGGCTCGGCGCTTCGGTGGACGCCGGCCGCGCCGGGCCGGGCTCCACCACCGGAACCCCGTCCGCGTCGCGGCGACGGGAGGCGGAGGCGGTGTAGACGACCTTGCGGGCCTCTCCGAGGCTATCGACCGGCTGGTGCTCGGGCAGGCTGTGCCAGGGGTTGCAGGCGAAGTTGTCCCCGTAGGCCTCCTGGCCGCAGGCCGTGACGTCCTGCCGGTGCAGGGTCAGCCTCGCCACCTTCACCGGGGCGCTCAGAGATTCGTCCCAGCGCACGGTCCAGCGGCATACTGTCCGGATCCGTACGGAACTGCAGCAGCAGATCGAAGGCGTCCTCGCCGGAGGCCAGCCGGTACTGCAGATCACCGCGCCTGCGCAGGTCCGGCCGGTCCGGGAGCACGTCACTGGAGAAGCGCACCCAGGCCGCGAGGCCCTTCTGCTCCTTCGCGGCCCGGAGGAATCCGATGCTCAGATCAGGCGGGAGGTCTGGGGCGACGGTGAGCACGCCGCAGGCGACACCGTGGAACTTGACGAAGACCGGCCGCAGGACCGGGTCCTGCCCCTGGGCGATCCTGCCTCCCATCCGCTTGTCCACTAACTCGGCCACCAGCGACGTGATGGGATCGGTGGCACAGTCGGGGAGAGGGTCCGGGGAATTCCCGGGGGCAGCGGACGTCCCGCTCATGGCGTGACCCTCCTGTCGGCGGAGCGGAGTGGACGACGGACCTCTCACCCGCACGGCTGGCATATCCTTGCCCGTTACATATCCGCGGTAATACAAAATGCGGATGATGGGTTCCCTGGATGGTGGCGGAGTATTTTCTCCGAGGGAAGGTCAATACGTTATGGGCCGTGCGGGTGAATTGCGGCATCCATGCGGATGCCGCCGCCCATACGGTAGAAATTGCTCCCGTGGGTCACGGTAAGGCTTGATGCGCGACCGGCAAGGTCTTCAGGACATGGACGAGGAGCGCCTATGAGGGTTTACGAGGCCATCGTCAGGGGGCTGGAAGGCATCGGTGTGCAGGCTGCTTTCGGCGGTGCAGGTGAGAACGCCGCCGGTCTGATGCTGGCGCTCAAACACTCGAAGCGGATCCGGCCGGTCATCACACGGCACGAGCAGGCCGCGTCCTTCATGGCCTGTGGCTATGCGATGTACACCAACGGACTGGGCTTCTGTTTCGCCACCGCGGGACCGGGTGCGTTCAACCTGTTCTCCGGTCTGGCCGTGGCGATGTCCGACTCCTACCCGGTCCTGGCCGTTTCGGGGTACGCGTCGCGGCAATGGCAGGGGTGGGGATCGCTCAACGAGACCTCGGGTCTGAACCGTACGCCCGACTCCCGGGCCATGTTCGCGGCCACGACGAAGAAGTCCTTCCTGCTCAACGATGTCGCTGACACATGCGACGTGCTGGAAGAAGCGGTCAACATCGCCTTCGAGGGCAGGCCCGGCCCCGTGCACATCCACGTTCCCGAGGACCTGACGCACCGGGGCGTCGAGATTACGAATTTCCGGGACATCCGGCTCGACGTCGCACCCGTCCTGCCCGACCCGGTACAGGTGGAGGAGATCGCAGCGGTTCTGGCGGACGCTCTGGTGAGGCGCAAGAAGGTCGTGACGCTCGTCGGCTTCGGTGCCGTGCGGAGCGGCGCCGGGCCGGAGATCAAGCGCTTGATCGAGCGGTTCCAGATCCCGCTGATCACCACGCTGGACGGTAAGGGAATCGTGTCCGAGGGGCATCCGCTGGCGGTGGGAGTCTTCGCCGACAGTGGCCACGCAAGCGCCTGGAAGGCGTTCCGCGAGGCCGAGATCGTGCTGTGCGTCGGGAATTCCCTTAACCAGCACGCCACGTTCAATTATCGCAAGGACCTGTTCCAGGAAAAACTACTCATCCATGTGAACATCTCCGAGCCCGAGTTCCGCAAGGCATACAAGCCCGACTACGCCCTCCTGTCCGACGCGCGCCTGGCGGTGGCGGCCCTCGTGGAAGCACTGGAGAAGAAGGTCGGCGAGGTACCGCCGGCCGAAGTCGACGGCCGGGACTACGAGGCCCGGCACATCACCCACCTGACCGGGCAGATCCACCCCGGGCAGCTCGCGCAGAAGATCGGCCGGATGCTGCCGCCGAACGGTGTTCTGCTCGCCGATGCGGGCGCTCACCTGGGATGGCTTGGGTATTACGTGGAGCTGGAAGAGGGACAGAACTTCCGTAAGGCGGGTTCGTTCGGACCGATGGCCGGACACGTCAACGGCGCCATCGGGTTGAAGGTGGCGCACCCGGAACGGACGGTCGTCGTCGGCTGCGGCGACGGATGCTACTCACTGTCCGGTTTTGAGCTGATGACCGCCGTCGAGCACGAGATCCCGGTCATCTGGGTCATCTTCGACGACCAGGAATTCAAGCTCATCAAGCTCTTCCAGCTCACGACGTACGGGGAGACGGGGCTGGTCGAGTTCCAGAACCCGGACTTCGCCGCCTATGCGCGTGCGTGCGGTGCCGACGGCTACCGGGTGGAGACGCTGGAGGAGTTCGAGGACGCATTCCGGGCGGCATTGTCCTCCGGCCGGCCCACCCTCATCGACGCCAGGATCACGCGATGGGCGGTCCCGCACTACAGTCCTTCGCCCGACGGCGTGATCACCGGTCTTGTCGAGACCGTCGAAGCACGCTTCCGTAGTCCGTAGTCCGTAGTCCGTAGTCCGTAGCCCGTAGCCCGTAGCCGGCCGTCCGGTCCCGGCTTTTGTCCCGGTTACCGTCCCGGCCTCCCGTCCGTCAACGACCCGCGACCCGCGATCCGTGCTCCATACCAGGGAGGACCCGGCCCATGCAGACATACGGCCACACCGGCCTCGACGCCCTCATGACCCGGCCGCTGCTCACCTCGGTCTGGCACCGCCGCACCCACCGGGTCAGCCGCGGCAGTTCGATCGAGGCCGGCTCGATGAGCTGGGCCTCCACGCAGCCACGCACACCCCTGACAGAGCTCGAAGAGGCCCTCCTGATCGCCATGACGGGATGCACCGGCCTCACCATGCCGGACCGCCCGTTCGCCGACCCCCGCGACGGCAAGCCGATCATGGCCAAGCCGAACCTCAACATGGCCGGCCGGACCGCGGGCAGCCCCGACAATGCCCAGGGCACGCACTTCTTCCTCATCAACGACACCGGCACCTACTTCCTGCGTAAACTCCCTCCTCCTGTCGACGGCTCACCGGCGGTGTTCGACGCCGAGACCCTGTGCGCGCGTGCGGCCGAGGCGAAGGTGCGGCTGCTCGACCACCGCATCGACGTGCCGCACGGGAACCGCGATTTCCCGGCCTACCTCGACTCCAACCGTTTTCTGTCGAACCTGCCGGGCACCACCGTCCTGTTCCCGGTGGTCGACCTCTCCCGGCAGTACATCAACGGAATGATGTACCTGCTGACCCAGCCCGAGGGAGCACGGCCCACCATCGTCGACGACCGAAACTTCTACCGCCCCGCAGGCGTGAAGAAATGGGTGAGGTCGGGATTCCTGAACAAGGACATCAAGCTCCCCCTCGGCGCCATCTGGGCGATGCGCACACAGATCGAGGCGGACCTGCTGCTGCAGAACCTCATGCTCACCACCGACGCCATGGGCCTCGGCGCGTGGATCCACGCATCGCTCGCCCCGCCGATCATGCTGGGCGATCCCAAGTTCCGTAAGACCTACGGTGCGATGCTCGGCTTCGACTGGGCCACCCCTCGCTGGAAACCCGCGGACCTCCTGCGATGGCAGGTGCCCCTGCCCCGCTTCTCCGACCTGCGAGCGACCACTGTGGGCCTGCGCCACGACGGAGAGCACCTGATCAAGGCGATGTGCCCGCCGAACTACGCCTCGATGGCCGATGCGGTCGACGCCGTAGTGGCGGACAAGTTCGGGCCGAAGGGCATCTACTCCGACGAGGGGCTGTTCGCACGGATCTACCGAGGCGAGTTCGGGTCCCAGTACCTGGACCAGGCCAGCAACTACTCCGCCGACGTCATCGCGTGCACACGAGACATCTGCACCTACATCTACGAGACCCATGGGCGGTTTCCCGCACACTGCGACACGATCCACGCCCCAGGGGTCTGGCTGCAGGCACATCACGTCGAGAACGACTACTACGAGCGCTTCTTCCGCAACGGGCTGACCGAGGACCACCGAATGCACGATCAGCGGTGGCACACCACGGGGTAGGCCGTCCGCAGCCGCAGCCGCAGCCGCAGCCGCAGCCGCAGCCGCAGCCGCAGCCGCAGCCGCAGCCGACACCGGCCGCAGTCGCCGACGGCGGCCGGTGTCCGTGCCCTCCTCAGCCGCTGCCGGGCCGGGAGTTGTTCCGGGCGGGCTCGACCGGGCGCCACGGCGCGAACGCGTTGGCCGAGTGGGGCAGGAAGCTCGCCAGCTCGGGGCAGTGCCGCAACAGCACGCTCGCCATGCCGTTGCGCTCGATCCAGTCCATGCCGAGGGGCGTGTACACCTCGGGACGGAAGTCGACGGTCAGGAAGCGGTCGCTCTGCAGCCGCCTGCTGGCCATCACGATGAAGATGCGGAAGGCCGTGTCACTGAAGCCGAATCCCTTGGGCGGGTTCTCGGCGAAGAGACCGACCATGGTGTCGATGTCGTCGACGGTGCGGTAGACGTCCTTCAGCCGTGCGAGGGTCTCCGGCTCGGTGGACAGCTCCTCGAAGTGCTTGATGCGCGGTTTGTGCAGGCCGCTGCGGAAGTCGTTGTAGCGAGGGACGCCACGGCGCCGGGTGCGCACCAGATCGACCACGGACAGGTCGATCACCTCACCGTCCCGTTCGAAGGCCTGCAGGGCGCGGGGGAAGTTGTGCAGGGTGATGGCTCCGGGGTGGGCGATTCCGAGTGAGTACAGCGCGTTCGCCAGCCCGGTCTTGCGCATGAGGGGCTCCGCGGCGGCACCCTGCACGGCGTTGAAGTCCAAGGTGTCGATCCGGTGCCCGAACCTGTGGTCGACGATCTCGAAGTCGTCCGGGATCAGCGGGTGCATCCGGTAGACGGTGACGAAGTCCTCGGTGAGGGAGTACGGCGCGGCGTGGTGGTCCGGCAGGGTCTTGGGGATGCCGGTGAGCGAGTGCGCCTCGAACATCCAGAGACCCAGCTGGGTGAGCCAGTTCTTCGGGGGGCCCTGCCAGTTGGTCCGCAAGGAGATCTCGATCGTCTCCGTCGCCAGGATCGCGGGGGTCCATTCCACGGTGTGGATCTTGGCGATGAGGGCGGAGACGATGAGGCGCGCCGTGTGATACACCTGGTTCTGGTCCATGTGCGGGTATTCCCGCCGCAGCGCTTCGCACACGGTGTTGTGCTCGCGCGCGAAGACGGTGTGCATGGCGCTGAGGCCTAGCCACCAGCTCTCCCTGAATCCGGTCAGCGGGATGCCATCGGGGCCGAGCGGCAGGTGCCCGTCGTCCAGGCGCAGTGCCGCGCCACCGCCCGGCTCGCGCAGCGACGTCGCGGCCTGCTGGTCACCGCCGTAGACCTCCGAACCGTCCCACCAGTGGGACGCGACATTGCCGAAGAGAGCCGGCGGCGCGAGGCCGCCGGTCGGCTGCACACCCTTGTTCTCAGCGAACCGCATGACGTTCTCGGCCGGTCCGCCGGGGGAGTTGCGCCAGGTCATGCCGGGTGGGAGCGGCACTTCCACGCTCCGTGTGCCGGCAGGGTAGCGTTGGTGGTTGACCCAGTCGTGCACTTGGAACTGGATCCACGCGGCGGCGAGGATGTTCAGCGACCGGGCGGGGATGAAGGAGTCACGGTGGAGCAGCTGTCTGCTGACGGTGACGGGATTAGGGCTGTCGAACAGGTCGGGGCGGTAGACCGGCGTGAGGTTGCGTCCGAACGTGGCACCGACGGCGCCCATCTTCGGAGCGGACAGGTCGTTGTACGTACCGTCGTAGCTGCGCTCCACCCGTAGCGGTTCCTCGACGGGCGGAGGCACCGGCTGCGTCTTCGGCGGAGCCTGGTGGATTTCGGTGTCGATCAGGTTCTCGCGGCGCAGGGTCTGGCGGAGCGCGACGAGGTTGAGCAGGCCGAGCCGGGTTGGCAACCGGTACCAGGGCACGAACCGGTTGAGGGCGCGGAACCCCGTGCGCAGCGGGACGCCGAGCACGGCGTTGCGGCCGGGTTCCTCGGTGACGAAGCGATACCCCAGGCGCAGGGCGCTGCTGGCCTCGTAGGCGGCTTTGCGGGCCCGGTTGAGGTTGCCCAAGGGGCGGAAGTCCTCCGTGGTGTTCCACGGGTTGAAGGCGAGCTGTTCGACCCGGGTGGCGGTGGCGCGTGCCGGGGAGGCGTCCAGGTCCTGGCGCGGGACGGTCAGGGTTGCCACGGGGATCACCGGCGCGGCGGACTCCTTCCACTCGGCCGCGCCGTTCTCGATGGGCGTGCGCTCACCGTCCACATAGCGTTGCACGCACAGCTCGAAGACGATGTCCGCCGTGCGCAGGCGCTGGGCGAGCTCGTGCTGCAGGTGGTCGGGGTCGGTACGGGAAGGGGGAGGCGTTGCTGCTGAAGGTGCGTCCGGGGCGGGGCGGAGCTGATAGCGCACGGGCCCGGCGTCGCCCCAGAGGACGGCTCCACGGCTCCAGTACGTCTCGTGTGCGAGGCTGCGCACCGTGTGCCGGGTTCCGGCGCGTACGTTGCGGCGCATACGCCTGGCCGTGGGCCTGCCTACCGCTAGGGGCAGCTTGACGAACAGAGCGAATGCCTTGCGGGGCGTCGAGTCGGCCCCGGCCATGGCCTTCGCGAACGCGACGAACTCGTGTGCGTTGCGGGCGTGGGAGACCGGGAAGCTGGTCATGAGGAGGTCGTGGGACTCGTCTGGTCCGGTCCGGATCCGCAGCGCCGCCCCTCGCAGGTCAGGGGCGTAGTCGGGTTGCCGTGCCCCGCTCGCGTTGGACAACCGGACGGTGACGGGGTACTCCGCTCCGGGCTGTACGAAACCGGCCCGCAGATCGCCGGGGAGGTCGTCGTGGATCGTCAGCCGGGCGTTCTCGACACCGAGGGCCGCCTTCGCATGGAAGGTCCGGGCAATATCTGCGGCTCCGCTGCGCTTCTTGACCTTGATCTGCACCCGCATGAGGTCGTGGACGAGCCGCTCGACGAGGATGCGCTCGGCCTCGGGGGACCCACCGGCGTAGCGTTCGTACTGCCCGGCATCATGCATCGTTGCTTCTTTCCGAACGTGACGCCCCCTCATGACGGGGAGGGGGAGAGGGACGCTCACGATCACGGCGCGGCTGCTCTGTCTGCAGACAGGTGTCCTATGGATCTATCTGGGCAATCTGTTCTATCTGTGATGATTTTGTACTCCCGTGGTAGGCGATGCCGAGCGCTGCGAGGCAGACGGGTGCATGACGGGCGCGGGTGGTGGCGCGGTTCGCGCTCCAGAGTTGCAAATACACCTTGCAAACTCTCTTTGCAACTCGTGGCCTTCCGGTATGCCCGGACAGCCGCCTGCCCAGGAGATCGCCGATGCCGAGGCGCTGCGCGCCCTCGCGCACCCGATGCGGCAGAAGATCGAACAATGCCTGCGCCGGGGACCCGCCAACTCGGCCGCGCTCGCACGCGAATTGGGCGAGAGGACGGGGCTGATCAGCTACCGCTTGCGGCAGCTGGCCAAGCACGGCTTCGTCGAGGAGGTCCCGGAGCCGGCGAAGGGGAGGGAGCGGTGGTGGCGGACAGTGCCGGGGGACCGGCGGTTCCCGCCGTACGGCCGGCAGACGCCGGAAATGCGTGAGGCACTGACCGAGATACACCGGCTGAACATCGCCGAACTGATCGCCTCCGCCCAGCGGTTCGAGGAGGCGCGCGACACGCTGGGGCCCTGGGCCGACGCGGCGCTCTTCGCACGCGCCACGCTCCGGGTCGACCCCGATCAGCTCCGCGCGTTCTTCGAGGAGTACATCGCTCTGCTCTACCGGTACGCGTCCCCGGAGGGAGGGGACGCGCCCGAGAAACGGGCCGTGCTCATCCGGCTGCTCGGAATTCCCGAGACCGACTGACTACACGGCCCCGCCCGACCGACAACGAAACGGCCCCACCGACAACGAAAGGGGACGCACGCCGTGCTGCCTTCGGCTACGTCCGCATCACTG
Organism: Streptomyces sp. UNOB3_S3; assembly: GCF_020740895.1. Classification (GTDB taxonomy): domain Bacteria; phylum Actinomycetota; class Actinomycetes; order Streptomycetales; family Streptomycetaceae; genus Streptomyces. Next base: position 13,081 of record NZ_JAILXP010000002.1, on the reverse strand, counting down.
ATACGCGCCGTCATCGCCGTCCTGGCCGGGGCGCTGGCCGGCGCCCTCCTCCCGCCGGTCGCGCCAGTGGCGTACGCCGCAGGGGACGGGCTGGCCCGCCAAGAGGTCACCTTCCGGGGCGGTGGCGGGCTCGTCCCGCACGGCACCGTCCTCAGCAAGGACGGAGCACCCGGCCCAGGGAGGAGTACCGGCAGGAGGCCGAGGCGTTCGCCCGGGCCGGGATCACCACGCTCGTCCACGACAAGGGGACCGTCGGCAAAGAACACGGCGCCTGCACAGAACCGGTCCAGGACGGCGGCGGTGTAGGGCACGCAGTCCGCCGGCGGGCGGGCCGGAGTGGCCCACACCAGCCCGGAGTATTTGTCCGGCTCGCGGTTGTACGGCTCCCCGGACCACGGCTGGGCGGTGAAGACCGCGCCCAGCCGTGCCTCGCCCTCCGGGGAGCGGTGGTGAATGAGGTGACAGAACTCCAGATCGGCCGGGGTGATACCGACACCGACTTCTTCGCCGACATCCCGCAGCGCCCCCTCGACGACGGTCTCGCCGTCCTCGAGGTGCCCGCCGGGCGGAGCGAGGAGACCACTGGCATACACGTCCCCGGCACGGCGGAGCAGCAGCACGCGGCCGTCGGGGCGGTGCAGCAGGACCATCACGTCGACCACGCTCCGCTAGCGGATCCGGTGGCTCACGCCGGCCTCTCCGCGAGGGGTGCGGCAAAGGCCTGGGACGGCTGGGTTTCGAACAGCAAGGGCACCCTCGTATCGCTCGTATGGCAGATGCGGCGGTGACGCACTACGCCTCCTCGTTGACGTGTGGATCGGACGAGTGATCGGAAAAACGACCCCCGGATGGGTGCGGTCACGGGGTCTCGGGGGCGTTTCGTAGCGCATAAGTTCGGTCTGTGGTCAATGGGGCCGTGATTGCCGGGCGGGGGCCGGGAGGGGGCTTGTGCGATTCACTCGCTCGTGGTCGCCCACCCATTTCGGTACTGCCGGGAGTGCTCTGATCCGCTGCCGTCGGGGATGCCGCGGTCGGCGGTGTTCTGCTCGTCGCGGTGCCGGGTGCGGGCTTGCCGTGCGCGGCAGGCGTCGCGCGATGGCGTTACGGAAACGCCGTAGGCGAACGCTGCCCTGGTCTCGTGCGTCTCGTCGGTTTTGCATGCGGTTGGCGGGCGCCGGTGGGGTGCTTCGAGCGCGGGTGTTGCACCTCTGGCTCGTGATGGCGCGCGGGTTCTCTCTGGCCGGGAACCGGTGCCGGGTAATCCGATTTACCCACCACGGCCGGTGGTGGGCCCGGTGGCCGGGGCAAGGTGGTGATCACCCGTGTCGGAGCGGATCGGGAACGTCACGCTGGAGCGTTTCGAGGAGCTCGTCGCGAAGGCGAAGGAGCTGGTCAAGCAGGTCACCCGGGCCCAGTTCGACCTGGGTGACATCGCGTTGGAAATCGAGCCGGTGAGGCCGGTGGGCGGGTCGATGCCCAACGGCACCGATGACCTGTTCACCGTTGAGGAGTCGCTTCAATGGTTCGCCGACGAGGTAGGTGTCGCCCGGCCCACGGTGGAACTGGCGCTACACCGCCAACCGCTGGCCGACCGGCAAGCGCCGGGAAGACGTCTCCTTCACCGTGCACCGGATCCTGGCCACGATCGCGGAGGACGCCGAGCGGTGGGCGGCGATGGAGGATGCGCCGTTCAACCAGCGCACCGCCTGGCGCCAGTGGACGCCGGATGCGGCGAAACGGCTCGTGGGGCAGCGGGTGGACCGTCCGGTGACGGTGGAGGAGAAGGTCGCGGCCGTCACCGACCTGACCAGGGACGAGGAGGTGGCCGCGCTCGTGGCCACCGATCTGCTGCGGCGTCCGGCGGTGGCCGAGCAGGTCGCCCCGGACCAGAAGCTGCGGATGGTCGCTGAGCTGACGAGGGACGAGAGGGTCGCGCGCGAGGTGACGCGGGATCTGCTGCGGCGACCGTCGGTCGCCCGGGAGGCGATGCGGGACGACACCGCCAGGACGGTCGTCAACCGGGCCCAGTTCGACAACTCCGAAGCTGCCCGCGAACGGATCCGCGAGCGCGTCCCAGCCGTCCGGAAGATAGCATACGGTCGAGTACCTGGACCTGCTCGGCTCGTGTCACCAGTTCGTCGCCACGCTCGGCCGGCTGGTTCCGCGGCTGCGCGGGCAGGAGTTCAGCGACGACGAGCGCGATCACGTTCGCCGCGGCATCACGAAGGTCCGTTCGGCGGCGGACTGGCTTGAGGCGGCGATGGACCGGGGGAACTTCACCCTCGACGATCAGCTGGTCCAGCTCCTCAGGGGTGAGTGAGAAGTGGTCGGCACGGCCCGGCCGGTCGCCGAGCACTACGGTGACCTGGTCCGGGCGGCGTTGATGGAGGCCCGCCCGGCTGGACTGCACACCCGCCAGCTGGTCGCCGCAACGCGGCTGACGCCGTCGAAGGTCGCGCGTGGCATTGAATACCTGCGTGACATCGGAGCTGCCGAGCGCCTGACCCCGATCATCTGGCGCCGCGCGGACGGCTACATGTTCTCGGACGAGCCGTCGGACTGGATCGAGTACGAGAAGAAGCAGTTCCGCCTCATCCTCGGCCGGCTGACCCGGGTGATCACGGGGACGCTCGCGCCGCACCTGGCCCGCCACCCCGACGACGAGTGGGCCAACCTGGCCGTCGCCCAGCTCACCGGGGTGAGGGCGACCCTGGACCAGCTCGCCAAGGCGTAGGTGGCCGGCATGCCTGTTCCCGCACGCCGCCGGCGTTACCCCTCCGACACCACCGTCGCCGAATGGGCGTTGATCGAGCCCCTTTTGCCGGTAGAGGCTTGCCGGACGAAGACCGGCGGCCGGCCGGAGAAGTGGCCCCGGCGCGACGTCGTGGATGCGATCCGGTACCTGGTCGATAACGGGGCGAAGTGGCGTGCTTTGCCCTCTGACTTTCCGCCATGGTCCACGGTCTACTACGTTTCCGCCGGTGGGCCCGCGCCGGGGTGGTCGCCTACATCCGTGACCAGCTCCGCCGCCGGATCCGCACGGGCATCGGCCGCTGCCCCTACCCCGTCACGTTGATCGTCGACTCCCAGTCGGTGAAGGCCGCCGAGACGGTCAGCAGGACGACCCGCGGCTATGACGCGGGGAAGAAAATCAACGGGCGGAAGAGACATATCGCGGTGGACACCCACGGCCTGCCGGTGATGATCCTGGTGACGCCCGCGAACATGAGTGATCGTGACGGTGCGCGGGAATTGCTCTGGCGTCTTCGCCTGACGCACCCCCAGCTCATCCAGATCTGGGCGGACTCCGCCTATGCCGGCCAGCTCGTCGGCTGGGCGGAGGACTTCCTCGACCTGCGGCTTCGCACCGTCGCCCGGCCCAAGGGCGCCAAGGGCTTCGTCGTCCCCCGCCGCTGGAAGGTCGAACGAAGCCTGGGCTGGCTGATGAGGGCCCGGCGGAACGTCAGGGATCACGAGCGTCTACCGGAGCACTCCGAAGCCCACCTCACCTGGTCGCTGATCACAGTCATGACCCGGCGACTCGCCTGCGGCGGCCGGCCCCGCACGCGCAGCTGGGACAAGAAACACCTCGCCGGATAACGGCCGAGGCCGGGCGTCCTCGCCGAGGACGAGGCCGCCGGCCCTGGGGATCATCGGTACACCCGCCGGCCCTGACCACTTGATCTTGGTCGGCCGAGGCTGGAATGCGGCGGTCCCCACAGCCCCCCGCGCCGCTACTCCTCCGTGTCCACGGAGCCCCCATCACCCGCTGCGGTGTCCGCGCAGAAACTCACGGTGCCGGTGTTTTCCACGTACCGGGCCGTCACCCACCCGGGCCGGTCGCGCAGCAGGTACCAAATCTCATTGCCGTCGATGATCTGGGCACGCACCTTGCATCGCAAGCCGACCCTGAAGCCGTAAGGCAGGCGATCGACGACGGAGGACTCAGTGCTGGGGTACTGCCGTACGTTGACTCCCGCCTCACTCACGACAGTTCCATAGGGCCGGCTGGGTGTAGAGGCCATCTCTTTCTTGCCCTTCCTTCGTCACCGGAACATGGGCCCGCCACACCGCAGGGGCTCACAGAAGACGGGCTGTAATAACGGTCCGCCTGTGTGCGGCGGCCTCAGGAGAGTGATTGGCATAAACGGAGCTTTTGGCACCTTCTCGGCAATCCGTTCGCACAGATCAAGCCAGGCGCAGTGGCCCGCTCAGCGACGGACGTCGACGCACGAGGAGGCTCCCCACCCCGGCGATCGCCCCCAGGCACGGTTGAAGTACCGACGGACGCTCTCCGGCTTCGCCAACGGCTGTACCAATGGCTACTGAGGCTGGCGTCCGTCCCGAGCCGAGGTTCTCCAACACGCACTCAAGCGCCACCGGGCCGTGGCCACGAGATACGACAAGCTCGCCGTCCGCTACGAGGCGACGGTGCTGGTCGCAGTCCTCAACGAGTGGGCTGTGACCAGCACGGACGCAACAGGTCTCAGACGGCCTCGGGAGCGACCTGTACAGGGCCGGACGCCCAAGCCTTGCCGCAGGCGTAGAACATCAGAGACGTGACCACCGGCGGGGCATCACGTGCCGCTCTGACGGCAACCCACAGTGCGGACTGCGATCCAAGGTCGGGAAGCACCAGTTCGACGTTGTCAAAAGTCAGAGTCTGTTTGTCGTCGGAGAGGCTGCCTGGATAGGTAGTGGTGCAGTTGTCAGTAATCACAGCCGGCAGATGGTCCGAGCGGTCCGGCCGCCCCCAGACCAGCCGTGTGTCCGTTGGCAGGGTGACCTCGACCGTCTGCTTCCCGACCAGCTCACCGGTCACGTTCACGGCGATCACCCCAACCTCCCCAACGGCCCCGCCTCGACTCAACAGCACCTCGGACTCCCAGGGCAGGAGCCAGAATTCCGAGGAAAGCTGCGGAGTCTTGATGTGGATCGGGGCGGAGAAGGAGCGCATCCCGCCAACATCGAAGGTCAAGGCCGTGTAGCCTTCAGGTTCACCCGCCCTCGCAGAGACGGCAACCCACATCACCCGCGACTCCCCGGGAGCAAGGTTCAGGACGACGTTCTCGAACGTGAGCGCATTGCCGATGGGCGACAGCGTCCCGCGGAACTCGCCGACGTCCAGCACGTTCAACTGATAGTCCGGAATACCCGGGACTCCCCAGCCCAGTCCCCAGCCCAGTCCCCTGCCTGCGGGAAGAGTGACCGTGACCTTCGCTGAAGTCAGCGGCGCTGTGCCAGTATTCGTCACCACCACACCTGGGTAAACCGCCTCCGAACCTGGCCCGACACCGAAGGCCTGCCCGGTTCCACGACATACGTCACCTGATTGCCCAGCTGATCGTTGAGCTCCCGTCCATACGATGCAACGGCACGTCTACCGATGTCGGCGGTCATTCTTCCTCGTGTGAACCGGTTGTACATGGACATCGCCATCACCGTTCGGGTGGACATCCGGCAACGGCCAACCTCCGCAAGCGACGAATGGTTGCATCCGACACTTTCGCAACAGGCCCCAGCGCTCGTCGATTGTGCCGGGGTCTGAGTGGCGAGGGCTTTCGGTCACTGCGCGCATTCTCTGGGGGCCGACAGCTGCGGGTACGCGACGGGGCAAGGGCACTCGACGGTGCCACGGACGAGGGCATAGGGAATCACGCAGAAGGTCCCGAGATTGCAGGCGACGATCACAGTGAGGAACAGCCAGTAGGTGAAGCCGTTGCCGTTGGAAGAGGCGGTGAAGGACGCGTAGGTGAGGCTGACGAGGATGTCGGTGCTGGCGATTCCGGCAGTCCAGCTGAACGCGCTCATTCCGTAGCCGAGACCGATGAAGGCCCAGAGAACAGGGTGGGCCCGGCAACGGCTGCGATGGCCACAAGCAGCGGGGCGTCGATGTCCTGGTCGGCGATGAGGCCCATGAGCTGGGAGACGGAAATGAAGGCCCATAAGCTGGTGAAAGTGACGCCGATACCGAAGGCGACGATCGTAATCACACGGACGGTACGGGTTGCAGAGGTGGTGTTCTCAGTGTCGGTCATGAGGCGGTGGGCTTCTTCCACTGCAGGGGGCAGCGCGGTCGGCTCTGTTCCGGTATAGCCCGAACGCAGGCCATCCGGGGGCGTTTGCGGGCAAGGCACCCAAGGGTCGCGAAGCACGCGCCATTCGAAGCGGTGATGCGGCCGAGCCGCCGGTGGGTGGTGGCCTCTATCCACAGGCCAGCCTTGGCAGGCTCTGGGGCCATGAACACGAATGCACCGGGCGGTGTCCGGAAGAACAAGGTGCCGCGCTGCGAGTGCCACCGCGCCGATCTCACCCCTGAGCAGCTGGCCGAGACGGCCGTGAGGTTCCCCGTCGGGCACCAGGCGCAGGTGGTGTTTCTCCTGGCCCGGCACGACAACAACGTCCAGCTGCTCACGACGGTCCTCGGAACGAGTGCGCGTGAGGTGCGCCGTCATGCCCGCGGCGCTCCGCTGCCGCCTGGGGCCTGGCTGCGCCGGGCTCTGCGGCGCCGGGTGCTGGATCTGGTGTGTCCGGGGTGTCTGGCCGACCGGGCGGTGGAGGAGGCGCGCGAGGCGGAGCGGGATGCGCGGCGTGCGGCCCGTCGGCCGGCGGGCGGGCGGACCTCAGACCGCTGACCCGCCGGGCCCGAGCGGGATGCATGCCTTAACGGGGCCCGTACCCTCGACTCTAAGTTTGGTCATAGGCGCATCCATGAGTCCCACTAGCCAATTTAAATGCGTAATTTGCATCACCTCAGGTATGATGAGGCCATGGGATTGAGTCTGGAGGAATCACTCCGGCTGTCGGTGGCCGCGTTGATGCAGGCGACGGGGGACTCGCAGCGGGTGCTCGCCGCAGTGCTCGGGCTGACGCAGACGCAGGTCTCGCGCCGGCAGACCGGGGCCACTTCGTGGACCCTGCGTGACGTCGATGTCCTGGCCGGGCACTACGAGATCGCCGCGCTGGATCTGCTGGCAGGCCCGACCCGAGCGTGCGAGACGCTGCCCGCCGCCCGGCGCCGCGGCGCCAACGCCGCCGAGAAGGGGGTGGCCCGATGAGCGACTTCGACGCGATCGACTCGCTGCTCGCCGCCGTCGGCCCGGAAGCCGAACTCCCCGCCCCCCAGGTCCGCCAGGACTTGCGGGAGCGGGCCCGGTTGTCCAAGGCCCAGGTGGCGAGGGCGCTCGGGGTGAGCCCGAGCACCGTCGCCGGGTGGGAGAGCGGCCGGGACCCGGCCGGCGACGTCCGGGCCAAGTACGCGTACCTCCTGGACGGGCTGGCCGCCAAGTTCACCACCGACACCGCCCCGGTGACGCCGTCTGCTACCGAAACGGCCGTCGCCCAGACCCCTGCCACAACCGACGCTCCTCCGGCTTCCCCGGCGATGCCCGAACAAGGCGGTGAGGGCGATGAAGTGGAGGCCCTCGCCACGCCCGAGCCGTGTGTGCTGTGCGGGCGTCCGGCCGCGCACCGGGTGGCGGGGTTCGCCCAGCACCTGGATCCGGCTGACTGCCACACCAACGCTGCCGTGCCGCCCGTACAGCCCAAGGCCGCTTCCGCCGGGAAGCCGGCGGCGCGCACATCGCGTACGACGCCGCGTTCCTCCGATCATGCCAAGGGCCCGGCCCGGCGTGCGTTCCAGGAGCCGTCCGGGCCCAAGGACTTGATCAGCGAGGCGGTGCAGGCCGCGCTCGCCGAACACCACGGTGACGTCGAGGCAGCTACGGCTGCGTTGCTGAAGCGGGCGATCCCGGACGCGATGCGCTTGCTGGACGAGACCCGTAAGGGTGCCCGCTATGACGTGATCGCCCACCCGTGGATTCCCGACATCCTGAAGAAGCAGACCTCCCGCGGTGCGGACCAGATCTGGGAGGCCCGCCCGAAGTGGACCCGGGCCGAGTTGCCGCCCGGCCGTCATGAGGTGACGGCGCTGGACATCAACGGCGCCTACCTGAGCGCCCTCAAGACCCACCTGCCGCTTGGCCAGCTCGAGCACTCCACCGGCCTTCCCCACGACCGCCGTCGCGCCGGCGTCCACCTGATCACCCCGCCGGAGTGGGAGCACGACGATGTGCTGCCGAACCCGATCGGGAACCGGGACGAGCCGGGACCGCTGTGGGTGACCGAGCCGACCTTGCGCCTCCTGCTGCGCCTGTCCGGCCCGAGGTACGGGTTGTGTGCGCCTCCGGAGGTCCATGAGTCCTACACCTCCGGTGCCACGGAGAACCTCTTGGAGAAGTTCCGCATCGCGTTGAAGGACGCCCGGGACACCGCGATCGCCGAGGGTGACGAGGTGACGCTGGAGTATGTGAAGGCGATGTACAGCAAGTTCGTCTCGACGATGGGGGAGTCGAACTACAACCGGGAGCTGTACCGTCCGGACTGGATGCACATCATCCGTTCGCAAGCCTTCTCCAACCTGTGGCTGAAGGCGCTCAAGGCCCATGACGAGGGCCTGACGGTCGTCCGGGCGATGGGTACCGACGAGCTCCATGTCATCGGTGACTGGCGCCGTGTCTTCCCGGAGGGTCGTGGTGTTACCGAGGTAAAGGTGAAGGACACGTACACCGCTGGAACCGACGCTGACGACACCATGGGGGAGGAGCGGGAGTAATGCCGGAGAAGAACCTCGATTTCGGGAAGTTCGGTGCTCAGGGGATCAGGGGCAGCGACGCGGTGGCGCGCAAGCTCGACGAGCTCGCGGGCGGCATCGCCACCCCCGTCACTGCCAGGCGCGGCCTGATAGCACGCTTGCACTACCTCACCCGTACGGATCACGCGCGTGCGGCCGCGAAGGAGGCCGGGCTGACGGTCACTGACAGGACGCTGAAGGCGTGGCTGGAGGGCAAACGCCAGCCGTCGAAGGCCAACCTGGAACGCATCGACGCGGCCTACCGGGCGGTGCGCCGGCAGAACGTCGCCCGGCACCTCCTCAAGCGCCTGAACCGTGAGGGTCGCGGGACGCGGGTGGAGATCCATCCGCTCGACCAGTCGCAGGTGCCGCGGCCGCTGCGGCGGGTGGTGGAGTACCGGACGATGAACGTGCGTCGCTGGGACAGGATCGTCGGCGCGTGGGCGGCCGGTGACCATCAGGGCCTCGACGCGGCCTGGGACGACACGATCGTCGACCTGGGCTCGCAGTGGGGTCAGTACGAGTACTGCACCAGCGTCGGCTTCGCCGCATAGCGGCTGCGGATGATCACGGACGCCCCCGTACTCGTCTGGAAGCCGCCCGCAGGACGTCACGGCCTGGCAGCGGCTTCCAGGACGGTCGCGTCGTCCGTGCAGGGGATCCGTGCGGCCAGCAGCTGTCCGTCCCGGGCGGCGGTCTCCAGGAGCCGGTGCTGGGCGGGGAAGTCGCGGGAGGCGGGGTCGAGGCCGGCGGGCCCGTAGTAGAGCGCGCATTCCCCGGCCTCCAGCGCTGTGCGGCGCCAGCGGGTGGGGGTGAAGACGGGCCCGGTGAAGAAGACAGTGCCCTCCGGGTCCACGACCGCCAGGAGGCTGGACGCGGCCGGCAGGCCCGGCGCTGCGGTGAGCACGGCGCCCCACTCCTTGACCAGCGGTGGCGGGCTGGCGATGTCGCAGGCGAGCTCGAAGCCACGGCGCTGGAGGTGGGGCGCGAACACATCGGTGAGTTCGGCTTGGGGTGTGTCGGCGAAGAACTGCGGGCTCACCAGTTCCGCGGCCAGGACCGCCAGCCCGTGCCCGGAACCGCTGGGTGGCAGGGTGCTCACCCGCATCTCGTCCGCGGGGTTCTTCGGCGCGCCGGTCTTGAGCTCCGTCACCGCCGAGCGCATGCAGCCGGGATGGGTGAACCACACCCGGACCTGCGGGCCGTTCGTTCCCGTCACCACCACGTTCGCCCTGCCGGTGATCCGCTTCGTGCAGGCAGCGCAGTCCGCGCCCTGCGCTGCCTGACGGGCCTGCTCCATCCCGAACGGGCCCAGCACTTCCTGGACGTCAGGGCTCATGTGGACGGTGATCATTCAGGCTGCTCCTGCCGTGAGACCGGTCAGAAGCAGCCTCCCGCACCTGCGTTCCCGAGGGTGTCACCCACACGGGGGAATTCCGGCGGGGAAACCCGTGTGGGTCTCCGAGCTGACTTACCAGGCGGCGGCTCAACCGGCAGGGCGCGAGGCTGACGATCCGAGGTGGTGGACGGCGATACGTGCACCGACGAACCGCCCTGCGGCCGCGGCTTCCCGCATGAGGCGGTTCTTGGCCTTCTGGTCGCTGCCGGGGATCCCGGCGAGTCCGATCTTCCCCACATAGATCACGCTCCAGCCGTACTGCTCGACCCCGGCGGTCCATTGCGGCGGGGGAGCGATGGTGCCGGTGTAGAAGAGCGTCCCGTCGGGCTCCATGACGGTCAGCTGCGCGATGCGGTCCGGCCCGGCAGGGGTGCTGTAGGTGGCCAGCCACCGGTCCGCGTGAGCGGGCGCCTGCCGCATCCGGCCGACCGGCGAGAATCCGCGGGCAAGGACCCGGGAGGCGAGGACGTCCAGGAGCTCGGAGCCCGCTCCGGTTCCGGTGTTGAGGTAGACCGGCGCTTCGGGTTCGGCGATGAGGGTGGGCAGCACGGAGCGGCCGTGTTCGACGGCGGCGGTCATCCGCATCGCCATGCCGTCGTCCGCCGCGGCCGGCGGCATGGGGGAGCGGGCGTCGGGGATCTCCACGACGGCCGAGGCGTGGCAGTGGGCGTGCGCGTACCGTACGTGCGCGACACGGCCCGTGGCCCGCCCGAGCCCCGCGATCCGTACGACGACATTGGCCGGCTCGCTGGGGTGGATCTTCTTCTCGCAGCCGAGGCAGATCGCGTTGTTGAGGGTGACGGCCCCGGCCTTGGCGACCCCGTCCGGCCCCAGCGCGGCCCGTACGTCAGGGCTCATACGGATGTCGGTCATCACTGCTCCCCAGAAGAAGTACCGGTGTGCTGCTCCCCAGCACACCGGATCCGCGTACGCCGGACGGGCTCTTTGGTGATTTTGCGTATCCCGATCATCAGCGGTGTCACTTCTTGCTTCTGGCTGCCGGGGGCGGTGATCTATGGCCCGCGCCCCGTACTCCACAATCTGGTGCCCGGGCGGAGGCCGTCACGCTCCCCGTCCGGGCACCAGGAGACTGCGGTCCCTGACCGACTGTCAGGGCCTTGGCAACGGCAGGCCGGGCAGCTGTGGGTGCTGCAGCTGCTGCCTGCCGCCGCCCACGTGGAGCGTGAAGGTCTCCGGCCCCGGTCGGCCCGCCTCGTCGTAGGCGTCCAGCACCGCCTCGATCCGTTCCCACAGCCGCACCGGGCCGCCCTCGCGCACCTCCCACCGGCCGTCGCGCGGGGTGAGGGCGGCAGCTGAGCCGGTCGTCACGTCGACCAGGTGAACGACTTCGCCCACGGTGGTCATCTGGGCGTCCGGCACGGCGCACTGGGCGAGGAACCGCACGTGGAACGTCTCCTCGCTCGCGGCTGTGATCCGCTCCGGGGCATGCCGGGCCGTACGGCCCGTCTCCGGCAGGCCCGCGGCCCAGTGGGCCGGGTTGCCGAACGCCGGGGCCGCGTGGGTACGCGCGGCCATGAAGGAGACCGTGCCGGGCAGCAGCGGTCCTTCGGCGGTGCCGTCGTCGTGCACGGTGAGCAGGACGCGGACGTAGCCGTAGAGCCAGCCGGAGAGGGTGAGCAGGATCTTCCCGCCGGGCCGCATCTGGGCGATGAGGGCGGGCGGGATGGCGCGGAAGGAGCAGGCGGCCACGATCCGGTCGAAGGGCGCCTGCGGCCAGTACCCGTACAACCCGTCTGCGACCGCCAGGGCGGGCGTGTACCCGCAGCCGTGCAGCGCGCTCGCTGCCGTCTCCAGCCGACGGCCGTCCACCTCGATGCTGGTGACGCCGGAGGAGCCGAGCCGTTCGCAGGCCAGTGCGGTGGAGTAGCCAGTGCCTGTGCCTACCTCCAGGACCGCGTGCCCTTCGTGGACGTCGGCGTCGGCCCACATCCGCACCGCCAGCGACGGCAGCGTGGAGGAGGAGGTCGGGGCTCCGCCGCGCCGCGCCTGCGGGTTCTTCCAGTCGGGTTCGTCGCCGTCGAACTGGGTGATCAGCGTGGTGTCGCAGTACGCGGCGGCCAGCCAGCGACCGTAGTCGGTCTCCGCGGTGACCGGCTCCCACACGGTCAGCCCCTGCTCGTCGCGGGTGTCGGCAGGCAGGTAGAAGCCGGGCACGAAGCGGTGCCGCGGCACGGTCTCTACCGCCTGCCGCCAGGCCGGATCGGCGAGCACGCCGTCCTCGGTCAGGACCTTGGCCATCGCGCCGCGCAGCCGCGCGGCGTCCGCGTCGATGTCGGTGGGCATCGTCGTCATGCCCGGCCTCCTTCGGGGGTGAGGATGTCGGCGAACGCCGCCGCGATGGCGTCGGCGTCGGGCAGCCACGCCCACTGCCCGTTGGGGTTGCACTCGATGAACACCCAGTCCTCCGCACGGTCGCCGGCCCCGGTGAGAGCGAAGTCGAAGCAGCCGAAGACCAGACCGAAAGCCCCCAGATACGCGTGCAGCGCAACCTGAATAACCGTGGGAACGGCGATGGGGGTGTGCTCCAGGGTCTTCCAGTCGCCTCGGCGCCAATCCAGCGCGCCGTCGGGGGCCGTGATCTGCTGGGCGAAGACCCGGCGGCCGACCACGGTGACCCGTGCGTCGCTGGTCTTAGGGATCTCGGCCTGGAACAGGTGCGCGGTCACCGCCAGGGAGTCGTCGAAGGTGGCGGGGTCGATGCGCTGGGTCCAGATTGCACCGGCGTTCCCGTCCTCATCCTGGGGCAGGCCGCGGAAGGTCTTGTAGATGACCGGGCCGTGCTCGGCGGCGAACTTGGCCGCGGCCTCGGTGTCGTTGGTGATCAGGGTCTCGGGCACCGCGAGGCCGAGCTGGGCGGCAGCCTGGAGCTGGGCGGGCTTGAAGTCGGCGGCCGTCACCGCCAGCGGGTGGTTGACGTAGCGGACGCCGTGCAGGTGCCCCAGGACGCCGCCGAGGCCGTGGCGTGCTTCGGCGGCGGCGAAGTCGCGGGCTTGGGGCGGCAGGTGCGCGAAGCGGGGGGTGTACGGGGT